>JAHIKK010000031.1 GCA_018897555.1 Candidatus Omnitrophota bacterium
ATAGAGGATATTGATGTTGCAAACCCGATTGAAATCTAACCTGGTTAGATTTGGTAAGTTAGATTGCTTCTCCGCCTGCGGCGGATCGCAATGACAAGTAGGGGTTCTTGGATGATAGTCTTGACTAATAGCAAATTATATAGTATACTCCTAATAGGTTGAACTAATTAGGAGGACAGTCCTATATGGAACATATCAAGAGGATCTTAAAATTAAAACTGCCCAAAGGTCAATCCGCTTTTTTATGGGGGCCCAGGAAGACCGGAAAGACCAGCTATCTTAAGAAGAATTTTCCTGACAGCTTGTACTATGATTTTTTAAAGACAGACTTGTTTCTCGAGCTGTCCAAGGCCCCTTCTTTATTTCGCGAAAGGTTGATCGCGAAAGAAAAGTCCTCTTTAACTAAACCTGTTATATTAGACGAGGTCCAAAAGATCCCGCAGATACTGGACGAAGTCCACTGGCTTATAGAGAACAAAGGGCTGAGTTTTATATTATGCGGCTCAAGCGCCAGGAAATTAACAAGAGGCCATGCTAATTTACTGGGAGGCAGGGCATGGCGTTATCAGCTTTTTCCGTTTGTAAGCGCTGAACTTAAAAATACAGACCTCTTGAGGGCATTAAATCATGGAATGCTGCCTTCGCATTATCTGGATGAGAAAAATTACAAAAAATCCCTGACAGCTTATGTTCAGGATTATTTAAAAGAAGAGGTTTTTAATGAAGGCCTTGTGCGGAATATCCCCGCGTTTTCAAGATTTTTTGACGCAATGGGCTATTCTCATGGTGAATTGACAAATTATTCAAATATTGCCAGGGACTGCGGGGTAGACGCGAAGACCGTAAGGGAATATTATCAAATATTAGTGGATACATTATTGGCAATAAGATTGGGACCTTTTAAAAGAAGGCAGTCCAGGCAGGTTATCACGAGCGCGCCTAAATTTTATCTCTTTGATGTGGGTATTGCCGGTATTTTGGCTAAGCGCGTTTTAGAAGATAAAAGGGGAGAAGGATTCGGCAGGGCGCTCGAGCATTTTATTCTTATGGAAATAAACGCTTATAGTTCATACAGTGATTCAAATTTTGATATTAACTTTTGGAGGACAAAATCCGGGTTAGAGGTGGATTTTGTGCTTGGAAAAGGCGAGGTAGCCATAGAAGTAAAAGGTTCAAGCAGGATTGAGGGCAGGGATTTAAAATCGTTAAAGGCGTTTATCGAAGAATATTCTCCAAGAAAGGCTGTGCTTGTGTGCAATGAGAAGGAAAAAAGAGTCAGCGATAAGATACATATCATGCCTTGGAAGGATTTTTTGTCTGAATTGTGGACAGGCAATGTTTTATGAATAGGATGAAGTAAATATAAAAAGATTTGAAAGAAAATGACACACTCCTGTGTCTTATATAGTAGATGGGATTAAAAAAGATTTGTATTTTTTGGTATTTAGTGTATACTTTTGTTAGATAAGTGTGATTTTAATCACATAAATTAAACCAAAAGGTGTCTATGGCTTTGGCTATGGCTTTGGCCAAAGGAGGCCAAACCATGACCTTCTGGTCAATCGGAAGCCAAACCATGGCTTATGGCCTATGAAGCGAATATTAATAGACAAATTAATTTCATGGAAGAAGTCGGAACAGCGAAAACCTCTTATTTTAAAAGGTGTCCGCCAGGTTGGGAAGACGTGGTTGTTAAAGGAATTCGGTAAAAAATATTACGAAAATACGGCTTATTTCAATTTTGAAGAGCAAAGCGAATTAAAACAATATTTTGAAACGACTAAAGATGTTCAGAGGATTATTCAAAATCTTGCTTTGATTAACGGCGCTCCGATTCTTCAGGGAAAGACGCTTATTATTTTTGATGAAATCCAGGAATGCAGCGCGGCGCTCAACGCGTTGAAATATTTTTGTGAAACCGCTCCGGGATATCATATTGTCTGCGCAGGGTCATTGTTGGGAATCAGGGTTACGAAGCCGGCGTCGTTTCCCGTTGGAAAAGTTGAATTTCTATCGATACATCCGATGACATTTACGGAGTTTTTATGGGCATTAAAAGAAGAAAAACTTGTTCAATATATTGATAATATTGACTGCATGGATTCGATACCTGATATTTTCTTCAATCAATTATATGAAAAATTAAAGATGTACTTTATTACCGGAGGAATGCCGGAATCAGTGCGCGTCTGGGCCGAAGAAAATGATGTCGCGCGGGTGCAAAAAGTATTGGGAGATATATTGAATGCGTATGAGCTTGATTTTTCAAAACACGCGGAAATAAAAAATATTGCCAAATTGGGGTTGATTTGGTCGTCTATTCCTTCCCAGCTTTCAAGAGAGAATAAAAAATTTATGTATCGGGCGGTTAAAGAGGGAGTAAGGGCAAGAGAGTATGAAGATGCCCTGACATGGCTTTGTAACGCGGGGCTTGCGTACAAAATATATCGGAATACAAAACCGAGCCTTCCTGTGTCGGCGTATGACGACCCGGGCGCGTTTAAACTTTATGTGGTTGATGTCGGGCTTTTGCGCCGGCTTGCGTTTCTCGATCCTGTGTCGTTCAGTGAAGGCAACAGGTTGTTTTCAGAATTTAAAGGAGCGCTTTCCGAGAACTATATTTTGCAAAGCCTTGTGGCTCAATATGAAGGTTTACCAAGATACTGGTCTAGCGGCGCGACGGCAGAGGTTGATTTTACGATTCAGCGCGGTAACGACATTCTTCCCATAGAAGTTAAATCGGATGAAAATGTGCGTGGTAAAAGTTTCGCTTTGTATAAT
>JAHIKK010000032.1 GCA_018897555.1 Candidatus Omnitrophota bacterium
GGGGGGGGGACCCGTTGGTTTCAATTTTTTGCAAGATTAGCTTCTGTGTGTTAACATACAAAGGGGGGCGTTTTAAAAACGTCCCCCTTTGTATGTGGTTTATCAAATATTTTGTGGTAAAATAACACTTAATTAGTCAAGGGGGCAAAAAATGAAAAAAAATATATTGATTGCGTTTCTTTCCCTGGGGTTGTTTTTAACAATCCAAATGATTAATACTCCGCATCTAGCCGCCCAGCCAGAGCAAACCAGCCAAAGGCCTGTTCCCAGAATTGCTAAATATTGGCAGAAGGTAAGAGAAAACATTGTCCAGTGCCTTTTGTGCCCGCGTAAATGTGTTTTAGATGCAGGCCAAAGAGGCTTTTGCACAGTGCGTATTAACAAAGGCGGAAATCTCTACACTTTAGGTTATGGCGATCCGGTTGCAATTAATATTGACCCGATTGAGAAGAAACCGTTCTTTCATGTCGCTCCGGGAGAGCCTGTATTTTCACTGGCAGTGGCCGGATGCAATATGCGTTGTTTATTCTGTCAGAATTGGCAGATATCCCAGTCTAAGCCGGATGAGACGCAAAATTATTATCTGTCGCCGGAAGAAGTGGTAAATTTGGCGATAAAGAATAATTGTAAGTTTATTGCCTATACCTATACTGAACCCACTGTCTTTTATGAGTATATGCTGGATATTGCCAAGTTTGCCAGGCAAAAAGGGATAAAAAACACCATGCATACCTGCGGATATATAAACCCCGAACCTTTAAGGGAGTTATTAAAATATATGGATGCGGTTAATGTTGATCTCAAGGGTTTTACGGAAGAATTTTATGCCAAAATAGGAATGCTCGCGCAATTAAAACCGGTTTTAGATACGCTAAAAATAATTAAAGAAGAGGGGGTCTGGCTTGAAATAACTAATCTGCTTATCCCTGGTTTTAATGATGACCCCGTAAAAATAAAACAGATGTGCGTCTGGATTAAAGATAACCTGGGTGATGAGGTGCCCCTGCACTTTAGCCGCTTTATGCCGAATTTTAAACTTCAAAATCTTCCGCCTACTCCGCTGGAGAAACTCGAAGAAGCTTATAAAATCGCTAAAGATTCCGGGATAAAATATGTGTATATAGGAAATGTCCCCGGTAACCGCGCAGAAAATACTTATTGTCCGCATTGCGGAAAAATAGTTGTCAGGAGGGCAGGCTACCGGATTTTAGAGAATAATATTAAGGATGGGAAATGTAACTTTTGCGGATATAAGATTGC
This sequence comes from Candidatus Omnitrophota bacterium, assembly GCA_018897555.1. Lineage (GTDB taxonomy): Bacteria > Omnitrophota > Gorgyraeia > Gygaellales > Profunditerraquicolaceae > UBA6249. Next base: position 1,261 of record JAHIKK010000032.1, read on the forward strand.
CGGAAGATGGGTTTTTAAATAAATATGCTTAATACTGTTACAATTTTAGAGCTTTTTGGTATTGGATTTAGTTTTGGTTCAGCCGGGCCCTGTCTTTTAGTTTGCACGCCGGTTTTAATTGCCTACATTGCGGGAAAACAGACAAGGTTAAGGCAGGCCTTAGTTGATATCGCTATTTTTTTAACCGGAAGGCTCTTGGCCTATCTGGTATTAGGATATTTAGCCGGCTTGTCGGGATTTATATTAAGGCAATTCAGTAATTCCAGCCTGGTGGTATGGCTTAAGGCTTGCGGAGGAATGATTATTATTCTTCTGGGGATCTATGTTTGGATAGGTAAAGAACCCTTTTGGTGGGCATGTAAACACAGGGCAGGCACAATATTTAATTTCACCAGTCTTTTTATTTTAGGTTTTGTTATCGGGATATTTCCTTGCGCGCCGCTTTTGGCCTTGTTGTTTGAGATTGCGTTAGTCTCTAAATCCGCCTGGGGAGGCTTGCTTTACGCTTTATTTTTTGGTTTAGGCACGTTTATTTCCGGTTTTCTGGTTATCGGCGCTTTGTCGGGAATATTTACCCGCCTGCCTCCGGGGATTTTTAAATCCCGGACAGGTAATTTAATTTTTAGGACGGTTTGCGCGGCCTTACTTATTTTATTGGGATTAAGACTTATCTTGAGGATGGCAAATTGAAAAAGGGGATATTGTTTTCCATAGCTTTAATCGGGTTTACGGCCATAGTTACGCAGATTATTTTCATGCGGGAGTTTCTGGTTGTTTTTTATGGCAATGAGATTGCCATAGGTATTATTTTTACCAGCTGGTTTGCCACCGGCATGCTCGGTAGCTGGTTCCTGGGAAGGTTTACCGATAAAATTAACTCCAAGCTTGCCATTTTTTCGCTCTGTCAGTTAGGTTTAAGTATCCTGCTGCCCTTAAGCATTCTGGCGATAAGGTCAATAAAATCTATTCTGCATTTAGGCTCCGGTGAGGTTATCCCTGTTTTGCCTATGTTTTTGTCTGCTTTTATCATTCTGCTTCCGGTATGCCTGTTATTGGGTTTTATGTTTTCCTTAAGCTCAAGCATAGATAATAACAACTCCCGGATAATCGCCGTAAAAATCGGGATGGTTTATTTCTTAGAAACTGCGGGCTCAATCATCGGAGGGCTTTTAGTTAGCTTTATCCTGATTCGCCTGCTGAATCCTTTCCAGATTATGGCAGTTTTAAGTTTATTGAATATAACCGGGGCTCTTTTCTTGCAAACGTTTTCTGAAAGCAAAAAAACCAAGCCGGTCTTTATTGCTATTTTTACGATTTCATTTATCGTGGTACTTCTCATCTGGTTGTTTAATGGCTGGGATTATCTTCAGCAAAAATCATTAAAAATGCAATGGAAAGGATACACGCTCCTGGCCTCGGAAAATTCGATATACGGCAATATCGCGGTAACCAAAAGCCGGTCTCAACGCTCCTTTTTTTATAATGGAGTCCATCTTTACACTGTTCCGAATCAGCTTACTGCTGAAGAAGCCGTGCATTTTGCCTTATTAGAGCAGCCAAAGCCTGAAGAAGTACTTTTAGTAGGAGGCGGAGTGGGCGGGCTGCTGGAAGAGATCTTAAAGCATCCCGTGAAGAAGGTCGATTATGTAGAACTTGATCCGATGATTATCCGGATGGCCCAAAGCTATCTGTCGAAAGAAGAGTATGGTTTTTTAAGAGACCGGAGGGTAAAGGTCAAAAATTTAGACGGAAGGTTATTTATTAAAAGCACAAATAACAAATATGATTGTGTGATTGTGCATTTGGGGGATCCGCATACTGTCCAGATGAACAGGTATTATACAGTTGAGTTCTTTAGAGAGGTAAAAAAAGTTTTAAATGAGGGAGGTATTCTGTCTTTTGCGCTTACTTCTTCAGAAAGCTATATCAGCCGCCAACTCAAAGATTTTTTGAACTCTATTTATTCCAGCCTGAAAGAGGTATTTTTAGATGTTAAAGTTATCCCGGGCGACACTGCTTATTTCTTGGCTTGTGATAAAACAGGCGTGCTGACTTATGATTATAAAATTTTGGAAGAAAGAACCAAAGACAGAAATCTAGATATAAAATATGTCCGCGAATACTACTTATTTTCTAAATTATCCCCCCAAAAAATAAATTCCATTGAGAGCGCTTTGCAGCCGGAAAAAGGAGCTAAACTAAATTATGATTTCCGGCCGGTATCAATCTACTATAATATGGTATTCTGGACAACGCACTTTAAAGGCTCTTTTTTAAAAAAGGTACTCCAAGCAGCGACAGAAACCAAAATATGGATAATTATATTTAGTCTTTGCAGTTTTATTCTTTTATTCGGGTTGATCAAAGTAAGCAAGAAAATAAAATGGCGAAGGCAAGCCGTCTCCTTGTCAATTATGACTACAGGTTTTACGCAGATGGTTACGCAGATTGTAATCTTACTTTCTTTTCAGATTATTTATGGTTATGTATATTATAAGCTGGGGTTGATTATTACTGCTTTTATGGCCGGCTTGGGCCTGGGTAGTTTGTGGATAATCAGGATTATGCCCAAGCTTAAAAAAGATTTAAACCTGCTTATTTGGGCACAGCTGGTTATTTGCATTTATCTTTTTACATTGCCTGTAATTTTACGTTGGCTTTCAAATTCAAGCGGAAGAGGCGTCTTTTGGCTGGGTGCAAATGCCTTATTCCTGCTTTTGCCGATAATCGCCGGTTTTATCGGGGGATTTCAATTCCCGTTAGCAAATAAAATATACCCGGTGAATGAGAAAAAGGAAATTGGCAGGGTAGCCGGTTTAAGTTATGGCCTGGATTTATTGGGTGCCTGTTTAGGCGCATTTTTAACCGCCATTTTTTTGATCCCCATTTTAGGTATTCCCAAGACCTGTTGGGTGACGGCAATAATTAATTTTACTATTTTAATATTATTGAGTTTTTTAAAACTTGTAAAAAATTAAATTAAGAGGCGTTAGATTATGTCAGAATATATCTGTCCGCATTGTCAGCAGCCGATTTATGATGATGAGGCTTTGCTCTGTCTTTACTGCGGCCAAAGCCTTAACCGTTCAGTAGGTTTTATGGGTAAACTAAAATATCCCAAGCCTAAAATAATTATTGTAATTATCGTGGTTCTGGTGCTGGTTAGTTTTATGATCCTTATGATTCGATAGAAGAGAATCGTGGGACCGTTTCTATTTTTCGAGCTTTAGCATTGAATGTAAGCGGTCCCATTTATTCGGGTCTTTTTCAAGAGTGCAAGCAATGGAAACAGGTAACGGTTGTAAGGTGCCAATTTTCAAGAGTGCAGATTCCAAGCATAGCGAAATAAGGAAATAGACTCGTAGCGAGGTGATTTCTTGGGTTTAATCGTTTATCGTATATATGGCTTTTGGAGGGGTTCGTTGATTGTAGGGCAGATTTATGGTCTTGCTCACTAAATTGCTTACAATTTTTTAATTCAAGTAGTATAATAGTAAACTAGAAATTGGTGAATCTTTACAATTATTATTTTAGATGAAAAATATTACAGTTTTAAATCCATCAACAATAAAATCGATAAGGTATTTTCTAGCCTCCAATAAATTTTTCCCCATTTTAGACAATGAAGAAAGAGGAGTCTATTTCCCCAAAGATTTTGTCTTAATAGCTCCTTTTGCTTTAGCAATGATAGCTGCTTGGGCAGAAGAATGTTATAAAAGTAAAAATAATGTAAAATGTTTAGTTGATAAAGTAGAAAACCCCAATGTTCTTAATTATGCTTGGAGAATGCATTTAATGGATTTTATGAAGGTTGCTTATAACCCGGGAAGTATCTACAAAGAACACGAGCCAAGCGGGCGTTTTATTCCATTAGCTCGGATTGATAATTCTGAAGAACTAAGAAGTTTTCTAGTAGATATGTTGCCTTTATTACATATTCCTATTGATGAGTCTAATGCTTTAAAATATTGTTTCAGTGAATTGATTAGAAATGTGATTGAACATGCTGGAGGGGCTCCTGCTTTCGCATGTGCCCAATATTATAAAAAAAGTAGAAAAATTTCAATAGGTATTGCTGATTGTGGAAAGGGCATTCTGGCATCATTACGTCGGACTCAAAGATACTTATTAGATAAGGAGCATAAGTTTGCGATAATTCAAGCTCTTAAACCGGGAATAAGCGGTGGTTCGTCAATAGAAAATGCGGGTGCAGGACTTTATTTTGTGAGATCGATTGCAAAAGCTTCGGGAACGCAATTTGCTGTTTATTCCGGAGATACCTGTTATAAATTAACTCAAAAAAGAAAAGGAGAGGATACTGTATTCAATTCCGATCCGCTGGGTGATAGACATAATCTTTATGAAAGCTTGCCTTATTGGCAAGGAACGGTTATTGCGGTTGAGATAGGTCTCGAAAATAATAAAGCCTTTGATGAAGTTTTAACCGAAATTAGAAGGACTTTTTATAAAAATAGAATAAAGAATAGGAAAAGAGGAATTAGATTTGAATGAAAACTTTAGGATATTTAATTAATATAAAGAAAGAAATAGGTGTGTTTGTTGAGAATAAAGATATGGCAAGGATATGGCGGCAAACAAAAATTTTTCCTGCACTTAAGGTCGGATTAGACGTAACTTTAAATTTTGAAGGTGTGGAATTTGTAACACAATCTTTTGTTCACGCTCTTATCAGTGCTGCTCTTCGTGAATATGGAGAGGTTGCGTTAAAAAAACTGATATTTAAATCTTGCAATAAACCTGTTAAGCAGATTGTGCTGACCGTGATTGAATATTCTCTTGATAAGGCAGCGTAATTCAGAAAAAATACTCTTGGCAAGTTGTTTTGTGTAAAGTATATTTAATTATTATTTATGTAACATTCGTAATTTAAATAAGTTACGTTAATTCCGCTTTTTAATCATTTCAAATAACATCTTGAATACAATTAGTTAAGTATAGTAGACTTTATGTAACATCTTGGAATACAATTAGTTATAAAACAATGTCTATTCTATTCTTAGATTCAACGATACATGCTGCGAAATAAATATAATTTGACAAAAATATGTTAAAATAGTATAATTATGATAAAGATAGTGTTTAATTTATAAAAAGATGTGAATGGTATAATTTTCGATAACTCACATATTGAATAAGAAGTAATAGATTTAATTTGACAAAATTTTGTTAATATGCTATTATTATAATATACTAGATAATCAAATTACTGGAGGTATGAAATGATTTATTCTTTTTCCTTTAAGAATTTCTGTTCATTTGCTGATAAAGCTACCATTAGTTTTGAAGAAATTCGAAAAGGGGTAGATACAGATAGCAATATGTTTATAAATACTCCTTTGGGAACGCGCCTTAGTAAAGTAATGATTATTATTGGTTCTAACGCCTCAGGGAAAACAAATGCACTTAAAGCGTTAGCATTTCTTAGTTGGTTTGTGCCTAATTCCTTTAATGGATTAGAAGGTGAAAATTCTGAGATTCCTTTTGATGCTTTTATTTTTTCAGAAGATCAAGAAAGAACATCAGAGTTTGAACTTGTGTTTGAGCACAACATGAAGGTCTATAAATATGTCCTCCATTTATGTAAAACACATGTTATTAAAGAGGAATTATATCAGAAAGAGGAAACCAACTTTTTTAATTACCTTTTTAAGCGTAATTGGAATCCTCAGATAGGGGCTTCGGATATTTCTCAGCGTATTAATTTAGAAACAGAAATCGTAAAAAAAATATTGCGAAAGAATGTGTCCCTAATTTCCGCCTCTGTTGCTATCAATAATAACATACTTATTGAAATAGCTGGATATTGGCAAAAGATTATAGGGAATGTTATACGCAGAGGTAAATCTTGGGACCCATCATCTCTGGGAGATCGAAGACTTGTAGAGGCAACAAAAGCCTATGTTCAAAATGATAATCTTTTTAAAAAAGTTGAGCTGTTTTTGAAAGATAGTGACCTTGGCCTGGAAGGAATTTCCTTAGAAGGTACAGATGATCCTACAAAAGTCGAAGGTAAGAAAAATTATTTACCATTCGGGTTACATAAAGTTAATGATAAACAATACAAGCTGCCTATGATTTATGAGTCTAACGGGACAAAGAACATGTTTGTTTTGTTGCATTTCCTCTTACCAGTTATAGAGGTGGGGGGTATAGCTGTTATTGACGAGCTTGAAATGGACTTACATCCTCATGCGCTACCGAAAATAATTGAGCTATTTATTAATCCAGCGATTAATCCCAAGAATAGTCAGTTACTTTTTACATCCCACTCTCTTGACATTCTTAACCATTTGGAGAAAGAACAGGTGATATTAGTAGAGAAACGAAAAGATTGTAAGAGTGTATTGTATCGGCTTGATGAATTAAAAGGTGTTCGAAGAGATGATAATATCTATGCTAAGTATATGGCTGGTGCCTACGGCGCAGTGCCTAATATATAAAGGAGTTTTTATAGAATGTCTCCCAGGATTAATCTTCAGTCTAGAAAAACAAAAACTACAGTTTTAATAGTTGGAGAAGGGGGAAAAGATAAGGCATTTCTTCGACATCTTCAAGATATATATGTTTCCCGTGAAGATAACATTGCAGTCAAGGTAGAGTGTGGCGCGGGCGGCTCTCCCCGTTCTATTATCGAGAAATCAATAAGGTTGCGCGATGTTAGAGCTTATGATAGGTGCGTAGTTGTTTTGGATGCAGATAGAGTATTAGAGACGGATGGGAAATTAAAGAAGCGTATGAAAGAAAAACCGCCAATAGAAATAATTTGGGTTATCCCTTGCATGGAGGCTTTGTGTCTCGAGATTATTGAGCACCCCAATTTTACAAGAAGTAAAGCAAGAGTTGATTTATGCAAACATGAATTTTCATCTTATATTCCAGTTGATAGACAGACTGAAAAACATTTCTATGCTAGGATTTTCCCAAAAACCATGCTTGATTATCGTCGCGCAGCTATTCAGGATTTGGATGCAATTCTAACCATTATGCAAATTTAAACCGCTTGTTTTTATTATATTAATACCAAAATTTAATTAACTGAAATGACACTATTAATTTCATGGTTGGGAGTTGATTCTAGGGGTCCTTCTTCAATTTATATTGCGAGTGATAGCAGGATTTCCTGGCAAAATGGAAGGCGATGGGATTATTCGCGTAAAGTTTTTGGCTTCAATAATTCACCGGATATTCTTGGATATTGTGGAGATGTTTTGTTTCCAACCTTAGTTTTACCTCAAGTAATTGATCTGGCTGATAGGGGGTTGTTATTCTCTCAAAATTCTACAAGTAAAGAGAAATTTGAGGAAATTAAAAAAAAGATTGTTGAGCTATTTAAAACTTATCCACGAGAGAATATGGAGGAGTCTTTTTCTATCGTGCATGCTTCACGAGATAATAAACGTTTTTTTGCTCACATCATTGGTTGGGATAAAACTAATGGTTGGAAGGGGGAAGAGGCAAAATTTTCTGCTCATTCAGACAAGCTATTTGTTCTAGGCTCTGGTAAGTCAGAGTTTTTAAATAAGTATCAAAAATATTGGGAATGCGATAATAAAAATACTAGCAGAGCAGTTTTTCATTGTTTTTGTGATACATTATTTAATATCAAAAATGATTATTGTGGTGGGGTGCCGCAGTTGATTGGATTATATCGGATCGAAAATGCTCGCTTCTATGGGATTATTGCAAACAATAAAAGATCTTTTTTAGGGATGGATGTCGATAAAGTTCAAGGTCTCAATTCTATTGAGTGGAGAAACGAGCTATTTGAAAGATGTGATGGAATAATAGGCAAGAGATTGAAAGGGGCTCAAAGACAACCCAATCCTTGTGTATCGTAGAGCAACTCCCCGGCTTCACTTTTGTGAAAACGAGGGGCCAAAGGAATTGGTAGCGTTTTCGCTACCAATTCCCTGCCGGGGTTAATATAGAGAAACATTGAACTGTGCCCAAAACGTGTCCATCCGGTAAAAACATAGAAACACCTAATAAGCGAACGTTTATTTATTACTAAAGCCAGTTTTTTATGGTTCAATAATAACATGGATATTTTTAAAAATATACTTTTATACTTTGGTATACCAACCGCAATAATAGGGTTTATTGTTTGGCTTATCCAACAACTTATAAGTAGTAAAGCTGACAACCGCTCTCTTAAGTTACAAAATGACTCTCTTAAAGAAGAAAAGTCTCAAGCCATTGTAACGTTACAAAGAACAATTGATAAATATGCAATCGAAAACGCTGAATTTAAAGAAAAACTCGCCAAATATACTAATAGAGATATTATCCTTGCCAGATATGAATTTATTCCTAGTTTAGGTATTTTTAAACACAAGAGCGACAATTCTTCTTTTTGTCATAAATGCCTGATAGAGAAAACTCTTGAATCGCCATTAAAGAGTGAAATGAATGGATGGCGTTGCAGTGTCTGCGATTCTTTTTATTCCAATCCTAACTACAGGCCACCAGAACAAAAACCCCAAAAATACAATCCCTTTGATTTCTAGTTCCTTTACTTAAATATAAATAATCGGTTGTTTTTTAAGTTTACATTGATAATATGTAGCGCTATCGGTGATTGAGCTTGAGCTGTTAGCTAATTCTAGTAAATAGTGGCAGAAAGTCGGTAGGAATATGGAGAGGGTGAGGGAATTTGTCGGGAGTTAATCCCAAGATGTTATAAAGAAAAGGCAGGTTTTTTTACGCTTTTTCTTCTGGAGAAAATAATCGGACCGTTTCTATTTTTTCATTCAATACGAGTTTTAAAAAATAGAAACGGTCCCTTGTTTTTCTTGTTAGATTGCCTTCTCCATGATAAAATAAACCATGATTTCCGATCGACTATTGCAAATTACTTTAGTTGTTTCTATTTTTATTCACGGAGTGATTATCCTGCCCAGGGCTAACTTTAATCCTTTCACGCCCGCGCCAAAAGTTCAAGAAATAGCCGTGCGCTATATTAAAGAAAATCCGCAGGCTAAACCTCTGCCTAAGAGTTTAGCTGAACCGGGCAGGCAGAGGCTAATGCCCCGGTCTGAACCTTTTCTGGAACTTGATGCTAAGATCGGCATGGGTAATAAAATCCCTCCGCCTTATATTGAACAGGGAAATTCTTCTGGCGGCTCAAAGGCTCTGCCGGATATCGCCAGCCACAAGCTAACAGGATTTTCTAAGCCAAACTTTATAAATTCTGAGGTGATGGCGATAAAAAAGAAGATTACCTTGCCGGCGATAGAGATGGCTAAGATTGATAATCCCAGCTATATCAGTTATTATCAGATCGTCAGGGAGAAAATCCGCCGCAGTGCTTACCAAAATTATACGCGCAATGAAATCGGCCAGGCTTATGTCTCTTTTATTATTTCTAATGACGGTTACATTAAAGGCGTGCGTTTAGTTGAAGAAAGAACAACGGATAACGATTACTTGAAAAATATTGCCTTAAGCAGCATCAGAGATGCCTCGCCTTTCCCCAATTTTCCCAAAGAGCTTGATTACCCGCAGTTATCTTTTAATATCATAATTTCTTTTGAAATAGAATAGCCTTACCCGGCAAGCCATTATTGACACTTTTTTAAAAGAATGGTATATTAAATAGCTTAAAATTCAATATGAAAGGAGATGATTATATTGACCCAGGTTGAAGTTAAAAAAGACGAATCTTTTGAATCTGCTTTGCGCCGTTTTAAGAAAAAAATTGAGCAGGAAGGAATTTTGCGGGAAGTGCGTGACCGCAAGCATTATGAGAAACCCAGCGAACGCAAGAGGAAGAAAGCTAAGACCATCAGAAAATAAGCATGACTGGGGTAGGAGTTGATGAGGGTAAGTAATTTACGTAAGCCTGCTGTAGCCGGGCAATTTTATCCAGCAAACCCTAAAGAGCTTAAGGCGATGATTTCTTCTTTTGCGGATAAATCAGCGCAAAAGAGTGATTGTTTTGGATGCATTCTGCCGCACGCGGGTTATATCTATTCCGGAAAAGTTGCTGCTGGTACTGTCTCCGGAGTAAAGATTAAAGATACGGTAGTTCTTTTAGGGCCGAATCATACGGGCCAGGGAGCTGTCTTTAGTATCATGCCGCGAGGGGCTTGGCAGACTCCTTTAGGTAATCTGGAAATTGATAGCTTGCTAGTAGGTTTGTTCTTAGAAAAATCCAGGTATTTAGAAGCGGATAGCTTGGCACATTCACTTGAGCACTCATTGGAAGTAGAGCTGCCCATACTGCAGTATTTCAGAAATGATTTTAAAATCGTTCCTATCGCGATTAAGAGCGATGATTTAGCCCAACTTAATGCCGTTGGCCAAGAGTTGGCGGAAGTAGTAATTGAAAATAATCTTAAAGACTCGGTGATGTTTATTGCCAGCTCTGACCTGACGCATTACCAACCGCAGGAAATCGCGGAAGCTAACGATGCATTAGCGATTGAGGCGATCTTGAGTTTAGATAGCCAAAAACTTAAGGCGGCAATCCAAGAGTCAGAGATTTCAATGTGTGGTTTTGCTCCGATTGCAATTTTAATCAAAGCCGCTAAATTGCTGGGGGCAAAAAAAGGGCAGTTAATTAAATATCAAACCAGCGGCGATGCCAGCGGCGATAAAAGCAGCGTTGTAGGCTATGCCGGAATCACTATTAATTAAATTATGGACGAGATTAAAAAGAAAGTTGACGAGAATTGGAAGCAGGGCGTGGAGAAAGAAAAGCAGGAACCCAAGGCTAAAAGCGAATTTGTTCCTCCGGAACCGGATTTTAAATTTTTTATCACCACTCTCTCTTTACAGGCATCAATTGCCTTAGGGCACATGGTTAATCCGGCCACCGGTAAAACAGAAGAAGATTCCGCTCAGGCAAAGTTCCTTATTGATACCTTAGGCATGTTAGAAGGGAAAACCAAAGGTAATCTTACCCGGGAAGAAACGGATCTCTTAGAGAATTTACTTTATGAATTAAGAGTAGCCTATCTTGGTAAAAAGGAGGATAAGTTAAAATGATTGATAAGGAACTTTTAGATATCTTAGCTTGCCCTGCCTGTAAAGCGGATGTGGAGTTAATTAATAATAAAATTGTTTGTAAAAAGTGTGGTAAAAAATATCCTGTGCGGCAGGGAATCCCGGTAATGCTTATTGATGAAGCAGAATAAGTAAACCCCGTTAGAAGTGGCGCCCCGCGCCGCGGGACTTCTAACGGGGTAAACCAACTTTCTATGAAAAAGATTTTAGTGATCCATGGGCCTAATTTAAATCTCCTGGGAACCCGCGAGCCGGGAATCTATGGCCGCTTAACTTTAGCCAAGATTAACCAGATGCTTAAAAACGATGCCAAAAGAAACAAGGCTAGTTTGGTGATTAAACAATCCAATCATGAGGGTCAAATCGTAGATCTTATCGGCCGGGCTAAAAAGAATAAATTTCAGGGTATTTTGATTAATCCGGCAGCCTATACCCATACCAGTGTGGCAGTGCGTGATGCCGTAGCCGCTTGCGGATTGAGCGTTGTCGAAGTGCATCTTTCCAATATTTATTCCCGCGAAGAGTTTAGGCATAAATCGCTGATCAGTCCGGTGGCCAGCGGGACAATCTTAGGGTTTGGGGCTAAAAGCTACACCCTGGGTTTGGCTGCTCTCCTGGATTTAATCTCAACAAAATGAACCTTCGCTTAAAAAGCATAAATCTTCAGTTAAAACAAAGGGGTTTAGATGGCCTCTTGGTTAGTTTACCCGCGAATATTTCCTATCTTACGGAGTCTTTAAGCCGGGATGCGTATCTGTTAGTTTCTTTAAAGAAAAACATCTATTTTACCGATTCTCGTTATACTGAAGAGGCTAAAGTTTTTTTAAAAGGTAACGCTGAACTTAAAGAATGCAACGGTTCTGTATTTAAGCATATTACTGAAGCTATACTTACTCTGGGGTTGGATAGGCTGGGTTTTGAGGAAAGGTATCTGCCGTTTGCGGAGTTTGTTAAAATTAAGGAGTTGGCCCGCGGAAAATTCAATTTAATTCCCACCCATAGTATAATTGAAGATAAAAGACAAGTTAAAGACAGCCAGGAGATGCTCAAGCTGCGAAAAGCCACCCGGATTACGGCATTGGCTTTAGAGTATATCAAACAGTTTCTTGTTCCGGGTGTTAAAGAAGTAGAGATTGTGGCAGAGCTTGAGCGTTTCATAAGGTACCAGGGGGCCAGGGCCGCTGCTTTTGATATTATTGTGGCTTCCGGGCCCAACTCCAGCCAGCCGCACCATCTTTCAGGTGAGAGAAAACTAAAAAGTAATGAGCCTGTGCTCATTGATCTGGGGGTTGACTACCAGGGATACAAATCTGACTTGACAAGGGTTTTGTTTTTAGGTAAAATAAACATTCTCATGCGTAAGGTTTATGACATTGTTCTTAAAGCCCAGGAATTAGCGATTAAGAGAATCCGTCCTGGCGCTGAAATGGCTGAAATTGATAGAGTTGCACGGGAATACATAGCCGCGCAAGGTTATGCCGGGTGCTTTACGCATAATCTGGGCCATGGTTTTGGCCTGGAGGTACACGAAGCTCCCCAAATATCCGGCCGGGAAGCCAGCGCGATTAAACCGCAAATGACCTTTACGGTGGAGCCGGGGATATATCTGGCAGGTAAATTTGGCATAAGAATCGAAGATATGGTTTTAGTAACAACTAAAGGCTGTGAGGTGATCAGTGGCGCTGTCCATAAATGAAATCAAATCCGGAGTAACGATATTAGTCGAAGGTGAAGTTTATATGTGTATCGATGCCCAACATGTAAAGCCCGGTAAGGGCGCGGCTTTTGTGCGCGCCAGGCTGCGTAACTTAAGGAATGATAATATTCAGGAAAAGACCTTTCGCGGTGAAGAGAAGATAGACGAGGCTTATGTCGAGGAACGCAAATTGCAATACCAGTATTCCAGCGGCGGAATGTTTCATTTTATGGATACTGATAATTTTGAAGAGATTGCTATATCCGAAGAAATTATCGCGGATAAGGCCAAACTGCTAAAAGATAACCTGGAGGTTATGGGATATTTTTTTAAAGGCGCTACTTTATTTGTTAATTTGCCTAATTTTATTGAATTTACCATTGTGGAAACTGAGCCCGGGTTTAAAGGTGATTCATCTAAGAGCGGAAATAAGCCGGCGACCGTGGATACCGGAGCAGTGATTGGCGTTCCTTTATTTATTAATGTGGGAGATAAAATTAAAGTAGATACGCGCACCGGCGGCACATATGTTGAGAGAATCAACTAAAGGGAGGGCGTTGTGAACATTAAAGAAATCAAAGAAATGATCAATTTGATGAATGAAAACGGCCTGGCTGAGCTGGAGGTGGAGAAGGATGATATGCGTATCCGTCTTAAGAAAACAGTCAATGGGGCCCAGGGATTTGAGCCGCCGCTAGTTTATCCGGCTGGGGGGGCTTTAGCCGCAGGCGCGAAAGCGCAAAGTGCGCGGGAGATAGAAGAGAAAAATGTGATTAAGACGGTGGAGATTAAATCTCCGATGGTGGGAACTTTTTACCGCGCGCCTAATCCGGAAGCTCCTTCGTATGTGGAAATTGGGCAGGTGATCGAACCGGGCCAGGTAATTTGTATTATTGAAGCGATGAAATTAATGAATGAAATAAAATCAGAGATTAAAGGTAAGATCCTGGAAATATTAGTCGATAACGCCGAACCGGTAGAGTTTGGACAGTCGTTATTTCTTATTGATCCGCTCTAAATATGTTTTCTAAAATCCTCATTGCTAATCGAGGCGAAATCGCCTTAAGAATAATTCGCGCCTGTCATGAAATGGGTATTCGCACTGTGGCTGTCTATTCTCAGGCCGACCGCAACAGCCTGCATGTGCGTTTTGCTGATGAAGCAATCTGCATCGGGCAGGCATCCTCAACCCATAGTTATTTAAATATTCCCGCCATTATCAGCGCCGCCGAAATCACCGATGTTGAAGCTATTCATCCGGGCTATGGATTTCTGGCGGAAAACGCGCATTTTGCCGAAATATGCGAATCTTGTAAAATTACTTTTATCGGGCCGACTCCGGAGAATATGCGCCTGATGGGTGATAAAATGGCGGCGCGAACCACGATGCAAAAAGCCGGCCTGCCGATTGTTCCCGGAAGCCATCAGGTTATTAAAAATAAAGAAGAAGCCTTAAAGACCGCTAAGTTAATCGGTTACCCGGTAATCATCAAGGCTGCTGCCGGCGGCGGCGGCAAAGGAATGCGTATTTGTCATAATGATTTAACCTTAGTTTCCAGCCTCCTCACCGCCCAAACTGAAGCCGAAGCGAATTTTGGCAATTCCAGCGTGTACATTGAAAAATATATTGAAAGGCCGCGTCATATTGAAGTGCAGATTATCGCGGATCGCTCCGGGCATATCGTCCAATTAGGAGAGAGGGATTGTAGTATTCAGCGCAGGCATCAGAAGCTGCTGGAAGAATCACCTTCTCCGGTTGTTGACAGTAAGATGCGCCGTAAATTAGGAGAAATGGTTTTAAAAGGAATGAAATCCATTAATTATCTTGGCGCTGGTACGATTGAGTTTTTACTGGATGAAAAAACCGGTAATTTTTATTTTATGGAGATGAATACGCGTATTCAGGTTGAGCATCCGGTTACCGAGATGGTTTGCGGTATTGACCTGATTAAGGAGCAGCTCCGGGTGGCCGCCGGCGAGAAGCTTAAGTTTAACCAGGATAATGTGCAGTTTAGGGGCGCGGCGATTGAATGCCGGATTAACGCTGAGGATCCGGATAATAATTTTATGCCTTCTCCCGGGAAAATCGAATCCCTAATTCTTCCCGGAGGCCCGAATGTGCGCGTAGATACGCATATTTACGCCGGATATGAGGTGCCTGCCTATTACGATTCGCTGGTGGCTAAACTGATTGTGTATGGGAATAACCGCCAGGAGGCAATTAAGACTATGCGCCGGGCCTTAAGTGAATTTTACATTGCTCCGATTAAAACCACCATACCTTTTCACCTTAAATTAATGGATAATCCGTTGTTTAAAAAAGGCGATATCTCAACGCATTTTGTGCAGGATCTTTTGATGAATGAAAGCATAGACACCCCGCGTTAAGAAGTCACCCGGCGCTTATTTGAATTGCGCCGGTGTCCCCTGGTGGGGAGCACGGGTGTTGTATTTTCTATACAAGGGGGTAATAAGTGAATCGTGATGAATCCCGGAATGAATTAGGAGTTTTAAGGATACATAAAAATGTAATTTCATCGATATCTTTGATCGCGGCCACAGAGATTGATGGAGTTAAAAGAGTGGGCAGGGATTTAAAAAGCGGCTTGGCGGAATTATTGGGCAATAAATTTTTTTCGGCGATCAAAGTGGATATCTCCAGGAATGAAGAGGTAAAAGTCCAAATACCTCTAATTATTAAGTATGGCTATAACATTCCGGAAATCGCCAATCGTGTTCAAGAGAATGTAAGGCTGGCATTAGAAAAGATGAGCAATCTTTCCATTAAAGAAATTAATGTAAATGTGCAAGGCATAGAAAGGGGTTAGAGCTATGAAATTTTTTACCGTTTTAGGGATTGTATTTTACGCGGTGATGATTATGGTCATTGGTTTAGCGCTGATTGTGTTCGCGTTAAACCTGCTTTTGCCCGCGGATATAAATAATTTACTTACTTTTGCTCAAGGTAACCATAATTCCCGGGTAGCGATTGGGTTTTCCGGCGCGCTTTTAATTTTAATCAGTTTTTCTTTTGCCCAGATTATCCTGGGAAAATTTCAGAGAGAAAAAACAATTGCTTTTACTACCTCTAGCGGACAAGTCACTATTTCGCTTTCAGCGGTAGAGGACTTGATCCGGCGCCTCGCGGGGATAATTCCGGAAGTTAAAGAGTTAAGGCCCAATGTGGTGGCGAATAAAAAAGGAATTATTGTCGAAATGCGCGTGGTTTTGCGCTCGGAGGCAAATATTCCGGAGTTGACCAGCCGCCTTCAAGATATAACTAAATCTAAAATTCAGGAGATTTTAGGCGTGGATGAGCAAATTATTATCAGAATTCATGTAGCCAAGATTACTTATGATGAAAAAGATGCCCGCAGAAAGAAAGATTTTGAGCAAGAGGACCGTTCAACCATACCCTTTAGCGGGTATGGCAGGGTTTAAATAAATGAAGGAGGAAAATAAAGAATGGCAAGGATTGGGATTTTAACAGGTGGGGGTGATTGTCCGGGTTTAAATCCGGTTATTCGAGCAGTGGTGCGCAGGGCTTTACTTGAAGGTTATGAAATTACCGGCATTAAAAATGGCTGGAAGGGGTTAGTCGAGAATGATACGATGCCTTTAAATATTGATACGATTTCAGGGATCCTGCCTAAAGGCGGGACAATTTTAGGGACGAGCCGCACTAATCCGTATAAAAAGGAAGGCGACCTGCAAAAGGTTAAAGATAATTTTAAGAAGATGGGTTTAGATGCTTTAGTCGCTGTCGGCGGGGAAGATACCCTGGGGGTTGCTTCTAAACTGGTCAAAGACGGCTTGCCTATCGTGGGAGTGCCCAAGACTATTGATAATGATTTATCGGCTACGGATTATACCTTTGGTTTTGATACTGCTTTAAATGTGGCTATGGAATGCATCGATCGTTTACATACAACCGCAGAAAGCCATCACCGCATTATGATTGCCGAGGTTATGGGCAGGCACGCCGGCTGGATTGCTATTGAGGCCGGTATCGCCGGTGGGGCGGATATGATTTTGATCCCTGAAATTCCCATTGATCTGGATGAAGTCTGCAATGTTATTAAAAAAAGGCATGCAAGAGGCAAGACATTTAGTATCGTTGTGGTCTCTGAGGGCGCTCAGTTTAAAGATGGAGCTATGGTTACTCAAGAGCAAAAGTTAGATGCTTTTGGCCATGTGCGGCTCGGAGGTATCGGGGAGGATTTAGCCGCGCAAATTGAAAAAAGAACCGGTTTTGAAACCCGGGTCAGCGTTTTTGGCCATATTCAAAGAGGCGGTTCACCCACTGCCTTTGACCGGGTATTAGGCACGCGCTTCGGGGTAAAAGCCGTAGAGCTGATCATTAATAAAAAATTCGGGAAAATGGTAGCTTTAGCCGGCACCAAGATCATTGATGTGCCTTTAGAGGAGGCAGTGAAGACCTTAAAAACGGTGGATACGGAGCTTTACAATATTGCCAAGGTATTTTTTGGATAACTAGCAGTGTGGGGGGAGGTAAAGTAAAATGTACGAGAGAATAAAAGATATCCTTTTAGAAAGTATTCAGGTTAAAGAAGAGATCTTGCGCAATCAGATCGGCCAAATCGCTGGGATTGCGCAGCTGATGATTGATTGCTTGAAAAAAGACGGTAAAGTAATCGTTTTTGGCAACGGAGGTTCAGCCAGTGACAGCCAGCATATTGCCGCTGAGCTGGTCGGCCGCTTTAAAAAGGATCGTTCGGCATTAGCCGCCATTGCCTTAACTACGAATACTTCGATACTTACTTCTTTGGCTAATGATTATGGTTATGATGTGGTTTTCTCGCGGCAAGTCGAAGCTTTGGGAAAGAAGAATGATGTGGTGTTGGGGATATCTACCAGCGGTAAAGCAAAAAATGTAGCTTTAGGGATTAAACAGGCCAAAAAGATGGGGATTAAAACTGTTGCTTTAAGCGGCGGAGACGGAGGGGATATTGTAAAGCTTGCTGATGTATCTTTGGTTGTTCCATCCAAAATAACCGCCAGGATTCAGGAAGCGCACATTACTATTGCCCACATAATATGCGAAATGATCGAGCAGGAGCTTTGTCAGGAACAAAAATAATTTCAACTACCAGCCTCAAACGTAAAGTCAGGCGCCTTAAGCAGAACGGCAAGCGCATAGTTTTTACTAACGGCTGTTTTGATATTTTGCATTATGGCCATGTCAAATACCTCCAAGATGCCCGCAGCTATGGGGATTATCTGGTGGTGGCAGTGAATAGCGATTCCTCCGTTAAAAAGATTAAAGCTAAAAATCGTCCGGTGATCAAGCAAGGCGATCGTTTAAAGACAGTAGCCGCATTGGCCAGTGTGGATTTTGTAGTTTTATTTAATGAGAATAATCCGCTGCGTTTAATTAAAGCGCTTAAGCCGGATATTTTGATTAAAGGCGCGGATTGGAGTAAGAAAAAAATAATCGGCGCAGATTTTGTAGCCAGTTATGGCGGAAAGGTCCTTACCGTTAATTTAGTTAAGGGCCGCTCAACTAGTGCACTCATTGAAAAAATCGTCCGGAATTTCTCAAAAAAATAATATCGGCCGTATAATTGATGCTAATTTGAACCGGGTCAAAGAGGGGTTGCGTGTTTGCGAAGAGGTAGCCCGGTTTATTTTGGATAACCGTAAGTTTACGGCAGAATTTAAAGAAATTAGGCATAAAATAGATAGCCTGGGCGGGGAGATCTACCCGCAGGCTAAGCTGTTTAGCCAGCGTAGAGCGCAGACGGATGTAGGAAGATTCAATTCTTGCGGGGAACTGGCGCGCAGTAATTGTAAAGACATTTTTTTGGCCAATATTCAGAGAGTTAAAGAATCTTTACGCGTGCTGGAAGAATTCAGCAAGCTGGTAGATGTGAGGGCGGCTTTAGGCTTTAAACAACTCAGGTATAAAGTTTATGAAATTGAGAAAGAGTCTTTTAAAAAAATATCAAGCTTATTGTAACAGTTAAGTTTTTAGAATAATTTCCATAGTAGGGGAGGTTTAAACCTCCTCTACGACAGCTAAGAAGTTAATAAAATTATGACACAGCTGGAATACGCCAAGAAAAATATTATCACTGCGCTTATGCGTAAGGTCGCGCATCTGGAAGCGATTAAGCCTGAAGCGCTTATGCGCCTTATCCGTTCAGGAAGAGCGGTTATACCTTTAAATATAAATCATAAAATAAAAAAGCCTATTGCCGTGGGCAGTGGTTTGTCCACTAAGGTTAACGCTAATATCGGCACCTCTACGGATAAATCCCGGATTGCCGATGAAATTCAGAAGCTTAAAACAGCGATAAAGTATGGCGCGGATGCGCTGATGGATTTAAGTGTGGGAGGTAATCTTACCCAGGTAAGAAGAGAGGTTCTCAAACACTCAACCGTGCCGGTGGGGACGGTTCCGATTTATGAAGTGGCAGTCAGGGCGGCAGAAAAAAATAAAAATTTTCTTAAATTCAGCGCCCAAGACATTCTCGAGGTATTAACTGATCAGGCTGAACAGGGCGTAGATTTTTTTACTATACATAGCGGAGTAACGCAAAGCAGCTTAAAGGTGCTCGGGCGGCATAAACGGCTGATGGGGGTGGTTTCGCGCGGTGGAGCGATTATCGCTAGTTGGATAAAATACCATCAGCGAGAAAATCCTTTTTATTCGCATTTTGATCAAATCCTGGATATTGCTCATAAATATGATGTAACCTTAAGTTTAGGCGACGGGTTAAGGCCGGGTTCAATTTTAGATGCTACGGATAAAGCTCAGATCGCGGAATTGAAAATTCTGGGCGCATTAGCTAAGCGGGCCAGGGCTAAAGGTGTGCAGGTAATGATTGAAGGCCCGGGGCATGTTCCTCTGGATCAGATAGAAAAAAATATTGTTTTAGAGAAAAAATATTGTTCCGGCGCGCCTTTTTATGTGCTTGGGCCCTTAGTTACCGATGTGGCTGCCGGCTATGATCATATTACTTCGGCCATCGGAGGAGCAATTGCCGCGAGCGTTGGGGCGGATTTTCTTTGTTATGTAACTCCCGCCGAGCATCTGCGTCATCCGACTGTCAGCGATGTGCGGGAAGGGGTAATTGCCTGCCGGATTGCCGCGCATGCCGGAGATTTAGTTAAACGCAGAAAACTGGCAATTTCTTGGGATAGGAGTATCTCGGTTGCCCGCAAGGCGAGAGACTGGAAAAAACAAATTAAATTATCCATTGATCCTGATAAAGCCAAGGCGTATCGATTAAGCAGTAAGCCGAAGCTTTCCAGTGTGTGCACGATGTGCGGGAAATACTGTTCTATTAAATTGATGGAAGATTGTACGCGCAGATAAATGTTTTGCGGGTGTAATTTCCCGCCAGAATATTAAGAATCAGGCGGGATCCCGTTTCCAATGGCTTGATTTAGAGAAACGGGGCAGTGGTAGAGTAGGATGGTTAGCTCATTTAAAAGATTGCGCGGGTGTAATTCAGTGGTAGAATGGCAGCTTCCCAAGCTGCACATGGCGGTTCGATTCCGCTCACCCGCTATGATATTAGTAATAGAATTTCAACAGTAGGGGAGGTTTAAGAGGCTGTGCGCCAATTATCCCTTTCCCTTAGTTTATTATCGTCGGAGAAATAGTTTTTTCTCGTCGACAATTTAGTTGATTTTTACAAGCCTCTTGGTATAATAAAGGTCA
>JAHIKK010000033.1 GCA_018897555.1 Candidatus Omnitrophota bacterium
ATTCATTTTAGGCCTCCTTTTGTTACCTTTATTATACCAAGAGGCTTGTAAAAATCAACTAAATTGTCGACGAGAAAAAACTATTTCTCCGACGATAATAAACTAAGGGAAAGGGATAATTGGCGCACAGCCTCTTAAACCTCCCCTACTACCTACTGAATAAACCTTGCCTTTACCGAATCCACGTGCTTTTGCAGGCCTTCAATGCCGGCAATCTTTTCCAAAGGCTCGCGTATTTTTTCCAGCGCCTTTTTAGAATAACTGATAATATGACTGCTCTTAATAAAATCCGTAACGTTTAACCCAGAGAAGAACCTGGCTGTGCCGGAGGTTGGCAATACATGGCTGGGGCCGGCAACATAATCACCCAGGGCCACCGGGCTATAGGGGCCTAAAAATATTGCTCCGGCGTTTTTTATATCCTTAAGCAGTTTTTGAGGATTCTGCACCAGGATTTCCAAATGCTCCGGGGCAATCTTATTGGCAATTTCAGCCGCCTGTTTTAAATTCTTGGTCAAAATAATAAACCCGTTATGCCCATCCATTTGAGATTTTACTTCTTTGGCTAAACTTTTGGAATTGGTAATTAATATCGCCAGGCCTTTAGCGTGTTCTCCTTGAGCGCCCAGATCGGCAACAATAAATTTCGGGTCACTGAAACGATTAGCAATCACCACCAGCTCCGTGGGGCCGGCAATCATATCAATATCCACCAAGCCAAAAACCTGCCGCTTGGCTTCACTAACATAAATATTTCCCGGGCCGACAATCTTATCTACCCTGGGAATAGTCTTGGTCCCATAAGCTAAGGCGGCAATCCCTTGAGCTCCCCCCACGCGATAAATCTCATCAACCTTAAGCAGATCGGCAATCACTAAAATATGCGGGTTAATATACCCGTTTTTATCCGGAGGGCTGATTAAAACAATCTTTTTTACCCCGGCCAGCTTTGCCGGCAGCACGGTCATATAAACAGTAGAAACCAGCGGGGCAGTCCCGGCAGGAATATAAACACCCACTTTTTCTAAAGGCGTATAATTTTCACCCAAGACCACGCCTTCGGTTCCTTTGATCCTCCAGGATTTACGCAGCTGTTTACGATAAAAACGGTTTACGTTTTCAATAACTACTTTCAGCGAGCTGACAAAATGCGGGCTGATATTCGCGTAAGCGCCGCTGATTTCGATCTGCGAAACTTTTAACTGGCGCTGGCTAAGTTTCACCTTATCAAACTTACGTGTGTACTTAATCAGCGCGTCGTCGCCAAGAAGGCGCACATCATCAATAATCTTTCTGACCTTTTCTTCAACGCGCAGCTGGCGCAATTGGCCGCGGTTATAAATCTTCTCTAATTTTTTACTCGCCGCCTTAATTATTTTCATATTATCCCCTTACAATGCAACTTTCAATAGTAGCGGAGGTTTAAACCTCCGCTACTATCCCTATGCGCAACTTTTAATTATATCCTTTATTTTCTCAAAAGCCAATATAAAATTTTCAGGATGTGTTCCTCCGGCTTGAGCAAAATCTTCCCTGCCGCCGCCGCTTCCGCCGATAAGCGGCGCAACCTGAAAAATGATATTTTTGGCGCTTAAGCCTTTTGCGCATAAATCCGCGGTCAATCCGATGACTAAAGAAGCCCTGCTGCCATCTTGAGAGCCTAAAGCAATTACCGCTTGAGCTAACTTTCCTTTAAGCATATCCGTCAAAATCCGTAATGCATTCAAATCTAAATTATCTTCAACTGAAAAAACAGCAATGGTTGCGTTTATTTTTACGCTCTTCTTGAGAAGTTCAAGTGATCTGGCCGGCAGTAGATTATTAATTTCCGCGCTGCGTTTCTTTTCCTGTGCCTTTAATTCCCTTAACCTGCTTTTCTTCTGAGATTCTTCAATAGCCTTCTGCTCTTGCTCCCGGATAAACTGTTCCGCGAATTCAGCAGTAACCGCTTCAATCCTTCTTATTCCGCTGGCTACGGAGCTTTCGCTGATTATCTTGATCAAACCGATTTGTTTAATATCAGTAAGATGCGTACCAGCGCAGAGTTCTTTGGAAATATTCCCTATCGCAACCACGCGGACATTTTCACCGTATTTTTCCTCAAAAAACGCTAAAGCCCCAGCCTTCTTTGCATCTTTAAGCTCCATCTCTTTAGAATCTACTTCATAGTTTTTTATAATATAGCTATTAGCTACCTCTTCAACTCTGGCAATTTCTTCCGGGGACAATCCTTTAAAATGCGTAAAATCAAAACGGAGTTTCTCCGCACTAACTAAAGACCCCTGCTGTTGGACATGATTCCCTAGAATTTCACGTAAGGTTGCCTGCAAGATATGCGTAGCTGTGTGATTCCTGGCAATATTTAATCTGCGCTGAACATTTATTTGGGCAACGACCGTATCATCCTTCTTAAAATTACCGGATTTGATTTGGCCGATATGCAAGATAACATTATCATTTTTTTTTGTGTCCAGGACTTCAAAAACATTATTTCCATCTATCAATTCCCCAGTGTCCCCCACCTGGCCGCCGCTTTCAGCGTAAAAAGGCGTTTCATCTAGAATTATTACGGCTTTCATACCTAAGCTTATCTGAGTTAATTGTCTATTCTTTTTATTCGGATCAATTATTTCTATTATCTTAGCTTTAATAGAATTATTCTTATAACCTAAAAATTTTGTCTCTTTTAACCTTAACCCTAAACCTTTGACATCAAAAACATCACCTTTCATTGAACTCTGCAGCCTGGAACGAGTCATCTGTTCAAGTAGTTCTTGATCAAACGCTCCTTGGGAAATTTGTATACCTTGTTCATTTAACCAAACTTTAGTTAATTCTAAAGGTATTCCGTAAGTATCATAAAGCTGAAAAGCAATTCTACCTGCTTTTTCCGGGTCCTGTCCCTGGCTAAGGCAGCTGAATTTATCCTTAAATAAATCATTGCTTGAATTTAAGGTACGAATAAAATTATTCTCTTCATTTAGAATAACCCGGGCAATATCCTCCCGCTTATCCTTTAAATCCGGATAAGGCTTATGCATAATTTGAGAAACCAAATCTACTAATGTATATAAAAATGGTTTATTTATCCCTAAGTTTCTTAAATGCAGAACACTCTTACGGATAATTTTTCTTACAATATACCCGCGGCCTTCATTAGAGGGCGTTATCCCGTCATGTATCGAAAAAACTACAGCGCGTATATGATCGGCTACGGCATAAATCCCCCCTCTCCCCCCTTTTTCAAAGGGAGGTAGGGGGGGATTTTTCTTTAAAGCTACCTCTATTTCTCTAACAATCGGCTGAAATAGCTCCGTCTCAAAATTATTCTTCTTTCCTTGCATCAGAGCGGCTAATCTTTCCAGCCCCATACCGGTATCGATATTTTTATTAGGCAACGGTTCTAAAGAACCATCAGCTTTACGGTTAAACTGGGTAAATACCAAATTCCAAATTTCGGCAAACCTGCCGCAACTGCAAGCCGGCGTGCAATCCGGTTTTTGACATCCTGCTTCTTTTCCAAAATCAAAAAATATCTCTGAACATGGGCCGCATGGGCCATTTGGCCCTTTAGTTTTTGCTTCTGCCGGCCAAAAATTATCCTTATCTCCCAACCTGATAATTTTATTTACTGGAATTTTTACAACACTCTTCCAAATATCGTAAGCCTCCTCATCATCCTGATATACGGAAACCCAAAGCTTGTCTGGAGAAATCTTTAATTCTTCGGTCAAAAACTCCCAGGCCCAGGATATCGCCTCTTGTTTAAAATAATCCCCAAAAGAAAAATTCCCCAACATTTCAAAAAAAGTATGGTGTACGCTGGTTTTGCCGACCTTGTCCAAATCATCTGTGCGCAAGCAGCGCTGCGCGGTTGCGGCGCGCTTAAAACCGGAATCAAATCCCAGAAATTCTTTTTTAAATTGATTCATACCGGCAGGGGTAAACAACACCGTAGGGTCATCTTTAGGAACTAAAGAATCGCTATCCATGATCTTATGTTTCCTGGCTTTAAAAAAAGCCAGGAATTTTTCTCTTAAAATATCCGCTGTCATAATCATAAAAATCAAAATCCTGGGAAAATCCTGGGACCGTTTCTATTTTTTACTATTTTTTAAAAAATAGAAACGGTCCCTCGATTTGAACGGTCCCTCGATTTATAATCCCTTCACTATATCAGTTACAATATCCGGTGAGAAACCTCGGCGCAATAAATAGCCATATACGCGTGCTTTTGCTTTCTGCGGCTCTATACCAGCTAATTTTGAAAATCTTTGTTGGGCTAACTGATTAACTATCTGGCCTTCATTGTAATCTTTTTTTGCCTGAACCAGAGAGTCTTCAATGACCTGTTTATCTAAGCCTTTGCCGAGAAGCTCTTGTTTTATTCTTCTTATGCCAAACGGCCGCTTAAGACGGGCGGCCACCCAGCCTTTGGCAAAAACGCGATCATCAATAAACGCTTTATCTTTTAAAAAATTAACCGTATCCTGGCTTAACTCTTCGGAGAAACCTTTTTGCTTTAACCTTGCTTTTAGTTCATTTTCGCTGCGCAGGCGAAACTTTAACAGCAAAAAAGCATACGCCCTGGCATTTTCAGCGTCATGGCTTTGGCCAGAGGAGGCCAAACCATTGCCCTCCGGCCTATTCAGCGAGGCTGAACTTTTTACGCGCTTGGTTTTCAATATCGTCCTGTAATTTCGGATTTTCTTTAAGGAACTTTATCGCCGCGTCCCTGCCCTGGCCCAGCTTTTTATCTTCAAATGAAAGCCAGGTACCGCTTTTGGCAATCACTTCCAAATTTACCGCGGCATCAATCACCGCGCCGGTTTTGGCGATCCCTTCATTATGCAGAATATCAAACTCCGCCTCACGAAAAGGCGGGGCAATTTTGTTTTTAACTACCTTTACCCGGACATGATTACCAATAACTTTATCCCCTTCTTTTAAATAAGCAATCCTACGCACATCCAATCTTACCGATGAATAAAATTTTAGCGCCCGTCCGCCCGGAGTGGTCTCAGGAGAGCCGAACATCACGCCAATTTTTTCCCGCAGCTGATTGATAAAAATTACCGTAGTGCGCGATTTACTGATCGCGCCGGTCAATTTACGCAAAGCCTGCGACATCAGGCGCGCCTGAAGCCCCATATGCGCATCCCCCATCTCCCCTTCAATTTCAGCGCGCGGAGTTAATGCCGCCACCGAATCAATCACCACTAAATCTACGGCATTAGAACGCACCAGGGTTTCGGTAATCTCTAAAGCCTGCTCACCGGTATCCGGCTGCGATATTAAAAGATCATCTAAATTTACGCCGATAATTTTAGCGTAAGTTGAATCAAAAGCATGCTCAGCGTCAATAAATGCCGCCACCCCGCCTTTTTTCTGAATTTCCCTGATGGTCGTTAAAGTCAAAGTGGTCTTACCGGAAGCCTCCGGCCCGAATATTTCCACTACCCTTCCACGAGGAAGTCCGCCTATACCCAAAGCCAAATCCAGGGTGAGCGCGCCTGTAGGTATCGTTTCAACATTAACTTTAGTATGCGCGCCCAGCTTCATAATCGAGCCTTTGCCAAATTGTTTCTCAATCTGGGCAAGCGCCAACTCCAGAGCTTTATGACGGTCTGATACCTCTTTTTCTTCTTCTTTCTTCTTATCCACTACCATTCTAAACCTCCGCTTTTTAAATTTAAGTCAATATTATAACCCGCCCCCTCCGCACTGTCAAACAATAAAAATCCCTCCTTTCTACATCAATAGACGTAGCAAGGAGGGAAATCTAACAAAAATTAGATGACGTTTCCCTTAAGAGAAACGGTATCTTTTTATTTCTGAGTACTAAGCTTTACCTTTAATGTATTTATTTCTTCTTGTTGTTCTTGTATAGCTTTTACTAAATACGGAATAATAGATTCCGTCTTCATTCCCAACATCCCATCTTCACCTTTTGTTATTACATCCGGTAAGATTTCTTCCACTTCTTGCGCTATAAAACCCGTTTGTCTTTTATCACCCTTAATATAATCAAATTTAACAGGCTTTAATTGTTCTATAATAGATAAACCAGATTGAATATAGCTTATATTCTCTTTCAAACGCCTATCAGAAGAATAAACCCAGGCAGCAGCCTGTAAATACCCTGTCCCATTGATATATATTTTATATGTACCCGGAGCCGTCGTCCCGATGCCGACTTTGCCTGAAGTGGTAGCCAGATACGTATTGCCGGATGTAGTCAATTCATTATAGCTTCCATACGGCGAAGGATAATAAGTAGTAATGGTTATCTCTTCAGCCAAAGCACAAATCGTGCAAAAAAACAAAAGAGAAAAAATCAAAAAAATACTTTTAAATAATCGAGACATGTTCACCTCCAAGGTTACTTTTGTTTATTATAATTCACCCATTTCATCCTGTCAAACAAAAACTAGAAAAAGTTTGGGAATGATACCATAGATCCTTACCCCCTCCCCTGTGGGGGAAAATTAATAAAGGTTCTTTGTATAAGTAGGGAAATTTTTAAGAAATTAAAGACGGCTTTGAATGAATTTGATTTAGGCTCGAAACCGGTATCACCTAAACCAAAAACACCTTTACGGCAAAAAATCTCTAAAAAAGAACCCCTAGAAAGCCCTAGGAACAACGATCTTAAACCAGATAATAATTACACCGGCTCCTACGAGCCTTCAAATATTCTGAATACCCGCTTCTCTTCTTTTTGGAGAGCGCAGAATCTAAAAGCCTGGTTCAAAGAACAAGAATCTTATGAAGACCCGAGATATTTAAAATTTTTTTCAGTAAAAATATAATATAAAAAGGCACATAATACTGTAGAGTATTTTCCTGACGAAAGG
>JAHIKK010000034.1 GCA_018897555.1 Candidatus Omnitrophota bacterium
CCAAGATTGTGCGTATCTTTAATACTTATGGGCCAAGAATGCGTCATAATGATGGCCGGGTAGTACCTAATTTTATTGACCAGGCTTTAAAAGGTGAGGCGCTAACGGTTTATGGAGAAGGCCAACAGACCAGAAGTTTCTGTTATATTGATGATTTAGTCGAAGGTATATTGCGCTTGATGCTTTCCGGTCAAAATTTACCGGTTAACCTGGGTAATCCCCGGGAGTTTACCATTATGCAGCTGGTAAAACTAGTTTTAAAATTTACCGGATCCAAAAGTAAAGTTGTCTTCAGGAAATTGCCCCAAGATGATCCCCAGCAACGCCAGCCGGATATCACCAGAGCCAGGAAGCTTCTTGGCTGGGAACCAATTGTGCCTCTAGAGGATGGGCTAAAGCGCACGATATCCTGGTTTAAAGGATAAATTTATCTGTCTTCCTTGACAATCCGATTGGATATATGTTATACTTTTAAATAATTCAAATTAAATCTGTTTAGGATAAGCAGTGGCCAGAAATAGTTGTAAGAGAGAGTGTTATGATTCTAGAGATATTGAGTAAGTTTAATTTTTTGGATTTTATTATTCTAATTGTTTTATTTAGAATATGTTACATTGCTGCGAAAATGGGCTTATCCGTAGAGATCTTTAAGCTCTTCGGCATTATTTTTTCTACTTATGTCGGCTTACATTATTATACAACTTTTTCGGATTTTATTCAGAGGCGTTATTTGCCTAAAGCCATATCTATAGAGTTTCTGGATTTCATAATCTTTCTGTTATTAATTATAGCCGGATATTTATGTTTTGTAGGTTTGCGCAGCATTCTTTTCCGTTTTATACAATTGAATGCTATTCCTAAAATAAATCAATTCGCGGGATTAATTTTGGGTATTGGACGGGGTTTTCTGGTTGTCGGTTTGTTATCTTTTACACTGGCTATTTCCGGCGTTACTTATCTTAGCAGTTCGGTAAAATATTCTTATTTAGGCAGCAAGGCTTTTGCAATTTCACCCCAGGCGTATGGTTGGCTTTGGGACAATATTTTTTCTAAATATTCCGCTCAAGAAAAATTCAATTCCACGGTTACCAAAGCCATTGATAAATTCAACCGCAAATGAAATTAATTAATTTTTATAATCAGGTAGTGCATTTTGGCCGTTTAGCTGACCCGCGCAAGGCAAAAGGAGCAATAAAATCTTTTCCGGATTCGGCAATCCTCTTTGGCGACCCTGGCCTGGAGATTAAGAAGATAATGGTGGGTATTGATATTGAAGTTGGGGATCTCTTGCTTGCTGATCGTATCCGCCAGAAAGAAGGGCTGGATCTGGTAATCGCGCACCATCCTGAAGGAAAAGCTTATGTAGGCTTGCATGAGGTAATGCGGCTGCAGATTGACCTATTAACTCAAGCCGGGGTTGCTCAGAGCTCCGCGGCCAGGCTAGTGGAAGAGAGGATGGCGGAAGTAGAACGCAGGGTAATGCCGCAGAATCATACCCGGCCGGTGGATGCCGCCAGGTTATTGAATTTGCCTTTTATGAATATGCATACACCGGCAGATAACCACGTGTACAGATATTTAGAGGCTATTTTTAAGCAGAAATCCAGCCAGCCGCGTTTAGTTGAAGATGTGGTCAAGGTATTAAACACTATTGCTGAATATCAGATTGCCCGAAAATTTAATACCGGGCCGCGGATAATTCTGGGTAATCCTAAACGGCCGGTAGGCAAGATTTTGTTTGAGATGACCGGAGGCACCGAGGGGTCAAAAGATGTTTTTGATAAATTATATAAGGCCGGGGTAAGAACGTTAGTATCGATGCATTTGAGTGAAGAGCATTTTAAAAAGGTTAAAGATGCTAATTTGAATGTGGTTATCGCCGGGCATATTTCATCGGATACGCTCGGGTTGAATCTGCTTTTGGATAATATCGAGAAATACGCCAAGCAGGATTTCGAAGTTATTGCCTGTTCCGGTTTTACCAGAATAAAGAGAAAGTAAACTTAATAATGGCTGGCCGTATTCCTGAAAACTTATTAGAAGATATTCTTGGGCGGGTGGACATCGTTGAGATGATCTCCGGCTATATTCAGCTAAAGAAGGCCGGGGCGAACTTTAAGGCCAACTGCCCATTCCATCATGAAAAAACTGCTTCTTTTATGGTTTCTCCGGGGCGCCAGATTTACCATTGTTTTGGCTGTGGTGAGTCGGGGAATGCTTTTAAATTTCTTATGCGCCATGAACGGATGGAATTTCCCGAAGCGGTTGAAATGTTGGCTAAAAAATGCGGGGTTACTTTACCGGATCAGGATGCTCCGGAGTCAGCCCGGGCAGCGAGTTTAAGCAGCCAATTGTATAAAGTTAATGAGCTGGCAGTAAGTTTTTATGAAAATAACCTGCATACCGGCAGTGCAACGGCGGCGATAGATTATCTGTCCCGCAGAGGGATTAAGCTTGCGACGGTAAAAGAGTTTTGTTTAGGGTTGGCTACTTCCGGCTGGGATAATCTCATTAATTTTTTAAGGAGCAAGAATGTTACTCTGGCGCTTATGGAGCAGGCGGGTTTGATTTTACCCAAGGATCAAGGAGGTTATTACGATCGTTTCCGTAACCGTATTATTTTCCCTGTTTTTGATCTACGCAGCCGCCTAATCGGATTTGGTGCCAGGGTAATGGATAACAGCCTGCCTAAATATATTAATTCTCCGGAAACGCCGGTTTATACAAAAGGCAAGAACCTTTTTGGTTTTAATTTATCCAAGGATTTTATACGGGATGCTGATAGCGCGGTAATCGTGGAAGGTTATTTGGACTTTATGATTCCCTACCAAGAGGGGTTAAAAAATATCGTAGCTTCGCAGGGAACCGCGCTTACTTTGGAGCAGATTAAACTACTTAAGCGTTATACGCATAATGTCGTTATGATTTATGATGGCGATACCGCCGGAGAAATCGCCACCTTAAGGAGTTTGGATATACTTATTGATGAGGGTATAAACGTAAAAGTCGTTCCCTTGCCTAAGGGAATTGATCCGGATGCCTTGGTGCGTAATGAGGGAATTAATGCGTTAAAAACCAAGGTCCAAAAAGCGGCAAGTTTTTTTGATTATAAGCTGGATGTTCTCAAGAGCCGTCATGATATTAAAGATGAGCATGGTAAAACCAAAATTGCCTCTGAGATGCTCTCTACTATTAATAAGTTTGACAATGCTATCCTTAGGGGAGAGTATACTAAAAGATTAGCTGAGGAGATGCGCATACCGGAGCAGTATATTCTTGAGGAGCTGCATAAATTAAAACCTGCCGCCTCCACATCTATCGGCCAGCCAGCCCCTTTAGGAAGAAAGAATCTTGAGATTAATCCGGCGGAGAAGCTTTTGATTAAATTTATGCTTGAGGAAAAAGAGTTGATTGAGAAAATTATGCAGCAGTTATCGCCCGCTGATTTTGCGGATGCGCGCACTGCTAAAATTGTTTCCGTGATGCAGGATCTGGTTGGCCAGGGTAAAAATATCACACCCAGCGTACTAATGAATTATTTCAGTGAAGATGATGCCAGTCAATTGGTTTGTGAAACTATGTTTATGCCGGCTCTTAACGAGCAGGAAAGAGAAAAGGCGGTTAATGATTGTATAGCGCGGATTAAGGTTCAAAGAATAAAATCCCGGCGCGAACATCTGCACCTAGAGATTAAAAGCGCTCAGTCTCTGGGAGATGAGGGTAAATTAAACAGCCTTATTCAAGAATTTCATAATCTTATAAAGAAAGGCGATTAAACGTGAAGAAGAACCAGCAACAACCCACTAAGGATATGGAAAAGTTAATTGCCCTGGGCAAACAGAAGGGTTTTCTTACTTATGACGAAGTTAATGATTTATTACCTGAAGATCTTTCCAGTACTGTAGCCATTGACCATCTTTTTGAATTACTGGGTAACGAAGATATTCAGGTGGTTGAGGGTGAAGCGGACGCGGGTTTATCGGCAAACCGGGCAACCCAGCAGGATAAGCAGAATTTAGTACAGCAGCGGGAGGAATTACTCACTGAACAACTTAAAAGTGAAGAACGTTTTATGCCCTTAGACGACCCGGTAAAGATGTATTTAAAGCAGATGGGGTCGATTTCTTTGCTCAGCCGCGAAAATGAAATTGAGTTAGCTAAGAAAATCGAGGATGCCGAAGATAAGTTTAAACGCGCTAGTTTAGTAACTAAATTCGTCAGGAACGAAGTTTTACTGGTCGCCGATAATATCTTAGAAGATAAAATTAATATGGAGGAGGTAGTTAAAGAAGACCTGCGCATAAAGAAAAGCAGCGTGATCGGCAGGTTCAAGCGCCTTTTAGTTAAAATTAAACAGACGCGTAGTGACAGCAACGCGATAAATTTAATCTTGCAGCTTAATTTTACCACTTCGGTAATTGAGGCGGCGGTACGTAAGTTAAATCTCCTGCTGCGGGAGTACGAACACGTCAAACGTTTAAACAAAAAAGATAATCTGCGCAGCCGCCAGATACTGAAAATACTGGCGCAGCCGTTTAGTAAGATTAAAGAGCAGATGAAGTTAATTAAGTCCGCCCATCTTAAGTTTAGCCGCACGAAAAAGAAATTAGTCGAAGCAAATCTGCGCCTGGTGGTGAGTATTGCCAAAAAATATACTAATCGCGGGCTATCTTTTTTGGATTTAATCCAAGAGGGCAATATTGGCCTGATGCGGGCTGTAGAAAAATTTGAATATAAGCGCGGCTATAAATTCTCTACTTATGCTACTTGGTGGATCCGTCAGGCGATTACCCGTTCCATCGCGGATCAGGCCCGGACAATCAGAATACCGGTGCATATGACGGAAACGATCAACAAGATAATCCGTTTTTCCAGGGTTTTTGTCCAGAAAAATGGCCGGGAGCCTACTCCTGAAGAGATCGCGCATAAAATGCGTTTTCCTCAGGGCAAGATAAAATCTATATTAAAAATTGCCCAGGAGCCTATTTCATTGCAGATGCCTATCGGCGATGAAGGGGATACGCATTTTGGGGATTTTATCCAGGATAAAAAAGCTGTTTCTCCGGCAAATGAAACTGTGCGTTCAATGTTAAAAGATGAAATGAATTCCGCTTTAGGCACATTAACCGAAAGGGAGAAGAGGATCCTGGTTTTGCGTTTTGGCATCAATGACGGTTCTGCGCGTACCTTAGAAGAGGTGGGCAATGTCTTTAAGGTCACCCGCGAAAGAGTCAGGCAAATTGAGGCCAAGGCTTTAAAAAAACTTAGGCATCCGTCGCGTTCGCGGCGCTTACGCACTTTTATGGATATGACTTTGGCGTACCAGAGAGAATATTAGAATATAACCTAAGGGGTTTAGAAATGACTTGTTTAAAAATAAGTCTTTTAAGCAGCTTTTTGATAAAGCTGCTTTTTGTTTATTAGCTAATCACTGAGCATGGAAGATTCCAAACAAAATAACTTAGAAATTACAGCCGGCCTGCTGCGGAAAGCAGAGCTTCAGCAGAAGGCTATTCTGGATAATATTCCGGATATTGCCTGGCTTAAAGATCTCCAAGGCAGATTTATTGCGGTTAATGAACTCTTTGCTAAGGCTTGCGGCCTTAAAGTTGAGGAAATTATCGGTAAAACTGATCTGGATATTTGGCCAAAAGAGTTGGCTCTAAGTTATCGCGCTAATGACCAGGAAGTAATCGATAGTAAAAAACGTAAATGTATTCAGGAAAAATTAGTATATCCTAAGGGCTCTGAACAGTGGATGGAAACGATTAAGGCTCCATTTTTTGATGATTACGGCAAAGTAATCGGCACCACCGGGATTTCCAGAAATATCACTTTGCATAAGAATGAGGCCGAAAGGTTAAAGGAGATTCGCGCGGAGCTTGACCTGAGGGTTAAAGTCAGGACTTCGGAGTTGGCTAGTTTTAACGAAGCGCTGCGGAAAGAGGTACGCTTCGCTCAAGAGGCGCAAAAAGAAAATGACGAAAAGTTGGAGGTCTTAGTCCAGCAGCGTACAAAATCATTAGAGCTGGAAATCGCCGCCAGAAAAGAGGCGGAGGAAAAAGCAAATATTTTGTATCAACAGCTGGAGTTTATCCTGGGAGCAACTAAAACCGGCCTGGATATTATCGATAAAGATTATAATCTGCGCTATGTCGATCCGGTGTGGGCGTGTAATTATGGGGATTGGAGGGGCAAAAAATGTTTTGAATACTTTATGGGCCGCAAAAGTTCCTGTCCTGAATGCGCTATTGAGGAGGCCTTTAGCACAAAAAAAATTGTGATTAGTGAAGAAACCTTAACTAGAGAAGGTGACCGGCCGATACAGGTTACGACCATACCTTACCAGGATAAAAATGGCGAATGGTTGGTGGTTGAGGTAAATGTGGATATAACTCAAAAAAAGAAGGTTGATGAAGAACTTAAGCGTTATCGTAACCACTTAGAGCAGTTGGTTGAGGAGCGCACGCAAGATCTTCTACAGGAGACAGCCCGCTGCAGGAATTCTGAATTCGAAAAAAGTAAATTAAACCGCGAGTTGCTTAAAACTAATGAAAAATTAAAAAGTGTTTCGCTTATTGACGCGCATACCGGGTTATATAACTATCGTTATTTGCAGGAGGCCATTGAGGTTGAATTCCATCAAGCCAGAAGGTATGCTCAAAACCTGGCAATAATCATGCTGGATATCGATTACTTTAAATCCATCAATGATGTCTATGGAATTGTTTTTGGAGATTTAGTTTTAAAGCAGCTAGCCAAACAACTTAAGCGCATGCTGAGGCGTTATGATGTTCTCGTCCGTTATAGCGGAGAGGAGTTTATTATCATTTCTCCCCGATTAAACCGTGACACCGCTTTTAATCTGGCCCAGAGGCTGCTGGATACATTGAATTTTATCAACTTTGGGAACAAGGAACATAGCGTTAAATTAAAAATGAGCCTTTCTGTAGTTTCATTTCCCGAGGATAGGGCAAAAAATGGAATGGATTTAGTTAATCTGGCGGATGTATTGTTGAATAAGGTCAAAGAAAGCGGAGGTAATCGCGCTTATTCTTCTTTGGATCTTAAAAATCCGCCAAGCAAAGGAACGAAGAATATTCTTAAAGTTACAGGGATAAAAACTTTAAAAAATACGATTACTAAGCTGCATAAGGAGTCCAGACAGGGCTTAGCGGAATCTATCTTTGCCTTTGCTAAAACTTTGGAATTAAAAGATCATTATACCGGTGAACATGTTGAAAACACGGTGCATTTTGCCATGGGAGTAGCCAACGAATTAAACTTACCTAAAGAAGATGTGGAATTAATCAAGCAGGCGGCAATGCTGCATGACTTAGGTAAGATTGGCATTAGCGAAAGCATTTTACTTAAAAAAGGCAAGCTTAATAAAAAGGAGTTTGAGGAAATTAAAAAGCATCCCCAAATCGGTGCCGATATTATCAGGCCGATTAAGTTTCTACATGATTTGATTCCGTTTATTTTCTATCATCATGAACGCTGGGATGGCAAAGGTTATCCTAGCGGAATAAGGGGTGAGGATATTCCGCTGGGGGCCAGGGTTATTGCGATTGCGGATGTATATCAAGCCCTAATTAGCGACCGGCCATACCATAAGGCATTTAGCAAGAGCGCGGCTATAGATATAATCAAAAAATCTTCCGGAACTCAATTTGATCCCAGCATTGTCAGGGCTTTTCTTAAGGTTGTGCATAAGGAAAAGTAGCCTCCTTATCTTAATTTACATAAGTTTTAACTTGCCAAATATCCCTAAAAATAGTAATATATAGTATTATTTTTGAGGGCCCATAGCTCAGTCGGTTAGAGCAGTTGACTCATAATCAATTGGTCCGGGGTTCGAGTCCCTGTGGGCCCAGGATATGTTGAGGGGCGCGGGCGCATAGCTCAGTTGGTTAGAGCGCTACATTCACATTGTAGAAGTCGTAGGTTCGAGTCCTATTGCGCCCAATTAATTAGGCTTAAAGCACATTAAGGAGATAGATTGGCGATCATGGATTTAAAAAATCAGATTATCGGCTTAGTAAGGTTACAGGAGTTGGATAGCGAAATTTACGCTTTAGGAAATGAAAGAGCAACCAAGCCTCAAGAGATCAAGGCCATGGAGGCTGCTTTTGAACTTAAAAAACAGGATCTGGCGGCCCTGGAAAAGAAGTCTTTAGATTTACAAAAACAACGCAAGGAAAAAGAGTTGGAACTTGCCACTAATGCCGAAGGGGTTAAAAAACTCTCTAGCCAATTGTTTTCTTTAAAGACGAATAAAGAATTTCAGGTTATGCAACAGCAGATTGCAGATGCCAAGGCTGATGGGGCGGTAATTGAGGAAAAAATCCTGATCTCTTTTGAGGAATCGGATAAAATAAAGGCGCAGATTGACTCTGAGAATCTAAAACTAAAATCTGAAGAAAAGATTTTTCTGCAGCAAAAGAAAGTGGTAGAATTACGCAGCGAAGAAATAGGCGGACGGTTAAGCCAATTGGATGCCCAAAGAAAACAGATTATTCCCGGTATCGACCTCAAGATGCTGCAGGAGTATGAGAGAATTTTACATAGCCGGGATGGTTTAGCCATTGTTCCGGTTGAGGATAATTCCTGCGGGGGGTGCCATATGTCTGTGCCTCCCCAGGTAATCAATTTAATTAAGATGTATGAACATATTATTACTTGTGAAGTTTGCAATCGTATTCTTTATATTCCTGAGTAAATGAGTCATTTAGAAATCTATATTGATGGCGCATCCAAGGGTAACCCGGGGCATAGCGGGGTAGGGATTGTAATTTATCGAGACGGTTTACGGATTAAGAATATTTCAAATTATATCGGGTCGGCTACGAATAATGTAGCTGAATATACCGCTCTAATTTACGCGCTCGAAGAAGCATTATTATTAAAAGCTAAGAGTTTAAAAATTAATACTGATAGCCAGCTTTTAGCCCGGCAATTAAATAAAATTTATAAAGTTAAACATCCGGGTATAATCACCTTATATAATCGAGCCGTGCATCTTTTGACGGGCTTTGAGAAAGTTTTGATTAATCATATTCCCCGGCAAGAGAATAGCTTGGCGGATAAATTGGCAACGGAAGCGATTAAGTCTATCTTGGTGAAATCTTTGATATAAACAGGCAGAATGTGGCTGCCCGCCACGGATTTAGTGGCGGGAGGAAAGTCCGGGCTCCAGAGGATAACGTAACGGGTAATTTCCGTCCTGTATATGTGATGTATACAGAGGATTTCCGCCAGAAATTGGCGGATCCGCCATAATTTGTGGCGGAAGAGCCACAGAGACGAGTAGTTTCGCAGCTTAGAAGGTTGCGGGACGAGGTGAAACGCGGCAATCTCTACGTGGAGCAAGGTAGAATAGGAGATGAGCGCTGATCCAGCGCGTTTTCCGTTTTAAGCGGGAAGCAATCTCGGGTAAACTGCTAAAGTTACCGCGGTAACGCGGGAATTGAGAGGAATAGCCACTAATCGATGCGCGAATTCGCATCAAGACAGAACCCGGCTTATTCTGCCTGTTTTAAATAATAATAAAGTAAAGTAATGTTCCCCCCTCGCGGGAGCTCGGGGTCAATTTTCCCCAAACGCCGGAGGCTGGGGAAAATTGAGGAGGAGTTATGTCAGGTCATTCGAAATGGAAAACAAATAAAGGAAAAAAAGGTATCGCTGATGCTAAACGCGGCGCTACCTTTACTAAGATCATTAAGGAGTTAGTGGTTGTCGCCAGGGATGGCGGAGGAAACCCTGATTCTAACCCCCGGCTGCGGGCCATAATGGAAAAGGCTAAAAAAGCAAATATGCCTTCGGATAATGTGAAGATGGCGATTAAGCGGGGAACCGGTGAACTTCCGGGGATAGTCTATGAGGCAGTAATGTATGAGGCTTATGGGCCGGGCGGGGTGGCGATTTTAATTGATTCGCTTACAGATAATAAAAACCGTACTACTGCTGAGATACGCAACATCATGTCAAAAAAAGGCGGTAATATGGCCGGAGCCGGTTCAGTGAGCTGGATGTTTGTGCAAAAAGGCTATATCTCCGTGGCTAAAGAAAATATTAAAGAGGATGAGTTGATGAATATTGTCTTAGACGCCGGAGCTGAAGATATGAAACATGAAACGGATACCTATGAGATTTTTACTGCCGTTGCGGATTTAGAAAAGGTTAAACAGGCGCTTTCCGATAAAAATATCAAGTGGATTGATGCGGAATTAACCATGATTCCATCCTCAACGATTAAGGTTACCGGCCATGAAGCAAAACAGGTCTTAGCGCTGGTAGAAACCTTAGAAGACCATGATGATGTGCAGCAGGTTTATGCCAATTTTGATATTCCGGATGAGATTTTAGATGAGATTGCCGCTGAGGAATGATTATCGTAGGGATTGATCCGGCCTTAGCCGTTAGCGGATATGGCGTTATACGGGTTAATCAAGCATCCCTGGCTTTAATTGAAGCCGGGATAATAAAAACCAGCGTTCAAGAAGCTCTCCCCCGGCGGTTGGATAAAATATACCGCGGGGTACTTAAATTAATTAGCGATACAAAAGCAGATTGTTTAGTGCTGGAAAAAATATATTCACATTACAAACATCCGGCAACTGCTTGTATTTTAGGCCAAGCCAGAGGAGTGATTTGTTTGGCGGCATTTACGGCAGGGCTGCCTTTTTTTGAATACTCGGCTACGCGTATTAAGAAAGCCATAGTCGGCAAAGGCCTGGCTTCTAAAACCCAGGTGCAAAGAATGGTCACCCACACTTTAGGATTAAAAACTTCCGTTCCTTATCTGGATGTTACTGATGCCTTGGCCTTGGCGATAGCGCATAGTTATATCGTGAAAGTAAAATTATGATTTCCCGAATTACCGGACGCGTTACGGAAAAAGGATCAAATTACCTGGTTTTAGATTTAGGAGGGCTAAGTTATGAAGTTTTTATACCCGCCTGCGTGATGTCCGGACTGGATACATCCTTAAGCCCTGATGGCAAAATCTCCCTGCTCACCTACCATTATTACCAGGTGGATCAAGCCAAGAACATTCCTATTTTAATCGGTTTCTTAAACAAGGTAGAAAAGGATTTTTTCGAGATATTTATTACGGTTTCAGGGATTGGGCCGCGGGCTGCCTTGAAGGCTTTGAATAAACCCATTTCTTTAATCGCCAAGGCCATTGATGAGGGGGATTTGGTTTCCCTAAAATCACTTCCCGGTATCGGTGAGCAAAGAGCAAAAGAGATCGTGGCTAAACTGCAAAATAAAGTAGGTAAATTCGGCCTGATGCAAGACTATATTCCGGAAGAAAAGGCCGCAGCCAAAAATATATCCGAGGAAGCTTTAGATGTTTTATTGCAGCTGGAGTATAAAAGGAACGAGGCCCTGGGTATGATCAAGAAAGTTTTGAAAATAAATTCTCAGGTAAATACTACGGAAGAATTGTTAAATCTGGTCTATAAACAAAAAAGGGGCACCTAGGCAAACCATGGAAGAGAATAATTTAAAATCAGCGGTAGAGGCTTTAATCTTTGCATCCGAGAAACCCATCACGGCAGAGCAGATAAAAAAGGTTTTAGGGGATCTGGATAGCTTGAGCATTAATAAAATTATTGCGGAATTAAAAAATGAATACGCGGCACAGAATCGAGGTATCCGGGTAGTGGAGATTGCCGGCGGATTTCAGATGACGACCTGCAGTAATTTTGCCCCTTTCTTAAAAAAACTTTTTAAAAACCGCTATAGCGATAAGTTATCCAGGCCTGCCCTTGAATCTCTGGCGATTATTGCCTATAAGCAGCCGCTAACCAAAGCGGAGATTGAATCTTTGAGAAATGTAAATGTTGATGGCGTAATGAAAAGCCTGGCGGACAAAAATCTAATTCGTATTTGCGGTAGAAAGAAGATTCCCGGCCGGCCATTTGTCTATGGCACTACCCGGGAATTTCTGGAACATTTTGGTTTGAAATCCCTGCAAGACCTGCCGAAGATGGAGGATTTTACGGTTTTAGCTCAACAGCAGGAAGCTGGCGAAACAATTGAACTGATCAGCCAAACAGATCTGGAGGCCAAGAATGAGTCTGGACAAATTGCGTAAGAAAATTGATATCCTCGACCGCAAATTAATTAATTTATTAAATTTACGCGCCGCGGCGACTAAAGATATCGGCAGAATTAAAATTAATGCCGGCAAAAGTATTTACGTGCCGGAAAGAGAGAGGCAGGTTTTAGACAGGATTTCCGGTTTTAATAAAGGGCCTTTAAAAAAGAGCGCGCTGGAAGCGATTTACCGTGAGGTAATGAGCGCCAGTTTGGCTTTGGAAAAGCCGTTAAAGATTGCTTATCTTGGCCCGCGGGCAAGTTTCACTAACCTGGCGGCGATTAAAAAATTCGGTTCTTGTGTCAGTTATATTGCCTGCAATAGTATCGCCGACGTTTTCCTGGAGGTGGAAAAAGATAGCGCCGATTATGGGGTAGTGCCGATAGAAAATTCAATTGAAGGCGCGGTAAGCCATACTCTGGATGTTTTTGTGGATTCCGATCTAAAAATTTGTTCAC
Source organism: Candidatus Omnitrophota bacterium (assembly GCA_018897555.1). Lineage (GTDB taxonomy): Bacteria > Omnitrophota > Gorgyraeia > Gygaellales > Profunditerraquicolaceae > UBA6249. The sequence goes on from JAHIKK010000034.1 coordinate 12,568, forward strand.
AGGTAATTTTGGAGGTAACGCATAATCTCTTAGCTAACTGTGTAAAGAATAAGATCCGTAATGTTTATTCCAATCCCCAGGTTTTTGGGCAGTGCCGTATCTGGCTGCAAAAAAATTTGCCCAATGCCCTGCTCGTGGATGTTCCCAGCACTACCCGCGCAGCCGAAATAGCTAAAAAAGAAAAAAATAGCGCGGCGATTGCTTCGCTTTTGGCTTCTAAGGTTTACGGCCTAAAGGTGCTGGCGGAAGGGATTCAAGACTCCGCGCATAATATTACCCGTTTTCTGGTGGTGGGTAAAAATGTCGCTGCCCGGACGGGGAAGGATAAGACCAGCTTGTTTTTTTCAATTAAAGACCGGGTAGGCGCTTTATATGCCATGCTTTTGCCCTTTCGTAAATACGGGGTCAATCTTACTAAGATTGAATCCCGGCCTTCAAAAAAGAAAGTTTGGGAGTATTATTTTTTCATAGATATCCTGGGCCATCAGGAGGATGCCCTAATTAAGAAAGCGCTGCAGGAATTAGAACGCGGGTGTAGTTATTTAAAAATATTAGGTTCTTATCCTGATTAGGAGAATAAACTAAAAGTGAAAACATTAATCCGTAAAAGTGTCTTGGCAGTTAATCCCTATATTTCCGGTAAACCCATAGAGGAAACCAAAAGGCAGCTGGGATTAAAAGAGGTAATTAAGCTGGCTTCTAATGAAAATCCACTGGGCCCGTCACCTAAAGCCTTAAGCGCGATTAAAAGATCCCTATCCGGAGTTAACCGTTATCCGGATGCGCAAGGGTATTATTTGAAAAAACGCCTAGCCAAGTTTCTTGGATTGTCCCCTGAAAATTTTGTATTAGGTAATGGTTCGGATGAATTGATTGATGTTCTGATTAAGACTTTTATGGAGGCGGATGAAAATATCGTTACCTCTGAGGGTACATTCTTGGAATATGAGATTATTGCCCAGGTTAATGACCGTAAAGTTAAAAAGGCGCCTTTGCGTTATTTTAAATATGATTTAGGGGCAATGTTAAAGTTAGTGGATAAAAAGACCAAATTGATTTTTATTGCTAATCCCAACAATCCCACCGGAACCTATGTTACTAAATATGAAATTGCGGAATTTATAGACGCGCTGCCGGAAGGAGTGGTAGTAGTTTTTGATGAAGCTTATGGTGCATTTATCGATGTAGATGATTATCCGGATTCTTTGAGTTATCTAAGAAAGAAAAAGAAGATTATTATCTTAAGGACATTTTCTAAGGCCTACGGTTTAGCCGGGTTGCGTTTGGGGTATGCGATTGCCGCGCCGGAATTAGTAACTTATATGGAACGTATCCGGCAGCCGTTTAATGTTAATCTCCTGGCCCAGGTTGCCGGGTTAGCCGCTTTAGGCGATAATGATTTTCTAAAGAAAACCCGCCGCCTGATTTTAGAAGGCAAAGATTTTATTTACCGGGAATTGGCAAAAATGGGATTAAGCTACGTGCTTTCAGTGGCGAATTTTATTTTGGTAGATACAGGCAAAGATGGCCGGGAAGTATTCAAATCCATGCTTAAATCCGGAGTGATTGTTCGGGATATGGAGCAATATGGTTTAAGGAACTTTATCCGCGTAACTATCGGCACGCAAAAAGAAAATAAAAAATTTCTGCGAGTTTTAGGTAAAGTCTTAACGGAGGACAAGCCATGATCATTGTTTTAAAACCTGATGCCAGCCAGCAGCAAGTTGATCATATCATCGAAAAGGTAAAGGCCCTGGGCCTGACTCCGCATGTTTCCAAGGGGTCAGAGAGAACAATTATCGGTGTTATTGGGCCGGAGGATGTATTACGCGTTACGCCTTTAGAGGTTTTTCCGGGCGTAGAAAATGTTATTTCGGTGCTTTCGCCGTTTCGCTTAGTTTCCCGGGAGTTTAAAAAAGAGGATTCAGTAATTGACCTGGGTAAAGGTGTAAAAATCGGCGGCAAAGAGGTGGTAATTATGGGCGGGCCATGCACCATTGAAAATATCGATAGCTTATTTGAAATTGCCCGCGAAGTTAAAAAAGCCGGCGCAACCGTACTGCGCGGAGGCGCTTTTAAACCGCGCACCTCTCCTTATAGTTTTCAGGGTTTAGGTAAGGCCGGCTTGCAGATGCTTAAGCAGGTAGGCAATGAGTTAGGTTTAGTTACCGTAAGTGAAGTTATGGATAGCCGGGACGTGGATTTGGTTGCCGACTACGTGGATGTCCTGCAAATTGGCTGCCGGAACATGCAGAATTTCAATCTTTTAAAAGAGGTGGGTGCTACTAAAAAGCCCGTGCTTTTAAAACGGGGGATGGCTTCTACGGTTAAAGATATGCTCATGTCCGCGGAATATATATTAAGCGGCGGGAATTTTTCGGTAATTCTTTGCGAGAGAGGAATCCGCACTTTTGAAGATTCCACGCGCAATACTTTAGATATTAGCGCAGTGCCGGTAACCAAACAACTTTCGCATTTACCCATCATCGTTGATCCGTCGCATGCTGCCGGAAAATGGAACCTGGTTGGGCCTTTAGCTAAAGCGGCAATTGCCGCCGGAGCCGACGGTTTAATTATAGAAGTGCATAATCATCCTGAAGAAGCGGTTTCTGACGGAGCGCAATCACTTATTCCGAGCAAATTTTTTAATCTGATGGGTGAACTTAGAGGCGTGGCTAATTCTGTGGGAAGAAAAATTTTATGAAAATGTTCAATAAAGCCGTAATTATCGGCACAGGCCTAATCGGAGGGTCAATAGGCTTAGCTTTAAGAAAACAACATTTAGCCGGCCAAGTAATTGGTTTAAGCCGCCAAGCGAAAAATGCCAGATTAGCTAAAAAGGTTGGTGCCATTGATCAAGTTGGTTCATCATTAGAGGCGGTGGCGGATGCGGATTTAGTTATCTTAGCCACACCGGTTAATACCATTATTGATCTTGGTTTAGGCATTGTAAAAAAAATAAAAAAAGGCTGCATTGTTATTGATGTCGGCAGCACCAAAGAGCGCATTGTTTCTAAATTAAGCGTGCTGATCCCCAACTTTTTGGGTTGTCATCCTTTGGCCGGATCAGAAAAGAAAGGAATTGCTAATTTAGAAGATAATATTTTTAAAGGCTCAATTTGCATTATTACTCCCACAATTAAAACCAGCCGGCGCACTTTAAATAAAGTCAAGCTGCTTTGGAAGAAATTGGGCGCGAAGATCGTTATTCTCTCCGCAAAAAAGCACGATCAGGCCCTGGCGTTTACCAGCCACCTGCCGCATGCCGTAGCTTTTTCCTTGATGAACTCAATTCCGAATTCATGTTTAGGTTTGAGTTCCAGCGGCCTAAGTGATACTACGCGCATCTCTGGTTCTGATGCCGGGCTCTGGAGTGAAATATTTCTAAGTAATCGTATTAACTTATTAGCTGACTTATCGATTTTTCAGGCAAAACTTTCCGCTTTAAAGTTTGCTTTAGAAAGTAAAAATAAGAGACGGCTTAGGAAAATTCTCCTATTGGCCAGGAAAAAAAGAGAGAAACTGGGATGATTATTGCTATTGATGGGCCAGCGGGCGCGGGGAAAAGTACTGTCGCTAAAATTTTAGCTAAAAGGCTGGGTTTTCTTTACATTGATACCGGTGCAATGTATCGGGCTTTAACTTTGAAGGTTTTAGAGAATAATGTGCCCATCAATGATGAACCGGGTATTATTCAGCTGGCTCAGGGAGTAAAAATAGGCCTGCGCAACAACACAGATGGATCATTAACGGTTATGCTTGACGGAAAGGATGTTTCTTTGGCTATCCGCCAAGGAAAGGTTACACAATTTGTTTCGGACGTGGCTAAGATTAAAGAGGTGCGTCAGGTATTGGTAAAGATGCAAAGAGAATTTGGCCAAAAAGGAGATTGTGTTTTAGATGGCAGGGATATCGGCACGGTAGTTTTTCCGCAGGCTGCGAAAAAGTTTTTTATCGATGCTTCTATAGGCGTGCGGGTTCAGCGGCGTTTCAAGGAATTAAAAGGTTTAGGCCAAAAGGTTACGGAGGATGAAGTGGCTTTCGATTTAGCTAATCGGGATAAAATTGATTCTACCCGCTTAACTTCACCTTTACGCCTTGCTCCTGATGCAATTTATATTGATACCACTGATTTTTCTATAGAGCAGATAGTAGAGAAGATGTTTAATTTATGTAATATTGAGCCTTCGGTAAATGGATAGGACACTGCTTAGGAATTTTTCGATTATTGCGCATATTGACCATGGTAAATCTACTCTGGCGGACCGGATATTAGAGATTACCGGAGCGGTTGATAAACGGCATAAAGGCGATCAACTTCTGGATGATATGGAATTGGAAAAGGAGCGGGGCATTACGATTAAGGCTTCCATGGTCAGGTTGAATTATTTTTCCAAGAAATTTAACCGGGAGTATATTTTAAACCTTATTGATACCCCCGGCCATGTAGATTTTACCTATGAAGTATCTAAGTCTTTAGCTGCCTGTGAGGGTGCGGTGTTGATAGTAGATGCCGGCCAGGGGATTGAAGCGCAAACCGTGGCAAATTATTACCTAGCCTTAGAAAATAATCTGCAGGTTATCCCGGTCATTAATAAGGTGGATTTAATTTCCGCCGATGTGCCCCGGGTAAAAATGCAGGTAGAGACGGTCTTAGGTTTTAAAGAAGAAGAAATTATTCTGGCTTCCGCTAAAGAAGGCCAGGGGGTTATCGAAATTTTGGATAGGATTATTGAAACAATTCCCAGCCCCGGCGGCCAATTAGATGGCCCGCTTAAAGCTTTAATTTTCGACTGCCGTTTTGATGCTTTTAAAGGGGTGGTAGTTTTTGTAAAAGTTATTGACGGGATAATTACTCCTAAAACGCAATTGAAGATGTTTCATGCCGGAAAAGTCTATAAAATCGAAGAGCTGGGTGTTTTTAAAGATTTGAAATACTCGGCTGTGGATGACTTGACTTGCGGTGAAGTCGGGTATTTTACCGCTAACATGCGTGATCCCCGGGAGGTAATTATCGGAGATACGATTACCGATCCGAAGAATCCCTGTGAGCAGGCTTTGCCGGGTTACCGCAAAGTAAAACCTCTGGTTTTTTGCGGTATTTATCCGGTTAATCCTGCGGATTTTCCGCAGTTACGCGATGCCCTGGATAAATTAAAGCTTTCTGATGCCTCCTTTGTCTTTGAGCCGGAAAATTCCCAATCATTCGGAGCAGGTTTTCGTTGCGGCTTTCTGGGCCTTTTGCATATGGAGATTGTTCAGGAAAGGCTTCAGCGCGAGTATGATTTAAACCTTATTCTTACCGTGCCTAATGTAGTTTACCGCATAAAGACAAAATCCGGGGAACTTATAGAAGTAGATACGCCGATGAAGCTGGGTGCGCCTGGCGATATCCAGGAGGCGCAAGAGCCATTTGCCAGCTTGCTGATGATTGTGCCGGTTGATTCTATAGAGGCAATTTGCGATTTTACTAAATCCCGCAGAGGAGTATTTGTTTCCAATGAATATTTAGGCGAGGATCGCGTAAAAGTAGTATTTTCGATACCTCTTTCTGAAATCATTGTGGATTTTTATGACCGCATGAAATCGATCACCCGGGGTTATGGTTCGATGGATTACGAGGTTAAGGAATATTTGCCGACAAAATTAGTTAAACTGGATATATTGCTCAATAGCCAGGTTTGCGATGCCTTTTCATCTTTAATGTTTAAAGAAAAAGCTACCAGCCGGGCGCACCTTTTAGTTTCTAAGCTCAAGGAGCTGATTCCGCGGCAACTCTTTGAAGTAACGATTCAGGCAGCCATAGGCAGCCAGATTCTGGCGTCGGAAAAAGTGCGTTCAGTCGGTAAAAATGCCACCAGTAAATGTTCCGGAGGCGATATTACCCGTAAACGTAAACTTTGGGAAACTCAGAAAAAAGGCAAGAAGAGGCTAAAACAGTTTGGCAAGGTGGAGATACCCCAAGAGGCTTTTCTGGAGATATTAAAAATATGAGTTTAAACAAGAAGTCCGTAATCCGTGATTGGGCTGAATCAATTATTATCGCCTTTTTATTGGCTTTAGTCATCCGTACTTTCCTGGTGCAGGCCTTTAAGATCCCTACCGGAAGCATGCGCATGACTTTAATTGAAGGGGACTTGATCCTGGTGAATAAATTTATTTATGGGGCAAAAATTCCTTTTACTAACTTGCGCCTGCCCGCGCTCAAGCCTCCCAAAAGAGGGGATGTGATTGTTTTTATTTATCCGGAGGATAAGAGCAAGGATTTTATTAAAAGGCTGGTGGGGTTTCCCGGAGATGTGGTTGAAATTAAAGGCGGCTCAATTTATATTAATGATAAACCCGCTCCGGAGGCGATATTTAACCAGATTTATTATTACAATCGGGGCCAATTGGATGCACCGGGCCAAAAGATGGTTGTGCCTAAAGACAGCTACTTTGTTTTAGGGGATAATTCCGCTACTTCTAAAGATAGCCGTTATTGGGGGTTTGTGCCCAAAAATAATTTACTTGGGCAGGCGATAATTATCTATTGGCCGCTACAGCGCATAAAATTAATTAAATGAATATTGCCAATAAAATCTCAACCTTTCGCATTTTAAGCGTTCCATTTTTTATTGCTTGCCTATTATATTATGCGCCGGAAAGGGCATATTTAAAAAATTTGGCTTTGGCTATATTTGTACTGGGGGTTATTTCTGATGGTTTAGACGGCTATATCGCCAGGAAGGCTAAAATGCAATCAACAGCAGGATTAATTTTAGACCCCCTGGGAGACAAGCTTTTGTTAATGAGTGCCTTTATATTTTTATCGCCGGTTTGCCGGTTGGGATTAAAATTTCCGCTTTGGGTGAGTTTTATCGTGATTTCCCGGGACCTGATTATCATCATTGGGGCGATAGTTATCTACATGGTTAAGCAGAATTTATCTGTGCATCCCACTAAATGGGGTAAACTGACCACTACTTTTCAGATGCTTTCGGTGATTAGTGTTTTATTGCAATGGAAGCTGGCGATGTTGGTCTGGTGGCCGGCGGTAATCTTTACGGTTATTTCAGGGATAGATTATGTAAAGAGAGGGTTCAAAATTTTATATGCTGTTGACAATCGCCGCGCTATTAATTAGCTATCTAATCGGTTCCATTCCTACGGCTTATCTTTTTGGCAGGGTGTTAAAAGGAATTGATATCCGTAAAGTTGGTTCAGGTAATGTTGGCGCCACTAATGCCTTGCGCGTTTTAGGTAAAGGGCCGGGAATCACAGTACTGATTATAGATATACTTAAGGGGTTGATCGTAGTTTCCTTCCTGGGAGATTATTTTAAGTATAAAGAGATTTTATGGCAGGTAGAAAACTTACGTATTATCATGGGGTTATGCTGTATTTGTGGCCATAACTGGACGATATTCTTACAGTTTAAGGGTGGCAAAGGGATTGCTACATCTTTAGGGGTACTGCTGGGGCTGGCTTTGAGAATAAATGGATTAAATATTGTAATTGGTATACTAATTACAATCTGGTTTGCGGTTTTTTTTCTTTTCAGGATTGTCTCATTAGCTTCGATAATTGCGGCTATAGGACTGCCGGCAGCTTGCATATTTTTTAAGCAGTCGCTTCTTATGATTACTGTATCTTTGGTACTTTGTATTTTAGTAATTATCCGTCATAAGGCTAATCTGCTCAGGATCTTCCAAGGTAAAGAACCCCGTCTCAATTTTAAAAAATCCCCTAGTTAAGGCTTAAGCAAACGCTTTCTTTTTAAGGCCAAATCGTATTGATTTAGCCTTTTTTTGCCTGCATACTTGAGTTGATATTAAATAGTTTTAAAAAGGGCCGGATTAATCAACTGTTAATCCGGTTAATTGCAAGGAAAAGATGAGAAATTTACTCTATAAAAACCTGTCTTTCCCCAATCAGGGCCGTAAAATAATCGCTAGCTCTGAGATAGCTGATAAAGAAGGTGTGCATAGCGTGGTGCGTAGGCATTTTACTTATATCATCCGATCGATCAAAGGTAGGGGTGTAATTAAACCGCAGCCGTATCTGTATGTTTTAAAGAGAAGAAATACTAAAGAGAGGCAAGAGCATTTTTTCTGTAAGATTAAAGGCAGTGTTCAGGCAGTAAATAAGGGAAGCTTATTTCAAATTTCATTTGTGCACACTTTAAACATTGATCTTACTGTTTCTGCAAAACTAGGCGAGCAGGTCGGATAGATTAAAAACTAGGGACCGTTTCTATTTTTCTTTATTAATAAGGTTCAGAAAAATAGAAACGGTCCCTTTATTCTAGATAAATTTCTATCTTCTTAATTTGGCGTGACCTTATTTCCTGGGCATAGGGTGAGGGTATAACTGAGGAATTAAACTCTACGGGTTTATCCGGATCCTGGATAATAATTTTTTTAATGCTGGCCGCATTTTTTCCGAAAGTATTTTTCCTTTTAGGATTATGATAGGTTACTTGAATTTGGCTTAAGAAATTAAAAGAATACTCTCCGTTTTTATCAAATAACCAACCCGCAAGACTGGGCTTAAAGGTTAAATTAAGCTCGCCGGTTTCATTCAATGAAAATGGGCTTAGCCCGGTATTCATCAATAGCCAGATATGTACGAATTCCGCGGTTGAACCGGAGAGTCTGGCTACAAAGCCGTTCCCATGTAATTTCTTATCGGCAAAAGCGCTGCTAACCAGGAAAGAGGAGTTTTCCAATATGCTGCGTCCGTAGTTTTGCGGATTTTGGAAAGGAATAAGTACGTTTTTAAATTCGGCATAAAACTCTTCCGTCAAGCCGGCTTTAAGCAGTTCCAGGATATACTTATACTCCATATGTAACCAGATGGATTCATTCTCCAGCCAGCCCGGGCTAAATATCCTGCATCTGCCGATCTCTTCCGGCATGGCATTAAGCGGAGCGGTTACTTTGTACATCTTTAGTTTTTTATCAAAAAGCGCGCTCTGCTTAGTTGCTTTGTGCAGAGCTAAGCTTTGCTGGTGATCATCAGTGAGCCTTAAGGCATGTACTTGCCCTTCCAGAAACAGAGGGGCGGGCTTTTGATTAAATCTTTTCGGTTTTAGGTTATGCTCCCCGAGCAGGTCATATTCTGTAACTTCGTTAATAAAGTATGCGTTGTAGAGGCCCTGGGTTTTGTCAAAAGCCTTATTTAATCCGCAGTCTACTTTTTTTAGTGCCGCATCTAGAAAACTGATAAGTTTATCCGCCGGAAAATTAGTCAGGGCACCGGAAAAACCCAAAAGAGTATTATGCCGGTAATTTTCTTTTAGGGTATTGCTTTTATCCCAATAAGAGAATGCGTCTTCTGAAAATAAGCTGGAGAGTTTTTCGATGAAATTAGCTATTTCTTCGGCAAGCTCGATATCTTTAATTGGGGAGTTTTCTAAAGCCGCCTTTAGCATTTTAAGCAGGCGCTTTAATTCAAAGGTTTCACAGGTGGATGAACCAAAAAGGGCAGGCAGCCCGTTGAGTGAATCAAACCAGTTAGGTTTATTGGCTTCCATTTCAATGCCTACGCCGGAGGCATCTAAAGAGGCCAGTTTATTTACCGCCAAACATAAAAGTTTAGCCGCCAGCGTAGTGTAATGAATTTGGCCTTCCCCGTGAAGTGTCCTTAAAAGATGCGGATTAATCAGGCGTTTGCGCAGCATTTCTTTTTTATTGCTGTCTAGTGAAAGGGAGTGTAATTGGCGCGCCTGGCCGTTATGCAGGATATATTTTTCACTCCGCGGCTTGACTATTTCCGCGTTATCGTAAAATGAGAAAACTTTTCTGGCAAAGAAGAGTTCATTGGCCTTCTCCGGATATAACCCCAGGTAACTATCGATTAAATCCAGATTATAAGCCCAGTGATCTGTCCAAAAACCTTCTCCATGCTCAGCCTCCTGTATTCTTAAAGCGCAAGGCAGGAGGAGATTCAGAAAATTATCAATTGATCCATTAAGCATAATTTTGTTTTCTTCAATAAAAAAGATAAGTTCTCCCGGAGTAAAGGGTTTTTTCAGGAAAGGGCTAAGGGTTTCTAAGCCATTTTTTTTAACTACCGTTTGCAGCAGTTTTTCTAAATCCAGGTTATCGCGGACCAGAAAGCTTTCCGGCTTTACTACCAGTGGATTAAAACCATCCGCCTGGATTAAATTCATAAAGAAAATAATATTTTCATCCTGGATCTGTGGGTTAAACCAAAGGTCATTGCGGCGGTTTTGATTTGTGTCCCGGTAGTTACCGTTACCCTGGGAAAAATACGTGGGTTGCAGCTGAAAGTTGTTATAGTCTCTTTCTAAGTCACCGTGTTTGCGTGAATAAAGATAGAAGATAATCTTGGTGAATTCCGATGCCTCCCCGGAAGGTTTAAGGGCGGGGCGGGAAAAAACTTCCGGATAGCCGCCGCGCATAATGTTATCTAAATAAGTCTGTCCGGCGTATAAATTAAACTCCGCGGAACTGCTTTTAGTTAAGATATCATTTTTTAGTTTTTCAATTAACTCTTTGTTTTGGCGCAGCTTATTCTGAATATAGCCTACTGAACTGATTCTTTTAATCGAGCGATTTAAGGTCTTGCTGTCTCGCGACTGGCCAATCACTGCGTAAAATGTTTTCTGTTGGTTTGGTTTTAGCTTTAGGTCCATTAAGAGTAAGGCGCTGGGGGTTTTGCTCTGGGTTATTTGCTCAGCCGGGTATAAAAATTTAGGCTTAGCTAAAAATTCAGCCGGATAAGAGAAATCCGTTACCGCGCCGAAAACAACCTGCGGATCAACTATGGGTTTAAGCAATTGGGTTTTTTCGCCTTTGAAATGGAACCCCAGATAAAAATTCCCCGCGTCAATATGCACGACTTCGGGCCGGTCAGCAGGGTCAACCTCAAGCTTATAAAAGGGGACAGAATTTTTTAGGTTATCAATTTTCATCCAGGCCTCAATGGTCCGCCCGAGTTTTTTTAGGAAAAAATTGTTTACGCCAAAAGGGACAATTTGCGGTAATCCATCAATAAGCTGCAGGGATTTAGGTTTATTGCCGGTATTTTCTATAGTTACTGTCCGGCTTAAGCCGGCATAAGTATCATTGGGTATGTTAAAGTATTGAATCCGGGTTTTAATTCCCAGCGTGCGATTCTCTTCCTCCAGGATAAGCTCAGCAGAACTTATGCGCAGAGAATTGATTATTTGGTACTTTAGATTCCCGTAGCCATTATGGAATGGTTCGTAATAAATAGATTTGGATTTACCGGATTTAATCTTGATAAAAGTGCGGAATCCATGGCTAGAAACGAACTGCCAGGATTTGTTAGCCGGGAAGAACTCTAAGATAGCGTGGTCTTTATCCTTGGTGCCGAAACTACAGATGCATTGCCCGCGATTAACATAGAAAACCCACATGGGGATCCCGTATTTTCCGGCAATCCCCGGGAAGAAATTAGCAAAAGGCTTGGCGTAATTGTAGTTTTCAATCACAAATTCGCCTTGTTTATTTAAATAATACTTGGTTTTTAATGGGTCGGTTTTTGTTTTCATTTGTATTAACTTAATTATTAGTATTTTACATATTTTTCCATATTTGTCAACTTATAACGGATTTAAATCCAGGGACCGTTTCTATTTTTCCTGGTTAAATTATAAAGAAAAATAGAAACGGTCCCTGGATTTTAGTTTAGCCCTGTTGACTTTTAAGAATAAAGATGTTAAAATAAATAAAATTTTGGAGGGAAAATGTCGATAGATAAAGAAACAATTAAGCATGTTGCGCATTTAGCGCGTATCGAATTGCAGCCTAATGAGTTAGATAAGCTGTCCGGAGAGCTGGATGAGATATTAGGCTTTATTGATAAGCTTAAGTATTTGAATCTGGAGCAAGTTAAGCCTGCCAGCCATATTTTACCCATAAATAATGTATTGCGGGAGGATGAGCCGCATGTTTCTTTGACCTCGGAAAAGGCTTTAGAAAATGCCCCGAGTAAACAGGGAAACTTCTTTAGTGTCCCCAAAATAATAGAATAATCATGGAATTAAATCAACTTACTGCTCACGAATTATTGGAAAAGCTTAACCACCAAGAGACGACTCCTGAAGCGATTTTGGATTCGCTCCAAGCGCGTATACGAAAGGTTGAGCCTCAGGTTAAGGCTTATGTCCGAGGGGAACAGGAGGCAGGAAATCTTACTCTGAATTCCTTTTCTTTAGGCCCGCTTAAAGGATTACCGGTTACGATTAAAGATAATATCTGTACCGAAGGGCTGCCTACTGAATGTTGTTCGAAAATCCTCCGGGGTTTTCGCCCGCCGTATGACGCCACAGTAATTAGTAAATTAAAAAAAAGCGGTGCCGCAATTTTCCCATTAAAAGCGAACATGGATGAGTTTGCTTTTGGTTCATCTTGCGAAAATTCCTATTTTGGGCCAACGCATAATCCCTGGAGTTTAGATTGTGTTCCCGGAGGTTCCTCCGGAGGAAGCGCCGCTGCCGTAGCCAGTGATGAAGCAATTTGGGCTTTAGGAAGCGATACCGGAGGCTCAATACGCCAGCCGGCATCTTTTTGCGGGGTAGTAGGATTAAAACCGACATATGGCCGGGTTTCGCGTTTTGGATTAATTGCTTTTGCTTCCAGCCTGGATCAGATTGGCCCGATTACCAAGGATGTCCAGGATGCGGCAATTTTAACCGGTTTGATCTGCGGTTATGACCCTCGTGATTCAACTTCCGTAAATCAGGATGTTCCGGATTACACAAAAAGCCTCTCTGGTGATATCAGGGGGTTAAAGATCGGTATACCCAAAGAATATTTTGTCGCGGGTCTGGATTCGGAAATCAAAACGATTATTCAGGAGGCGGTAAACAAACTCCAAAACTTAGGCGCAGTTATTCATCAGGTATCCTTGCCGCATACAGAGTACGCTGTGCCGGTTTACTACATTATCGCGACCGCCGAAGCCAGCTCAAATTTGGCCAGGTTTGATGGAGTGCAGTATGGATACCGGGCACAATCAGATAATCTGATGCAAATGTATAAGTTGACTCGCGCGCAAGGTTTTGGCCAGGAGGCCAAACGCAGAATCATCTTAGGAACCTTTGTTCTATCGCATGGATATTATGACGCGTATTATTTACGCGCCCTAAAGGTGCGCACGCTGATTAAGCAGGATTTTGATCAAGTTTTTGGGGATTTTGATTGTATCGTTGCTCCCACCTCCCCCACCAGCGCCTTTAAAATTGGTGAAAAGGCACTTGACCCTTTGAAGATGTATCTTTCCGATATCTATACGATATCCGTAAATTTAGCAGGAATTCCGGCGATATCTATTCCTTGCGGCTTTACCAAAAAAGGATTGCCCGTAGGCCTGCAGATTATGGCCAAACCCTTTAATGAAGAGATGCTTTTTAGGGTAGCGCATACTTTTGAACAGAATACAGATTGGCATAAAATTAAACCCCGGCTATGAAATATCAAACCGTTATCGGCTTAGAAGTTCATCTGCAGCTAAATACCAAAACCAAGGCTTTTTGTGGCTGCTCTACGGATTTTGGGAAAGCCCCTAATTCCAACGTCTGCCCGGTATGCTTGGGATTTCCCGGAGCGCTTCCGGTTTATAATCACCAGGCGTTGAATTCCGCCATTAAGTTAGCCCTGGCTTTTGGCTGTCAGATTCAAGAGCATACTAAATTTGACCGGAAGAATTATTTCTACCCGGATTTACCAAAAAATTACCAGATTTCACAATTTGATCTGCCCTTATCCCGGAACGGATATTTGGATATCTATAGTCAGGATAAACCTAAGCGCATCGGGATTACCCGGGTACACTTAGAAGAAGATGCCGGTAAGCTCATCCATGAAACAGGGGTAAGCCTGGTGGATTTTAATCGCACCGGGATCCCCCTGCTTGAAATCGTCAGTGAGCCGGATTTATTCAGCCCGCAAGAAGCTTTCGATTACCTGACGAGTTTAAAAAGTATTATCGAATATCTGGATGTGTCAGATTGCGATATGGAAAAAGGTTCTTTGCGCTGCGATGCTAATATTTCTTTACGGCTAGAAGGGGCTAAAGAACTGGGTGTGAAAACCGAACTAAAGAATATGAATTCTTTTAAAGGGGTAAAAGATGCCTTAACCTTTGAGGTAGAGCGCCAAACCCTGCTTTTGGAAGCAAACCAGAAGTTGGTTCAGGAAACCCGGCTTTGGGATGTGGAAAAGGGGGTTACTGTAGCCATGCGTACCAAGGAGGGGGCAAAAGATTACCGGTATTTTCCGGATCCGGATTTAACTGTCTTTATTATTGATGCGTCTATAATTTCTCAGATTAAGGCGCAGTTACCGGAACTGCCCCCGGAAAAAATGCGCCGTTTCGTTAAAGAATACGGATTAACTGAATACGATGCCAAGATTTTAGTGAGCTCTAAAAATGATGCGGAGTTTTCCGAAAGCTGTATCCGGGATTACCCGGGAAAAGACAAAAAGGAATTGGTCAATTGGTTAATTGGCCCGTTATTGTCTGAAGCTAACTTTAGGAAAATAAAATTACATGAGTTAAATCTTAATAAGAATGAATTAATCAGTTTAATTGGTTTTGTGGAAAGGCAGGATATCTCTCATCTTTCGGCCAAGAGCGTATTAAGCCAATTGCTGGATACCGGGAAATCCGCGCGGGATTTGATTGAGGAAGGTAATCTTAAGCAGATATCTAACGCGGAAGCGCTCCTGGAGGTAATGGAAACGGTTATTCAGGAAAATGCGAAATCAGTGAGTGATTTTAAGGCGGGAAAGACTAACGCGTTGATGTATTTGGTCGGACAGGTAATGAAGAAAAGTTCCGGCAAGGCTAACCCTAAGGTAGTCGGAGAATTAATAAGACGGAGGCTTACGGATGCGTAAAAAAATATTTTTTGTTTCTTTGTTAATCGCGCTGGTATTTATCAGCGTCAGGCTGGGTTTTTCCGATAATAAAAGGAAGAATAATGATGCGTTATATAAACAGGTTGAATTATTCTCCAATACCCTGGCAATTATTCAAAAAGAATATGTTGATGACACAAAAACTAAAGATTTAATCTATGGGGCATTAAAAGGCATGTTGGTCTCTTTAGACCCACATAGCCAATTCATGGATCCGGAGACCTACGAGGAATTAAAAGTAGATACCCAGGGTAAATTCGGCGGCCTGGGTATTGAGATCACCATAAAAGATGGTTTGTTAACCGTAATTACGCCGATTGAAGATACTCCTGCCTGGAAAGCCGGGATAAAAGCTAATGACCATATTGTAAAAATTAATGATGCTCTTACCCGTGAGATCTCCCTTACGGATGCGGTTAAAAAAATGCGCGGGAAGCCCGGTGAAGCCGTTAACCTTACCATCTTAAGGGATTCTGAAAAAAAACTATTAGATTTTAAAATCACCAGAGGTATGATTAAGATTACAGATATAAAATATGCGCGTATCCTGGAAGAGGGGATTGGTTATATCCGGCTAAGTGAATTCCGTGAAAATACCTTCCCGGAATTAAATAAGGCCTTGGGTATCCTTACCAAACAGGGAATGCAGGCATTGATTATTGATTTGCGCAATAATCCCGGCGGGCTTCTGGATGTTGCGGTTAAAGTGACCGGAAAGTTTCTGGGGCCGAATAAACTGGTTGCCTATACCAAAAGCAGGCAGAAGGCTCAAGAGCTGGAATTTTTTTCCGAGGCTAAAAATACAAGCTTAGAGTTACCGCTGGTGATTTTGATTAACGAAGGCTCGGCTTCCGGAAGCGAGATTGTTGCCGGAGCCCTGCAGGATTATAAGCGGGCAATCATTATCGGGAAAAAGTCTTTTGGTAAAGGCTCCGTACAGACAGTTATTCCCCTGGCTGATGGTTCAGCCTTACGTTTAACTACGAGTCATTATTTTACTCCCTCCGGAAAAATAATCCAGGACAAGGGGATTACTCCGGATATCCTGGTAGAAGAAAAGAAAGTTCCGGATAACAAAATTGATGCGGTGGCTGATAAAAAGGCTGACGAGATATTTGATGAAATCCAGAATGGCCAGCAAACAAATAAACCGGCCAAAGATGCTTTTAATTATAAGGCTGATCCGCAGCTGATGCGCGCTGTAGACGCTTTAAAAGTAATCCGGATTTATAAACAGGTCAAGTAATTTAAGCGCCAATTAATATTATCAGCGAATGAAAAACAAAACCTTTAAAGTTGCCTGGATTATATTACTTTTGTTTGTATTTATCGCGCTCATTTTGAGCCCGCTTCATAAAAAAGCCGCGCTTAGGAAAGCACCAAAGCGGCCCGGCCGGATTGCTATTGTCATTGATGATTGGGGATATAGCTTGAACAATCTTTGGATTATCGAGCAAATAAAACAACCTTTAACCTGCGCGATTTTACCCGGTTTAAAAAATTCAAATCCGGTTATGCAAAAATTAAATAGTTTAGGTTTTGAAATAATTTTACATTTACCCATGGAGCCAAAAGAAAAGTATCGTTTAGAGAACAATACGATTACCCTGGGGATGAATGCCGGAGAAATCGAAAATATTTTTGAGAAAGATTTATCCAGCATTGCTTTGGCCAAGGGTATATCCAATCATATGGGGTCGCGGATCACTGAAGATAAAAAAGCCAGCGCCATGGTCATGGCCGAAGCAAAAAAACGTAAGCTATACTTTTTCGATAGTTTTGTAACGAACAAATCCGTTTGCCCGGCTTTGGCTAAACAAATAAAGATCCGGTTTGCTAAAAGGGATGTTTTTTTGGATAATCAGAATGATTTTGAATATATCAAAAGACAGCTGATAAAATTAAAGCATTTAGCCGGAAGGCAAGGCAGGGCCATTGGTATCGGCCATGACCGTCAAAACACCCTGCTGGTATTAAAGGAGATGCTTCCGTTACTGGAAAGGGAAGGTTATAAATTTGTTTTTCTTTCGCAGGTGGTAGAATGATTGTTTTAGGAATTGAGAGCTCTTGCGATGAAACCGGGGTGGCTGTGGTTAAGAATGAAAGAAAAATTTTAGCGAATGTCATTGCCTCTAGCCTAAAATTACATAGCCGCCATGGCGGGGTGGTTCCGGAGATTGCCTCGCGTATGCAGTTGGAAAGTATCGCCGGCATATTTACTGAGGCAATGCAGATCGCTAAAATTAAGCCTGCGCAGATTGACCTGGTTGCGGTTACCACTCATCCGGGTTTACCCGGGTCACTGATAACGGGGATCGCATTTGCCAAAGCACTGGCTTTAAGCTTAGGCAAGCCGATACTGGGGGTTAATCATATTCATAGCCATATTTATGCCAATCTTCTTTACCCTGAGAAGATTAAATTGCCGGCTGTAGCTTTAGTAGTTTCCGGTGGACATACCTCTCTTTTTTATCTAAAGGATTTTTCTAAAATCCAGGTATTGGGGCAAACCCGCGATGACGCCTGCGGTGAGGCTTTTGATAAGGTAGCCAAGATTATGGGGTTGGGTTATCCCGGAGGGCCGTTAATTGAAAAAATAGCTCGAGGTGGAAATGAGCATAAAATTAAGTTTGCTTGTTGGGGAAATACTGAGCTGGATTTTAGTTTCAGTGGTATAAAAACCGCGGTTTTATATTATTTAAAGGATAAAAAACCCGGCAGTAAATTGCTCAAAGACCTGGCTGCTTCTTTTCAAGAGAGTGCCGTCAATGTTTTAGTAAAAAAATCCCTGCTTGCCTGTAAACGAAAAAAGGTTAAGCATCTTTTAATCGGCGGCGGGGTGGCGGCCAACGGAGTTTTGCGTCAAAAATTAATGGCAAGCGCTAAAGCTGCAGGAATTAACTGTTTTTTTCCGAATATTGATCTGTGCATGGATAATGCGGCGATGGTTGCCGGCCTGGGAGGTTATCTTTATAAGCGCGGCGCAAGGAACGATTTTAAAAACTAGGGACCGTTTCTATTTTTCTTTTTAGAAAAATAGAAACGGTCCCTGATTCAAAAAAGGAGAATGTATGCCTACGGACGGACAAATGATTGTACGTTTATTATTAACTTTGGTTTTAAGCGGTTTAATCGGCCTGGAAAGGCAGGTGCACCGCAGAGATGCCGGCCTGCGCACGCATATATTAGTCGCTTTAGGTAGCTGCCTTATCATGTTGACATCTCTGTATGTTTTTGATATATATAAAGCTCAGGTGGCCTTAGACCCCGTACGTATTGCTGCGGGAGTAGTTACCGGTATTGGTTTTCTTGGCGCCGGTACAATCATCCGTGAATCCGATGGAGTTAAGGGCTTGACCACGGCGGCTAGCCTATGGGTGGTTGCGGGTATTGGTTTAGCGGTGGGGGTGGGTTTTAATAAAATCGCACTTTATACCACAATTTTGGTTTTAATTGTTTTACATTTTTTACGCTTTGTAGAAGTGCCACTTTCAAAGGAGGGTAAACATGGCCTTTAAAAAGAACCTGGAGGAAAAAACGCTGGATGTCGATGCCGCAATGCAAGGGACCTTAAGCTTTAAGGATCCGGTTAATCTGCGGATTAACGGAAAATTTGAAGGCCATCTGGATACCCGGGGAAATTTGACTATCGGCACTTCGGCGGTAATCAACGCGGATATCGTGGGAGATAATATTATTATTGGCGGCCGGGTTACGGGCAAGATTACGGCTAAAGAAAGGCTTACCTTGCTTCCGCAGGCGATAGTAGAAGGGCATATCTATCCGGCAAAACTTAATATTACCGAAGGCGCGGTTTTCCAGGGACAGTGCACAATGCTGCATGATTTTCTTAATTCGGAACAACTGGCTAAATACCTGGAGGTAGAATTAGGCTCGGTCATGGAATGGGCTAATTCCGGAAAAGTGCCGGCAAGTAAAGAAAATAACGACTGGAAATTTGAACGTAAAGCCATAGATTCCTGGGTAGCAACAGGCAAAATCGCAAAATAAAGTTTTGTTAAAAAAATGACTGAAGAAAAAATGCTTACTGTTAGAGATGTAGCCACTATGTTAGGAGTCTCAGAAAAAGATGTTTTGGATCTGACTGAGAATGGGACGATTCCGGGTTATAAGGTAGGAGGCGTATATCTAAGATTTAAGAAGGAGCAGGTTGAACAATATAAGAAGAATCAAAGTCATCTGGCGCCTAAGGCGGCTAAAGGAGAATCCGAAGGCTTAGGCAGCAGGATCCATGACTTCTTTTATTTCAATGATTTTTATATCTTTGCCCTGATCCTCATCGTCCTTTTAGGATATCTGGTTTACCGGGGCCTTTAGAGCGATGACTGCGGGTAAGGGGTTTTGTGATTTAGGGTTTGCCAAAATTGATACCGCCAGAAAGAAACGAAAAGGATTCGCGGAAGTTATTTATTGCCCGGGAAAAAATCGCCTGCACTTAAAGGAAATTGCTAAAAAAATAATTGCTTCCCGGGAAGACCTGCTTTTAACCAAACTGGATAAAACTACATTCTCCTTCTTAAAGAAAAAAATCCCTGTTTTAAAATATAATCCTTTGGCAAAAATCGGTTATTATTTAACCAAACCCAAAACCCTCTCTAAAGGTTTAGTGCTGGTGGTTTCTGCCGGAACAGCGGATATTCCGATAGCTGAAGAAGCGGTGCAAACCCTGCTGGTTATGGGTAATCGGGTCGAGAGGCTCTATGATGTAGGCGTAGCCGGAGTGCACCGCCTGATGAATAATATTGATAAATTAAGAAAGGCGCAAGTCATTGTGGTAGTGGCAGGCATGGAAGGAGCTTTAGCCAGTTTAGTCAGCGGATTAGTCAAGGCGCCGATTGTGGCTGTACCGACTAGCTGTGGATATGGATCCAGCTTTTCCGGGCTGGCCGCGCTGCTCACCATGCTCAATGGCTGCTCGCCGGGAGTAAGCGTAGTAAATATTGATAACGGATTTGGGGCAGGTTATTTTGCCAGCTTAATCAACAGGAAATAATTATGGCGCTTTCGGGTCTGGATATTTATAAATTATTGCCTAAAACAAATTGCCGCCAGTGTGGTTTTGCCACCTGCCTGGCTTTTGCCATGCAGCTGGCCAAGAAAACAGTGGCGATTGAAAAATGCCCTTTTATTTCGCCGGAGGCTAAAAGTATTTTGGAAGCCCAGGCATTGCCGGCGATTAAATTAATTACTTTAGGCAGCCAGGAATCGAAATTTGATATTGGTAATGAAACGGTAATGTTCAGGCACGAAGAGAAATTCCGTAATCCGGCGGGAGTTGGTTTTATTATTGAGGATGGCCTAAGCGACACCGAAATAAGAGAGCGGCTTAGGAAAATTAATCAATTAAAATTCGAACGCGTAGGCCAACAGCTAAGCGTTAATCTGGTTGCCCTAAAGCAAAATAAGGATGCCTCCAGGTACCTGGAGGCGGTGAAATTGCTTCTGGATAATACAACTTTGCCGATGATGCTGATGAGCAAGGATTTGGCTGCTTTAAAACAAGCGGTAATTATCAGCCAAGAGCGTAAGCCGCTGCTTTATTCCGCGCAACAGGAAAATTTCGCGCAAATCGGTGCTTTAGCTAAAGAATTTCAGCTGCCTTTGGTAGTAATGGCGCAGGATATTGACCAACTCCGCCGGCTGACCAAAGAACTTAACGGCTTAGGAGTAAACGAACTGATTTTAGATACCGGAATAAAGCCTTTGGCGGATAAAATCTGGGATTTAACCCAACTCCGCCGGCAGGCGCTGAAGAGATCAAATCGCGCATTGGGTTATCCCACCCTGGCCATCGTTGAGCAAACTGACCCTTATCTAGAGGCAATGGAGGCAGGCGCTTATATCGCTAAATATGCGGGATTAGTTTTGATTAAGGGATGGTCTAGTTGGGAAGTCCTTTCAATTTTGACCTTGCGGCAAAATATTTATACTGATCCGCAGAAACCTTTACAGATTGATCCTAAGCTTTACTCCGTTGGGCAGGTAAACCGGGATTCTCCGGTTCTGGTTACCACTAACTTTTCTTTAAGTTATTATACTGTTTTAGGAGAGGTAGAGGCCAGTAAAATACCCGCATACATCTTAAGCGTCGATACCCAGGGCATGTCTGTGCTTACGGCCTGGGCCGCGGAAAAATTTAATGCCGAGGCAATTACAAAATCATTAGAAACCTGCGGGGTAAAAGAGGTAATCCGGCATAAGGATTTAATTATTCCCGGTTATGTTGCCATGATCAGCGGAGACCTCCAAGATCAATCAGGGTTTAGAATAATTGTCGGCCCTAAAGAAGCAGCCGGGATCCCCGCGTTTTTAAAAAAACTTAATTAAAGTTAAATTTTAATTTATGCAAAAATTTAAGGTTACATTTCTTCCTGATCATTTAACGATTACTGCGGAAAAGGATAGCTCCATTCTTACCGCGGCTATCTCCGCGGGGATTTATCTTAATTCTAACTGCGCCGGAGATGGAACTTGCGGCGGATGCAAGGTGATCGTTAATCAGGGGCAAGTCAAAAGCCAACCCAACGGAATAATCACCGCGCAAGAGAAAAAAAATAATCTCTATTTGGCCTGTTTGACCGCTATCCAGAGTGATTTAGAGATTTTAATACCGGATAGTTCACGGATGGATAAAGATATCCAAACCGATAACTTAGGAGGCGATGCTACGATTGAACCCGGGGATACTCTAGGTAAAAACTTCGGGCTTTGTTTTGATATCGGCACGACGACAATTTCCGGACAGCTGGTAAATCTGAATTCAAAAAAAATCCTGGGAACCAAAACCGCTTATAACCGGCAGGCTGCTTTTGGCAGTGATGTAATTACGCGGATTGTCTATGCGGCTAAAACCGGCGGTTTAGAAAAATTACATAACGCCCTTAGCGGTACGATGAATCAAATTATCCGGGAGTTAGTCAGCGAGCATAAGGTTGATCTTAATGCTGTTAACTGTATTGTTTGTTCGGGAAATACGACGATGATGCATCTGCTTTTAAGCCTGGATCCGGCGCATATCCGCCGGCAGCCGTATGTTCCTCCGGCAAATTTTCCGTCGGTTTTGCGCGCCGCGGAAGCAGGGATACAGATTAGCCCTCAAGGACTGCTCAGTTGCGTTCCCGGAGTTTCCGGTTATCTGGGCGGGGATGCAATCGCCGGAGTCTTATCCAGCGGCATATATCAAAAAGAAGAGACCTGTATTTTAATTGATATCGGGACAAACGGAGAGATTGTCTTAGGTAATCGGGATTTTCTGGTCGCCTGCGCGGGATCGGCCGGGCCGGCTTTTGAAGGCAGCGGGGTAACCAGCGGCATGCGCGCCTCCAGCGGGGCAATTCAAAAAGTAAGTATCAATAAAAATGATTTTAGCGTTAAGTATTCGACGATTCAGGATAAAATACCCCGGGGGATTTGCGGATCAGGTTATATTGATTTACTCAGCGAAATGTTAACCTCCGGAATAATCGATAAAAGTGGAAAGATCAAGGTTACGGGTAAACGCATCCGCTCTAGCGATAATGGCCGGGAATTTGTGGTTTGTTTTAAAGAAGAGATCCGGGCGCAAGCGGATATTGTGATTAACGAGGCAGACATTGAAAATCTTAAGCGTTCTAAGGGAGCGATATATTCAGCTTGCGCTATTTTAGTTAAACATTTAGCTTTGGAATTTTCTGCTATCTCGAAGATATTTATTGCCGGTGGGTTCGGTACCTACCTGGATATCGAAAAAGCAATCCGCATCGGATTATTGCCGGATTTAGAGCGTTCTAAATTTATTTTTATCGGGAATAGTTCTTTGGCCGGCTCCCGGGAAATACTTTTATCCAGCCAGGCTCAGGCGATGGCGGAGGCGCTTGCTTTAAAGATTACTTATTTTGAATTATCGATGGACTCAGACTATATGGAAGAATATAGCCAGGCGTTATTTTTCCCGCATACAGATTTGACTAAGTTTCCTACGGTGAAATTTTAAAGGGGAGAGCAAATATGGAAACACAATTAGTGCTGGAGAAATGGCCGGGAGTAGTTTCGACGGTAGTTATCGGAGCGAAAAAAGAAGCGGGTGGTTCGCGCGGCAATACTGTAACCATTGGCGGGCAAAACAGTTTACCTTTATTATTTAAAGAGGGAGCTATTCCCCATAAACCCATAATTGCTTTTGAAATCTGGGATATTGCCCCGCAAGACTGGCCGGATGAGCTGATTTCTGCTTACGGAAAAGCCATAAATGACCCCTTGGCCTGGGCGGAAAAATGCGTAAATGAATTTAAAGCAGAATTACTCTGCGTAAAAATGCAGGGAACGCATCCTGATTTTGGCAATAAAAGCCCTGAAAAAGCGGCAAAGTTTATTTCTTTATTATTAAGTAAGGTTAGGGTTCCTTTAATTATTATCGGAAGCGGGGATGACGCCAAAGATAACCTGATTCTGCCGGCTTGTTCAGAGGCAGCCAGGGGAGAGCGTTGCCTGATAGGTTGCGCGGTACAAGATAATTATAAAACTTTAGTGGCCAGCGTATTAGCTGACGGCCATAGTATTATTGCTGAAAGCCCGATAGATATTAATATTGCCAAACAGTTAAATATTTTAATCTCCGACATGGGATTAAGCTTGGAGCGCATTGTAATTAATCCGACGATCGGAGCATTAGGGTATGGCCTGGAATACGCTTATTCCATTATGGAGAGGGCCAGGCTGGCTGCTTTGTCCGGAGATAAAACTTTAGCTTCACCGTTTATTTGTTTTATCGGCCAGGAGGCCTGGAAGTCCAAAGAGGCAAGAGTCAGTGTTGAACAGGGAATTATCTGGGAAGCGCTTACCGCCACCAGCCTGATTCAATCCGGAACGGACCTTTTGATTATGCGCCACCCTCAAGCCGCGCAAAAAGTAAATAATTATATAGAAAATTTATTCAAGGACAAGGAGTAGAGATGTTTATCATTGGTGAGTTAATTAACGGAATGTACACGAATATCGCTTTGGCGCTTAAGGATCACGACAAAAAAATCGTGCAGACTTGCGCGTTAGAACAAATTGCCAGTGGCGCGGATGCCCTGGATGTATGCTGCGGGCCGGCTTCCCAAAATCCCTTAATCGATATGCCCTGGCTGGTGGAGGTAATTCAGGAGGTAACCGATAAACCGCTTTGCCTGGATTCCAGTAAGCCTAAAGTTATTGCCGAAGGCCTAAAAGCTGCTAAAAATAAAACGATAATTAATTCTACGACCGCCGATGCGGAAAAGTTAGAGATACTTATTCCGCTGGCTAAAAAATATAAATCTAAGCTCATCGGAATAACCATCAGCGCCGCAGGTATACCCCAGAATAAAGATCAACGCCTGGAGTTAGCGGCAATAATCCTTACGCATGCCACTGATGGAGAATTTCCCATTACCGATTTGTATCTTGACCCAATCGTTATGCCGGTGAATGTAGCTCAAGGCCAAATTAAAGATATCCTGTTAACCATTGCTGAGCTTAAAATAATCTCCGAGCCTAGCCCGAAAACAATTATCGGCTTAAGCAATATTTCTCAAGGCGCGAAAGTGCGCAGCCTGATTAACCGCACATTTTTGACAATGGCAGTTGCATCCGGATTAGATTCTGCTATACTTGACCCTAAAGATAAAGAGCTGATGGACACCTTAATTACCGCAGAGCTTATCTTAAATAAAAATATTTATTGCGATTCGTATTTAGAGGCTTATCGAAAAAAGTAAGAGAAGTTTGACGGCGTAGCTCAGCCTGGTAGAGCAAGCGGCTCATACCCGCTCGGTCAGTGGTCCAACTCCACTCGCCGTCACTTTTTTATTTTGGATATTGTGTTTTAGAGTAATTGGGGCTAGTAAAATTAAACAGAAGAGGATAAGCCATAAAAAATTCAATATAAAATAATATCTAACTTATTGTAATACAACAAGTTACAATCCTTCCGAAAAAGAATTTCTCTCCGTACTTGAAAAGCCCTCCGGGATATGTTACATTTAATCTTAATGTGTTTTACAGCCAGTAATACAAAATATCTATTGCAAGGAGAAGGTAAATGCTAAAAAACATATTTTTGTCGCAAGTTACTAAACACTTTGTAAAAGTATTTAAGTTAGCTTTGCTAATACTGCCTATTTTCTTTGTCCCTATCTTTATTTACCGGTTGTCTTTTGCCTTTATCGATTTCAAGGCAATACTGCCGGCTGCGCCTGCATACGCGATGATAGAGATTAGGCCGGAATTACTTGAAGCTCTTATTCAGGTAGAGAGCTCAAATAACCCCCGCGCCTATAACCACCACACCAAAGCCAGGGGGCTTACCCAGATTACGCCGATTACCTGGAGAGAACTGCGTAAGCAGTATAGTTCTAAATACGCTAATCTTAACTTCTGGGAGGATATGCCTAAAGCGCAGGTAGCCAGGGAAGCCGGAACAGACTATCTTTATCTCCTGCAGAAGATTTTAAAAGCCAAGGGCATTCCGGTAACCCTGGATAATTTGCTTGCCGCTTATGTCTGGGGGCCGAACAACCTGGCAAAAAACGGCCTGCACAACGCCCCCCGGGTCGTCAAAAATTACGTATCCAAGGTTAAAAGGCTAGCCCAAGCCAGCGATTAAACCAGCTGGATTTTAATTACTTTTTAAGATTTTCTTGGCGAGTTTTTCGATAATCAAAGAGGTAAGAATAAATACGCCTGCTTCAGTAAACACCGTGGCTAAAGCTGCCCCTACGTAAGAGAATTGGTGTATAAGTATAAATATAAGCGGTAAGCCGGTGAGCGCGGCGGCAATATGAATCTTGGCGTAGAGATCCTGTTTACCGCAGACAAGCAGAAACTGCACTTTAAAGTTATTCGCCCCCACAAAAAATACCGCGGCTAACAAAAGGCGCAAAGCAAACACTACTTCTTTATAAGCAACTCCGCAAGCAATCTGAATAATCCAGGGAGCAATAAAATAAGCAATCGGCAGGCTGACCACAAAGCCCAGGGTTATGCCATCCTGGATCCTGAACATTATCGCTACTGCCCGCTGCTTATTTTTTGCGAAAACATTGCTGATCCGGGGATATACTGCCCGAGTAAATGAATCCATGGGAAAGGTCTGAATAATATTGGCGATTCTTTCGGCAAGAGAATAGTATCCGGTAATCACGTTATTGGTAAGTAACCCCACCGCAAAAATCCGGGTAGTGGTGTAGGCATTAACCGCTAAAATAGAAATAAAAATATCCCAGCCCGTTCTCAGCTCCCTTTTTATATCCACATATTTCTGTAAAATAAATTCCAGGCGAAATTTCCTAAAAGCAATATAGAGCCCGAGTATCCCGCTGATTATAGAGAGGATTGAGTTTAATAGCGGCACCAGGAGAAAATCTCCCGGACCCTTTATAAAAATAAAAATACAAATCGCGTAGGCTAAGCCGCTGATTACGTTCACCACGGCAATATAACTCATTTTTTCTTTCCCCTGAAAAAACCAGACCGGAAATAAAGTACTGCCGACTACGGCGCCAAAGCTATAGATATACACCAGCCAATCGTTTCTGAATTTCGGCACAAAATAGAGAATCGCGCAAAGGATGATAAGGCTTATCCCGGCAAAGATCAACTTTACCGTCATTACCGATGAAAATATCGCGCTGGTCTTTCCCTTGTGTTCTCCGATCAGGGAAATTGTTTTGGTTGCCGAAAGGCTAAAACCGTAGTCGGTTAAGATCAGGAAATATTGCACCAGGCTCTGGGCAAAAGCAATCAGGCCGAATTTTTCCATGCCGATTACCCGGATCAGATACGGAAGGACAACTAAAGGCAGGATATAACTAATACTCTGGAGAGTGGTAAGGGAAATAAAATTTCCCAGGACAATTTTTCTTTCTTTGTGGGTGACGATTTTTTTCTGAGCCATTATTCATAATTTACACTTTAAGCCGAATAAAGTCAATAAAAACTAGGGGACGGTTACAGTAGGGGAGGTTTAAACCTCCCCTACTGTTGAAAATCAACAAGAATTTAAAAATGAGACTTTCGGTGTTTTTATGGTAAAATAATTCCCATGAACAAATTCATGGAAACAATTAAAAAATACAACCTGATCCAACCAGGGGATAAAATCCTGATCGGAGTTTCCGGAGGGCCGGATTCACTGGCGTTACTCTTGAAACTTTTTAGCCTGAAATCCAAGTTCGGCTTAACTTTACATATCGCGCATTTGGATCATGGTTTACGTAAGGACTCCGGCGCGGATGCGCTTTTTGTAAAACGCTGGGGCCAAAAGCTTAACCTCCCCGTAACCATAAAACAGCTGCCTTACCCGCTGGTTAAAGCCAAAGGCTCTTTAGAAGAATTCTTCCGGGAAGAAAGATTAAAATTTTTTAGGCAAACTGCAAAAACCATAAAAGCGGATAAGATTGCCTTGGGGCACAATCTTGACGATCAAGCCGAAACGGTGTTGATGCGCCTGTTACGCGGTACCGGTTTATCCGGTTTATCCGGAATATCCGCCAAAAGAGAGATCCGGGGTGTAGTGTTTATCCGGCCATTCCTGGAAACCCCGCGCCGCCAAATCGATAAATTTTTAAAGAACAGGGGGATAAAACCACGCCTTGACTCTACTAACCGGGAAGATATCTTCCTGCGCAACAAGATCCGTCATCAATTAATTCCTTTGCTTAAGGCTAAATATAATATTAACATCCTAAAGGTATTGGCTAACCTGGCCCAAAGTGTTTCCTATGATTATGAATATCTGGATCAGGCTGCTAAACGCGCCTTAAAAGGCAACCCCTCGCGGCTTAATCTTAAAAAAATCATGAAATTGCATCCGGCAATCCTGCGCCTCAAACTGCGCCAATCCATATCTTCTATCCAGGGAGATACGCGCAGAATAAGCTTTCAGCATATCAAAGAGCTTGAGGATTTAATTTTTGCCCGTCCGCGCGGTTCAATTGTGGATTTGCCCAAAGGAATATTTGTGCAAAAATCCCGCAACAGCCTGCTTTTCTTAAAGCGCTAAATCTATAAAATACTTGATTTTACACATTTTTCAGGATACAATAATAATCTAAATTCACTAATCGTTTAAGCGATTTTTTAAACCCGGAGAAATTAAATGGCGAATCAAAAAAAACCCAAACCCAATAAAACCAACACCTTCAAACGTTTTCCTTTTGGTTGGTTGTTAGTTTTTTTCCTGCTGATTATGTTGATAAATTCTTTTAATAATCTTCCCGTGGCCGGTATTCCTAAAGAGATTACCTATAGCCAGTTTTATCAAACTCTAAAAAATAACCCGGAGACCATAAAAAAGGTGAGCAAGACTGAAAACCTGCTTCAGGGGGACTTTTTAGATAATTCCAAATTTTTTGTGAATATCCCGGAGAATGACCCGGAGATGCTTAGCCTGATGCGGCAGAATTTAAAGAATTTTGAGATTAAACCGGCGCGGACATTTTGGATCAGTTTACTCTTTAATTTAGGGCCGATAATCTTGCTTATTTTCTTCTGGTGGATGATGGCGGCCCGCGGAGAACAGTTAGGCTCTAGAATTATGTCTTTTGGAAAAGTTAAGTCTAAAATTCAAAGCAATAACGAAAAGGCTACTTTTGATGATGTGGCGGGCGTGGATGAGGCAAAAGAAGAATTAAAAGAAGTAATTGAATTCCTTAAAGACCCTAAAAAATTCCAGAAATTAGGCGGTAAGATTCCCAAAGGCGTGCTTTTAGTCGGCCCGCCGGGATGCGGTAAAACATTGATTGCCCGGGCAGTTGCCGGAGAAGCCAATGTGCCTTTTTTCAGCATATCCGGCTCTAATTTTGTCGAGATGTTTGTAGGGGTGGGGGCTAGCCGGGTAAGAGATTTGTTTGATCAGGGGCGTAAGGCCGGGGTAGTCTCAGGAAAAGGCGCAATAATTTTTATTGATGAAATTGATGCCGTCGGCCGCCTGCGTTTTTCCGGAATTGGCGGAGGCAATGATGAACGTGAACAAACCCTTAATCAGCTGTTAGTAGAGATGGATGGGTTTGACGGCCAGCAAGGCCTCATCCTGATTGCTGCCACTAATCGTCCGGATACACTGGACCCGGCACTCCTGCGTCCGGGAAGGTTTGACCGCACCATTATTATTAATCTGCCGGATATTAAAGGGCGTGAAGAGATACTCAAAGTGCATACACGCAAAATTAAGCTTGCCGAATCCGTTAATTTAAAATCTGTGGCCAGCCAAACCCCGGGTTTTTCCGGAGCGGACCTGGCTAATCTCTGTAATGAAGCGGCGTTGATGGCTGCCCGTAATAATAAAGAAGCAGTGGAAGAGATTGATTTGGATAAATCCGTAGAAAGAGTGCTCATGGGCCCGGAAAAGAAAAGCCATATTATGTCCAAGAAAGAAAAGGAGATTACTTCTTTGCATGAATCCGGGCATGCCCTGCTTTCTTTACTGTTACCGGAAGTCAACCCTTTAAAGAAAGTTTCCATTATTCCGCGCGGTCTGGCCGGGGGGTATACCTTTACTCCGCCGTTAGAAGACCGGCATTATTGGACGAAGAAAGAACTGCTGGCGGAGATTACCATGATCCTGGGAGGCAGGGCTTCCGAAGAGCTAAACTTAAGCGAAGTGACTACCGGAGCGCAAAATGATTTGGAGATGGCTACCGGTATGGCCAGGCGTATGGTTACGCAATTCGGTATGTCTGAGCGGCTGGGGAATTTGACTCTCGGCAGGAGGGAAGGGCTGGTATTTTTAGGCCGCGATATTATGGAGGAAAAAAACTATAGCGAACAGACTGCGCACATCATTGATGAAGAGGTAAAGAAAATAACCGATGATGCTTATCATAAAGCGATAGAATTATTAAAAAGTAATCAGGTTAAGCTTAAGCTTCTTTCAAATTCTCTTTTAGAAAAAGAGGTCTTAAGCGGTGAAGAAGTGAAAAAAATACTGGGGATTGAGAAAAGCGACCTGGTTTAAAATTTAGCCGGTTGGGATTACAAGAATGCGTATTTTCCGATTTAGCTGCTCAGAGGAAGTAAGTAAAATTATGCGTGAGATTGGTGTTGATCCTTACGGGATCAAGATCATGCTGCCCAAGGCGAGTACCTTTTTAATCCGCGCCAACGCCGTTAATAACATCGCGGCGAATATCCTTAAGCAAGAGATGCTTTCTTTGGGAGCAGACGCGGCAATTGCCAGAGGCGCGCTTACCGGTAAAACTAAAAAAACCGATGTTCTTTTGATCGGAGAACTTACCCAGTTTGTTGCTTTGGCCAATAAATTAAAAATTCAGCCATTTGGCCTGCAAAAGCTGGCGGGAGAGTTAGACGAAAATATCAAAAATTTTACTAAAGACGATTTTATCCTATCTTTAAGAAAAGGTTATTTGAATCTTAGTAAAAAAACTCAAATAATGGGTATTATTAATTTAACGCCTGACTCATTCAGCGATGACGGCCTATATCGAAAGTTTAGTAATAACTATCCGGATCTGGCTTTAAAGAAAGCGCGGGCATTAGTGGCTGACGGAGCAGATATTCTTGATCTCGGCGGCCAATCCAGCCGTCCGGGAGCAAAAAACATCAGCGTAAAAGAAGAATTATGCCGCACTATACCGGTAGTCAAACTGTTGGCAAAAAAAATCAATACGCCGATTTCTATTGATACGACTAAACCCGAAGTAGCCAAGGCGGCTTTAGATGCCGGCGCGCAAATCATTAATGATATCTGCGGATTAAGTGACAAACGTATGATTAAAGTGGCTGCCCGATATAAAGCCGCGGTGGTAATTATGCACATGCTGGGAAAACCCGCAAATATGCAAAAAATAATTGCTTATGAATCTTTGATCGAAGATATTGCTACATACCTTAAGAATGCTATTGCTTCTGCGCAGGCAGGCGGAATTAGCCCGGATAAAATTATTATTGATCCGGGTATAGGTTTTGGTAAAACCCCGGATGATAATCTTAAAATCATCAAACACCTGGCAGATTTTAGGGCCTTAGGCAAGCCCATACTTATCGGCCCTTCCAGGAAATCTTTTATCGGGGAAGTTCTAAAATTAAATTCGCCAAGCCGGATTAACGGCACTTTGGCTGCCTGCGTAATGGCTGCCGAACGCGGCGTAAATATCCTGCGCGTGCATGATGTAAAAGAAGTAAGCCAATCCTTAAAAATGGCGGAGGCGGTAAAAAAATGTTAGCGCATAATTTAATCCTCTACTGGAAACCGGCAATTGAAATTACTATTCTTTGGTTCTTTATCTACCGGATCATGCTCTTTTTTGAAGGTACCCGCGCCCTGCAAGCTTTACGCGGGATAATCATACTCCTGCTTGCTTTTTTAATTTTTAAAAAAATTGATTTTCTGGTCTTAAGCTGGTTATTTGAAAAACTTTTTGGAATATCCGTTATTGCGATATTAATTATATTTCATCCGGAAATAAGAATGGGACTGGCGCAGATAGGTAAACGTCAAATCTTTAAAAATAATCTAAAAGATGAGGAGATTATTCTGCTTAGCCAGATTATCGCAGAGGCCTGCGAAAATCTGGCTAAAAATAAATTAGGGGCTTTAATTGCCATCGAAAAAAATGACTCCCTGATTGGCTATATTCAAAGTGGAGAGGCGATTGATGCACGGGTTTGCTCAGATTTGATCGAGGCAATTTTTACGCCGAATAATCCGCTGCATGACGGCGGCCTGATCATTAGCCAAGGAAGAATTGCTGCCGCAGGATGTATTTTCCCTTTAGCGGTAAATCAGGAATTAAGCAGGGTCTTCGGGACACGGCACCGGGCAGCCTTGGGCTTAAGTGAAGAGACCGATGCGATATTAATTGTAGTTTCTGAAGAAAGGCACGATATATCCATTATTTACCGAAAGAAATTTTATAAAGATTTAGGCGCTGCGCAGTTAGAGGCAAAAATTAAAGAACTGCTTCAAACAAAAGAAGATGCATAAAAAACAGAAAAATATTTTTTTGCGGATTATTGGCTTAATCTCTCACCACCCGTGGTTGAAACTTATTTCTTTATTCCTGGCGGTGATTATTTGGTTTTATGTAAAAGGGGTATAAATGCCGCGATTAGGAGTAAATATCGATCATGTGGCCACTTTACGCCAGGCCCGCGGCGGAAATCTGCCTGATCCTGTTTATGCGGCGTTTTTAGCTGAACAGGCCGGTGCCCAGAGCATCGTGGCGCATTTAAGAGAAGACCGCCGGCATATTCAAGAGCAGGATATTAAGCTTCTGCGGAAAAAAATTAGCACTAAACTTAACCTGGAGATGTCCGTGGCGCCGGAGATTTTAAATATTGCCTGTGCGATCAGGCCTGACCAGGCAACCCTGGTGCCGGAAAGAAGGAAGGAATTAACTACCGAGGGCGGATTAAACGTAGCCGCTAACCTTAAAATTATTTCCGGGGCAGTAAAGAAATTAAAGGCATCTAATATCCGGGTAAGTTTATTTATTGACCCGGATAAAAAACAGGTTAATGCTGCCAGAAAAACCGGCGCTGAGATTATTGAGTTCCACACCGGCCGCTATGCGTTGGCAAAAAATTCCAGGGAAAAAGAAAAATTTTTTAACGAGCTTAAGCGCGCTGTGGATTTTGCCCGGACTCAAGGAATAACCGTGGGAGCCGGACACGGCCTGGATTATGCCAATGTCAGGCGCATTGCCGGAATCAAGGGAATAGAAGAACTTAATATCGGTTATTCTATTATCGCTAAAGCCTTATATGTGGGATTATTTGCGGCAGTTAAAGAAATGCGGGAGTTAGTCAGGTAATGGTAATCGGGACAGGGGTAGATATTACTGAGGTGCGCCGCATCCGTCAAGCAGTTGAAAAATGGGGGGAGGATTTTCTAAAACGCGTTTTTACGAAAGCGGAGATAGAAAACGCCAAAACCAAAACTTCTTTTTATCAGCATCTGGCCGGAAGATTCGCCGCCAAAGAGGCAATTTTTAAGGCAGTAGGAGATAACCGGCTTTCCTGGCAGGATATTCAAATACATAATGACCCGGAGGGTAAACCGGTTTGTCTTTTCTTAAACGGCAGAGGTAAAAATATTAACGTACATATTTCTATTTCGCATGTTAAAACTTATGCGGTTGCCAACGCAGTTGTTACGAAGAAAAATTGATTCCCACAAGGGAGACTACGGGAGCATTTTGATTTTAGCCGGTTCAAACAGGTATTCCGGCGCAGCCTTGCTTTGCGCTGAATCAACTTTGCGCTCCGGAGCAGGAGCCGTCACCGTAGGTCTACCGGCAAGCATCAATTCGGCTTTAATTAAAAACAAAACAAAAGAAGTAATGACTTTGCCGTTGCCGGAGACCAAAACAGGAACATTAAGTTTAGCGGCATTTTCTAAAATCAAACCTTTTCTTAAAAATACGGACGTCTTAATCATCGGCCCGGGATTGGGCCGGGATAAATCGACTTTTACCCTGGTCAGAAAAGTAATCCGGGCATCAAGCCTGCCCATGGTGATTGATGCTGATGCGCTTTTAGCTTTAAAGCAGCATTTGGTAATTCTTAAACAGCACAAAGGAAAAGTTATCTTAACTCCACACACTAAAGAAATGGCCGGCCTTTTCGGAATAGATATTGATTTTATAAAGAAAAATAGAAAATTGGTTGCGAAAAAGTATGCGCAATATTATAATATTATAATTATCCTTAAGGGGCACCGGAGCATTATCACTGATGGTGTTAAAAAGTTTTATATAAATAAGACCGGTAACCCCGGAATGGCAACTGCCGGAAGCGGAGATGTGCTTAGCGGTATTGTGGGCGCGTTTTTAGCCCAGGGATTAGATGCTTTTAGCGCGGCAAAATATGCAACACATGTTCACGGCTTAGCCGGGGACATCGCCGCTTTGGATAAAACGCAAATGGGTTTAATCGCATCGGACATTATCAGCCGGATTCCGGATGCGCTAAAGATTTGTAGCTTCCGCCACAAAGCGTGGCGGGCCCGCCAATAAATATGGCGGGAGTGCCGACGTAGCTCAGTTGGTAGAGCGGCTGTTTTGTAAACAGCGGGTCGGGGGTTCAAATCCTCTCGTCGGCTTAAATTGAGATACCCGACCCGAAGGGGGCGTGGGGGAAAACTTCCCCCACGTATTCGGGGTAACAGCGACGAACGTAAGTGAGGAGCGCCATAGGGGCAGAGCCCCTTTGGTACCGGGTCGGGGGTTCAAATCCTCTCGTCGGCTTAATAAAATTTTAGGGCAGGTACCCAAGTGGTCAAAGGGGACAGACTGTAAATCTGTTGCACTTGTGCTTCAAAGGTTCGAATCCTTTCCTGCCCAAATTATATTTTGCGGGTACTCCCGCAGAAGCCCTGGTAAAAATATAAATTTTGCGGGAGTAGTTCAGTGGTAGAACAATAGCCTTCCAAGCTATGAATGGGGGTTCGATTCCCCTCTCCCGCTAGTGACACTTAAAAGGCAGTGCTTAATGAGCGAAGAATTTTTAAAACCGGTTTTTATTGACGCCTTTGATCTTGATGATGCCTGGTTTCAATGCTTATGTGCGATTTTGGATCAAGGGCATATTTATACGATTACCCGCGGCAGCTATGCAGGGCAAAAGAGGCTGGAATTTGATTTTATTTCCATTCGGGTACGTAAACCCAGCCATCAAATTATCCCGATAATTCCGGAAGGCATGAGTATTCCTGCCCCGACAGATATGGATTATATCCAGGGATATTTAAGTTATCTGCTTACCGGGGCCAAGACGGAAACCGAGGATTATACTTATGGGGAAAGGTTAGTGGATCCTAAAGTTAAGATTAAACAAGTTTTAAATGGAGAGGAACTGATTTCGGATATGCCTTTAAATGTGAATCAAATCGAAGAAGTAATTAAAATGTACAAAGAAAATGGGCCGGGGACTAATCAAGCGACCATGGAAATCGGTATGCCTTCAGATATAAAGTTAATTGATCCGCCTTGCCTAAGATTGATTGATACACGGCTGCGTTATGGTAAATTGCATTTTGTGCTTTATTTTCGTTCCTGGGATCTTTGGGGCGGTTTTCCCTCGAATCTGGGTGGTTTACAACTGGTAAAACAATATATGGCCCAAGAGATCGGGGCCGAAGACGGAGAAATTATTGCCGTAAGCAAAGGCTTGCATCTTTATGATTATGCCTGGGAGCTGGCAATGTTAAGAACAAATAAAAAGAAAGATTTTAAATTAAACCATGCCTAAGCAGCGCATTGCGATACTGGGAGATGGGGGCTGGGGAACGACACTGGCGGTATTGCTCTGTAATAAAGGTTATCCTATTACGCTTTGGGGCGCCTTTGCCGGCTACACGGAAACAATGGTTAAAACGCGGCGAAATCCTAAGTTTTTACCGGGAATAAAAATTCCGCGCTCTATTAAAATTACTAGCGATATAAAAAGCGCGGTGGAAGATAAAGAAATTGTCGTGTTGGCAGTTCCTTC
Organism: Candidatus Omnitrophota bacterium; assembly: GCA_018897555.1. Classification (GTDB taxonomy): domain Bacteria; phylum Omnitrophota; class Gorgyraeia; order Gygaellales; family Profunditerraquicolaceae; genus UBA6249. The sequence continues at coordinate 47,937 of JAHIKK010000034.1, forward strand.
TCAATATGCCAGATCGGTGTTAAGAAAGATTAAAGGTTACTTCGCCAAAAAAACTATTTTTTTAAGTGTGGCCAAGGGGATTGAAATCAGCTCTTCTAAAAGAATATCTGAAGTAATTCGCGCCGAGCTGGGGCAGGTAAGGCTAGCCGTCTTATCCGGGCCAACCATTGCCAGCGAAGTAGCTAAGGGGGTTCCCACTACTGCCGTGGTGGTCTCAACTGATAAACGAATACGCAAAACTATTCAAGAAATATTTAGCACGCAAAGATTCCGCGTGTATACTAACCCGGATGTAATTGGCGTAGAATTAGGGGGCAGTTTAAAAAACGTAATTGCCATTGCCTGCGGCGTATCTGATGGGTTAGGTTTTGGCACTAACACTAAAGCCGCTATTCTTACCCGGGGGCTTGCCGAGATTTCCAGATTAGGTAAGGCGATGGGTGCAAAAGCAGAGACCTTCAGCGGGGTAAGCGGATTGGGAGATCTGGTTACTACCTGTATCAGTAAACAGAGCCGTAATCGCAGGGTGGGAGAACTGATCGGAAAAGGTAAGCACCTGAAAGAAATTTGCCAACACATGCAGATGATTGCTGAGGGGGTACCCACAGCAAAATCCGCCTATGCTTTAAGTTTGAAACATAAGATCGATATGCCGATCATCAGAGAGGTGTATCATTTACTGTATAAACATAAATCTCCCGCTCAAGCGGTAGAAGATCTGATGATGAGAAAAAGCAAAGAAGAATAGTAGTAGCGGGGCGTGGCTCAGCTTGGTAGAGCGCTTGAATGGGGTTCAAGAGGTCACAGGTTCAAGTCCTGTCGCCCCGACAAATTTAGAGGTGATTATGCAAGAGAAAAGAAAAACCGTCCGGATTGAAAAAACATTGATTATCCAATATGCGCAAATTACACCGGAACCACTGTGCTGGGATTCTTCAACCATTAAGAATATCAGTATCGAAGGGGTTTTATTTAATTCCAATAAAATTTTCACCAACAACGCAAAGTTGCAATTACGTTTTACAATACCCACGGATCCTTATAACCGCCTGGAAGCAACAGGCGAAGTAGTGGAGTCTTTTGCCAATAGAACGCGTATAAAGTTTATCGATCTGGGAGAGCATGAGAAGAAGATGATCAGCGATTATATGCAGAGCTTATTAAAAAGTAATAAATAGGGGCAGGTCAAAAGGAGGGTCTATGCCAAAAGAATTCGATGGGCAGGAAAAAAGAAAGTATCCCCGCGCAAAAGGCAGATTTATTATTTCCTACAGGGTTATTCCAAGTAACAGCAACATCGATATTTCACAGACTAAAAATTTAAGTTTAGGCGGAATGCTTTTAACCACCAATTGTCAGTTTGCGGAAGGAACGAATTTGGCGCTGGAGATTCGCCTGCCCTTTGATCCTGATCCGATTGTGACTATCGCTAAGGTCCTGGAATCAAAAGAAATTACTAAAGGCGTGATCTATGATACGCGCCTTGCTTTCTTAGCGGTAGATGAAAAACATCGCGAGATAATCGGTGAAACGGTGGGTTATTATCTTAAGAAAGGTTACTAATCTATGAGAAAAATCAATATCGGTATTATCGGTTTCGGCAATATCGGATGCGGAGTGGTTAAGATCCTTAATTCCAGGAAATCATTACTGGCGCAAAAAATAGAAACCGAAATCGTAATTAAGAAAATATGCGATAAGGATCTGGCCAAAAAAAGAAATGTTACCGTGGATAAAGCCTTACTCACGCCCGATGCCTACGAAATTATTAATGATCCCGGAATTGACATTGTTGTGGAATTAATCGGCGGGATTAATCCGGCCCAGGAGTTTATTTTAGCGGCTTTAAAAAAAGGAAAACACGTGGTCACTGCCAATAAAGCCCTGTTGGCTGAACATGGTAATGCGTTATTCAAAGAGGCTAATGCGCGGGGGAAAAATATTTATTTTGAAGCCTCTGTAGGCGCGGGCATCCCCATTATCAAAGCCATTAAAGAAGGGTTGGTCGCCAACAAATTCAACAGTATTTTTGGTATTGTAAATGGCACATCAAATTATGTGCTTACGCAGATGTCTAAAGAAAACTGCTCTTTTGTTAATGCCTTAAGCAGCGCTAAGCTCAAAGGCTTTGCCGAGAATGACCCCACTTTCGATATTCAGGGTATTGATTCAGCGCATAAGCTGGTGTTGCTTACTTATCTGGCTTTTGGAAAAATTGTTAACCTGAAAGATATTTTTATTGAAGGCATAACCCACATATCTGCTGCTGATATTGCTTATGCTCAAGAATTGGGATATACCATAAAATTATTGGCCGTTGCCAAGAAGAGAATCAATGAGTTGGAAGTAAGGGTCCATCCAACCCTTTTACCGAGCGAACATTTGCTTTCTTCGGTAGACGGGGTTTTTAATGCTATTTATGTCTCCAGCGACCTGGCCGGAGAGCTTATGTTTTACGGCCCGGGGGCAGGGCAATTACCCGCTGCCTCGGCAGTTGTCTCTGATATTGTTGATCTGGCCCAGGATATTAAAGCCGGATTGTTTAGGCCAACTTTAAATTCCAGGGAAGATAACTCCATTAAAGGTTTACGTAAAATAGATGAATTTAAAAATAAACATTACATCCGGATTACGGCAGTAGATAAACCGGGAGTGTTGGCAAAAATATCCGGAATCCTGGCAAAATTCGGTATTAGCATTGCTTCCGTCACTCAAAAGGAGAAGTTAAAATCTCATATCGTTCCGGTAGTGATGGTTACGCATGAAATAAAAGAAAAAAATCTGCGGGGTGCCTTGAAAATGATTGATAAATTAACAGAAATTAAAGCTAAATCTGTCGCCATTCGGATCGAGGGTGTTTAATGAACGGGCAAAAATATAAGGGAATAATTCAGAAATACAGGCGATTTTTACCGGTGAGCGAGAAAACTCCGGTGATTACTTTAAATGAAGGAAATACCCCCTTGATTTATGCCGGCTATTTAAGCGGGCTGGTAGGAAAAAATTGCGAAGTTTATTTAAAGTACGAAGGCCTCAATCCCACCGGTTCTTTTAAAGACAGGGGAATGACTCTGGCTATTTCCAAAGCCTGCGAAGCAAAGGCTACCGCGGTAATCTGCGCTTCAACCGGAAACACTTCAGCCTCTGCCGCTGCTTACGCCGCCGTCGCCGGAATTAAATGCATCGTGCTTATTCCCGGCGGAGCAATTGCTCTGGGAAAACTTAGCCAGGCGTTAATTCACGGGGCAAAGGTTTTAGCAATTAAAGGGAATTTTGATGCTGCTTTAGGCCTGGTTAAAGAAATTACTCAAGCGTTTCCCATTACGCTGGTGAATTCTATAAATCCTTACCGTATCCAGGGACAAAAAACTGCCAGCTTTGAAATATGCGATTACCTGGGGGATGCTCCGGATTTTCAGATTATGCCGGTGGGAAACGCCGGAAACATTACTGCTTACTGGAAAGGTTATAAAGAATATCAGAGCCAGGCTTTAAGTAAAAAACTTCCGGTAATGTTAGGTTTTCAGGCTCAAGGAGCTGCTCCGATTGTAAGAAATAAGCCTATCCTTAACCCGGAAACAATTGCCACCGCCATCCGGATCGGAAACCCGGCCAGCTGGTCAAGCGCGATAGATGCCCGCGATGAATCGGGCGGATTAATTGACCTGGTTTCAGACACGCAAATACTTACTGCTTACAAAATGCTCGCGGAAAAAGAAGGTATATTTGCTGAGCCGGCTTCGGCCGCTTCCATTGCCGGCCTGTTAAAATTAATTAAAAAGGGATACTTTAAAAAATACAATTTAAATAATAAGAAATTCTCGATTGTGTGTATCTTAACTGGGCATGGCTTAAAAGACCCGGAGCGGGCGATTAAGACGATTTCACCGCCAAAGCTGATGCGCGCAGACTTAAAAACAATTATTAAAGAAATTGGCTACTAGAAAAAGGATTCTGATTACTGCCGGCCCCACCTGGGTAGCGCTTGACCGGGTGCGGGTAATAAGTAATTTGGCTACGGGAGAAACCGGAATTATCCTGGCAGATAAATTTAAAAAACTTGGGTTCAAAGTTACGCTGTTGCTTGGGCCGGGAAATTTCTGCCGAGCCGGCCAAGCAGGCATTCAGCTAATACGGTTTAAATATTTTTCTGAATTAGCGCAGCTCTTAGATAAAGAATTGAAAAATCAAAAATTTGCGGCGGTTATTCATGCGGCGGCGGTGGCAGATTATGAGCCTAAAGATATAATTCAGCATAAGGTCAGTTCACAACGCAAGAGCTGGAAAATAAATTTAGTTCCCACGAAGAAACTGATCCAGAGCTTAAAAATTCATCAACCGGATTTATTTACTGTGGGTTTTAAGTTCCAACCGGACGCAGGTAAGGATATGCTGATAAAAAGAGGCAGGAGGCTCCTGGAAACGGCAAATTTAGATTTAGTGGTAGCTAATTCTAATAAAAACAGGGGTTATCAAGCCTATATTTTAGACAGCCAGAATAAATACGGGCCTTTCTTAAGTAAAACAAAAATGGCTATTTATTTATCCGGATTAATGGAGAATCAACTATGACAAAATATATTGTACTGGTTGGTGATGGTATGGCAGATTACCCCCTAGAAGAGCTGGGCATGCGCACTCCTTTAGAGGCGGCCCGCACACCGAATATGGATTTTATCGCTAAAAATGGATGCCTGGGGCAGGCTAAGACCATTCCGGATAAAATGACTCCGGCATCCGATGTCGCTAATCTTTCAATATTAGGATATGACCCAAAAAAATATTATTCCGGAAGAGGGCCTTTAGAAGCGGCCAACCTGGGTATTGAACTGGAAGATGACGATGTTGCTTTTCGTTGCAACTTAATCACCACCGGAGGCGATAAGTTACTCGATTATAGCGCCGGGCATATTAAGTCCACAGAGGCGCGCACCCTGATTAAATTTATTGATCAAAAGCTGGGAAATAATAAACTGCGATTTTTCTCAGGCGTAAGTTACAGGCACCTGCTTTTAGTTAAGCGTGGAGCGGAATTAAAACTGCAAAATTTGAAATGCTGGGCGCCGCATGATATTGCCGGCCGGAGCATTAACCGGCACCTGCCTAAAGGGGAAAACGCGGATATAATTGTTAAACTTATGCTGGATTCCAAAGAAATTCTGGGGCCACATGAAATTAATCATGTCCGGCTGGATTTGAAAGAAAACCCGGCAAATATGATCTGGCTTTGGGGCCAGGGGGTCAAACCCAATATGCCTAAATTTATGGAAAAATTCAATTTATCCGGAAGCGTAATTTCTGCGGTAGACCTGATTAAAGGGTTAGGGCGCATCCTGGGACTGGAGGTAATTAATGTTCCCGGGGCAACCGGTTATTATGATACGGATTACGCGGGCAAGGCCCAGGCAGCAATCGAGTCTTTAAAGAAAAACGATTTTGTTTTTGTGCATGTTGAGGCTCCGGATGAAGCCGGGCATAACGGTGATCTGCGGGAAAAACTTACTGCCATTGAGCGTTTTGATCAATTAGTGGTCGGCTCTTTGCTGGAATATTGTAAGGACAAGGATGATTTCCGGATTATGGTCTTACCGGATCATGCCACTCCGCTGTCTTTAAAAACCCATACCGCGGAAGCCATTCCTTTTGCGATTTACGGCAAAGGCATACCCAAGGGAGAATTTCTTAATTACTGCGAAAAAGAAGCGCAAAAATCAAAACTTTATTTTGAGAACGGTTATCAACTTATGGAATATTTTATTTTAAACACCCGGAGCGGAGATTAAAGAATGCCTAAAGGTTTAGTCGTGCAAAAATACGGCGGCTCTTCCGTCGCTAATGTCGAGCGTATTAAAAGAGTAGCGCAAAGGGTGGTAGGGTATAGTAAAAGAGGCTGCCAGCTGGTGGTAGTCGTTTCGGCTTTAGGAGATACTACCGACGAATTAGTGGAACTGGCTGATAAAATCAATCCTGATCCTTCGGAACGGGAAATGGATATGCTCTTATCTACCGGAGAACAGATCTCGGTTGCGCTTTTGGCGATGGCTATCCAAAAGTTAGGATTCCCGGCTATTTCATTTACCGGCGCTCAGGTCGGGATCATTACTGATAGCAGCCATACCCGGGCTAGAATTATCAAAATAAACGTAGATAAAATTAAAGCGGAATTAAAAAAGGGCAGGATCGTTATCGTTGCCGGTTTTCAGGGAGTAACCTTAAATCAGGATATTACCACTTTAGGCCGGGGCGGCTCAGATTTAACCGCGGTAGCTTTAGCTAAAGAACTCCAAGCGGATACCTGCGAGATTTACACAGACGTCATGGGTATTTATACTACTGACCCGCGCATTGAACCCAAAGCTAAAAAGATCAAAGAGATTACTTATGACGAAATGCTGGAGATGGCTTCCTTAGGGGCTCAGGTAATGCAGCCGCGTTCTATCGAAGTAGCTAAAAAATTTAATGTCCCTTTGCATGTGCGTTCTTCATTTAATACCAAAAGCGGAACCATGATTATTAAGGAGGTTAGAAAGATGGAAGATGTCTTAGTCAGCGGGGTAATTTTAAATAAAAATGAAGCAAAAATTACTCTCTGCGGGGTTACGGATAAACCCGGAGTGGCAGTAAAATTATTTAAAGATCTGGCGGCCTCCGGAGTAAGCGTGGATATGATCGTGCAAAACGTAAGCCATACCCGCCAAACAGATATATCTTTTACCGTGGCTAAAGCCGATTGCGCCAAAGCCAATAAGATCACTAAAATGGTCGCTAAAAAAATCGGCGCCGGAGATGTTTTACTGGACGAAGATATCGCCCGGGTTTCGATTGTCGGGGTAGGCATGAAATCTCATCATGGTGTTGCGGCAAAAATGTTCGGGGTCCTGGCGGACAATAAAATCAATATTGGCATGATCTCTACTTCGGATATCAGCATTTCTTGCATTATCAAGAAGAAAGACGCTGAAATAGCGGTAAAAAAATTACACGCTGATTTCGGGCTAAGTAAACCCCGCTAGAGGCGGCGCCCCGCGGCGCGGGGCTTTTAACCGGGTAAATAAACAAGAGGTAATTTATGACAACGGTAAAATTATACGATACCACCTTACGGGACGGTTCACAGGCAGAAGGCATATCTTATTCGGTAATGGATAAAATCCGCATTGCTGAAGAGCTGGATAAGATCGGCATACATTTTATTGAGGGGGGTTGGCCGGGTTCAAATCCTAAGGACCGGGAATTCTTTGAGAAAATAAGCCGGTCTAAACTTAAAAATTCTAAAATTGCTGCTTTTAGCATGACCCGTAGACCGAACATCCCGGCTGACCAGGATAGTAATTTATTAGCCCTGCTAAAATCTAAAGCCCAAGTAATTACCATCGTCGGTAAAACCTGGGATTTTCATGTGCTTGAGGTTTTAAAAACTACGCTGGATGAGAATCTGGCGATGATTTTTGACAGTATTGATTTCCTGGTTAAAAAAGGATTCGTAGTATTTTATGACGCTGAGCATTTTTTTGATGCCTACCGCGCTAATCAAGATTACGCTTTAAAAACTTTAATCGCCGCCCAAGATGCCGGTTGTTCGGCAGTTTGTCTTTGCGATACTAACGGCGGGTCTTTAACCAGCCAGATCAGTTCTACGATTAAAGAAATTAAAGGAAAGATCAAGGTGGATTTAGGAATTCATTGCCATAATGACGCCGGAGTGGCGATTGCTAATTCCCTGGCCGCGGTAGAGGCCGGAGCAAGCATAGTGCAAGGGACGATTAATGGCTACGGGGAACGCTGCGGAAATGCCGACCTAATCCCGATTATTGCGAATTTAAAAATTAAATTAGAGATCGATTGTATCCCGGATGCGCAATTAGAACAGCTGACGCACCTTTCACATTTTGTTAGTGAAATCAGCAATATGCGTCTAAAGAATGAGCAGCCTTTTGTGGGTGATTCGGCATTCGCGCATAAGGGCGGAATGCATATTAACGCCATAATGAAAAACCCCAAAACCTACGAACATATTGATCCCTCTTTAGTCGGAAATCATCGCCGGGTTTTAGTTTCCGAACTGGGGGGTAAAACCGGAATCTTATTAAGGGCCAAAGATTTAAACTACGACCTAACCAAGACCGATCCGCAAACAAAAAAGATTCTGGAATTAGTTCAGGCTTTGGAGCATAAGGGTTTTCAATTTGAAGCTGCCGAGGCGTCTTTTCAAATATTAATGCAAAGATCTTTAAAGAAATTTAAAAAATTCTTTGAATTAGAAGGATTTAAGGTGGTTATAGAAAAAGGTAAAGATAAGAAGATTACCTCTGAAGCCATCATCAAGTTAAAGGTCAACGGGGTTAAAGAGCATACTGCCGCTGAAGGAGATGGCCCGATCAACGCATTAGACAATGCCCTGCGCAAGGCGTTGAAGGATTTTTACCCGACTTTAGCCAAAATGCATCTGTCCGATTTTAAAGTGCGCGTTCTGGATGAAAAAGCAGGCACTGCCGCCCGGGTGCGCGTATTAATCCAATCTCAGGATGGGAAGGACATCTGGAATACAATCGGAGTCCATGAAAATATTATTGAGGCCAGTTGGCAGGCTCTGGTTGACAGTGTAGAGTATAAGCTCCTAAAGGATAAGCAGTAATGGCGCAAGAGCTTAGTAAGCAGTATAACCCCCAAGATACCGAAAGTAAGTGGTATAAAGTTTGGGAGCAAAATAATCTTTTTTCCGCTAAACCCTCCCCGGATAAATTACCCTATTGCATCGTTATTCCGCCGCCTAATGTCACCGGAATCCTGCACATGGGGCATGCCTTAAATAACACTATTCAAGATATCTTAATCCGTTACAAAAAAATGCGGGGTTTTGCGGCCCTGTGGATGCCGGGAGTGGATCATGCCGGAATCGCCACGCAAAATGTTGTCGAAAAAGCCCTGGCTAAAGAGGGGCTCAAGCGGCAAGATCTCGGCCGGGAAAAATTCCTGGAGAAAGTCTGGGAATGGAAACAACTCTACGGCTCAACCATCATTAACCAGCTTAAAAAACTCGGCTGCGCCTGCGATTGGGAGCGGGCGCGTTTTACCATGGATCAAGAGTATTCTTTAGCCGTCACCGAAGTTTTTGTCAGGCTTTATGAAAAAAAACTTATTTACCAAGGCCACTATATTATCAACTGGTGCCCGCGCTGCCAGACGGCGTTAAGTGATGAAGAGGCAGCGCGCGCGGAATTACAGGGAAGCCTTTATTATTTAAAGTATCCGTTTAAAATACTTGGGGACAGTCCCCAAAAAACGGGGACAGTCCCCAAGTATACTGACGAGTTTATTATTGTTGCCACAACCCGGCCAGAAACTATGTTTGGAGATACTGCCGTAGCCGTAAATCCAAAAGACAAGCGCTATAAAAAATATATCGGAAAAACATTGATCCTTCCGCTAATTAAACGGGAAATAAAAATTATTGCCGATTCCTCCGTTGATATGGAATTTGGAACGGGGGCCGTCAAGGTCACTCCCGCGCATGACCCCAATGATTATGTTTTGGGCAAAAAACATAATTTGGAATTCATCAAGATAATGCATCCTGACGGCTCGATGAATGAAATTGCAGAGAAATACTCCGGGCTGGACCGCTTCAAAGCAAGAGAAGCGGTATTGGAAGATTTAAAACAATTGGGGTTACTTGAAAAGATCATTGCCCACACGTTTTCTGCCGGCCACTGTTACCGTTGCCAAACCATTGTCGAGCCCTATTTATCCCAACAATGGTTTATAAAAATGAAACCGTTGGCCAAGCCGGCCATTAAAGCAGTAAAAAAAGGAGAGATTAAATTTTACCCCGATCGTTGGACTAAGGTTTATTTAAACTGGATGGATAATATCCAGGACTGGTGTATCTCCCGGCAGATCTGGTGGGGACACCGGATGCCGGTTTATTACTGTAAAAATTGCCAGGAGAAAAATCCAAAAGCTGGGATCATCGTATCCAGGATTAAGCCTTCTAAATGCCCGAAATGCGCATCCGAGAGCCTAACGCAAGAAGAAGATGTCCTGGACACCTGGTTTTCCAGCTGGCTTTGGCCGTTTGCCACCTTCTATTGGCCTAAAGAAAATGCCGACTTAAAATATTTTTATCCTACTGCAACCCTGGTTACTGCTCCGGAGATTATCTTTTTTTGGGTAGCGCGCATGATTATGGCGGGTTTTGAATTTAAACAACAAATCCCTTTTAAAAATGTTTATATCCACGGCACGGTGCGCGACAGCCAGGGAAAAAAGATGTCCAAATCCTTAGGTAATGCGCTTGACCCCCTGGAGGTCATCGCGGAGTATGGAACAGATGCTTTACGTTTCAGCCTTATCTCGATAACTTCCCAGGGCCAGGATGTATATTTGTCCAAAGACAGATTTGAACAAGGCAGGAACTTTGCCAATAAAATCTGGAACGCCTCACGCTTTATTCTCATTAACCTTAAGCCTGAAGATGTAAATGTAGATTTATGCGTTTTCTTTAAACGCGAACAACTGGATATTGTTAACCGCTGGATCTTAAGCCGTTTTTATACAACTCTGGAGAAAGTAGGCAAAGAATTAGATAATTTTAAATTCAATGAAGCTGCCAGTAGCCTGTATGCATTTTTCTGGCATGAATTCTGTGATTGGTACCTGGAATTAATTAAACCTCAAATCGGAGAAAAGCAAACCCAAATAGTGATGTATAAAGTTTTAGAAAAATACCTCAGGCTGATTCATCCGTTTATGCCTTTTATCTCCGAGGAGATTTGGCAGCGCCTTCCCGGCGCCAAAGATTCAACCCCTTCGACGCACCCCGGGCTAAAGCCCGGGGTTTGCTCAGGGTTGATGGTGAGCAAAGTCGAACCATCAATTATGCAGCAAAACTGGCCGCATTTACAGAGCGAGCTGATCAATAAGCAAGATGAATTACAGATGGAGTTGGCTTTTGAGGTGATTAATGTAATCAGAAATATGCGCGCAGAGTTGGAGGTTAACCCTGCCAGCCGTATTGACATCCAAATAAGCGCCATGAGTAAACTTACTCAAAAATCTCTGGAGCAGCTTTTAAGCTACATAAAAAATTTGGCTAAAGTTAACGCTTTAACACTGACCGAGAAATATATCGCCCAAAATAACCAATACGCGGTTGTTTTTAAAGATCTGCATATTGTCATGCCGCTTGAGGGAGTCGCCGATGCCGCCCAGCAGATTAATAAAACTAATCTAAAAATTGATAAATTAAAATCCGAGATTAAAAATAAAGAGGCAATGCTGGCAAATAAAAATTTTACCCTGCGTGCCCCCGAAGAAATTGTAGAAGCAGAAAAAAATAAATTAATCGATATGCGTGAGCAGGTAAAAAAACTGGAGGCAATCAAAAATGGCTTACGCTAAATATTTCTTGTCTGAAACCAAACCTAAGCTTAACCCCGGGGAACTAAAATCAATCATTAAGCGCGCGCTTACGGAAGATATCGGCCGGGGTGATATTACCACACAGCTAAATATCCCCAAAGACATCTGTATCCGGGCTGAAATTATCGCCCAAGAAGATTTCTTGCTTTGCGGCATTGATCTGGCGGGCGATGTATTTAAAACCGTAGACCCGGGCTTAAAATTCGCCCCAAAGATCAAAGAGGGCAGGAGAGCCCGCAATAAGGATACTCTGGCGATTATCTCAGGAAAGGCGGGCAGTATTCTTACGGCGGAGCGCGTGGCCTTAAATTTATTATCATTACTTTCCGGGATTGCCACCAAAACATTTAAGTTTGTTAAACGGATAGAGCCCTTTAAATCCAAAATTACCGATACGCGTAAAACTTTTCCCGGCTTAAGGGCCCTGGAGAAATATGCGGTTAGAATCGGCTCAGGCTATAATCACCGCATGCGCCTGGATGAAATGGTGCTGATTAAAGATAATCATTTAAAAATTATGGGAGGGTATTCTCAACTGCTCAAGGTGCCCAAAGGATGTAAAATTGAAATCGAAACTCAAAACTTAAAAGAATTTTTACGAGCTTTAAGTTTTAGGCCGGATATCATTATGCTGGATAACATGAAGATTCGGGATATTCAAAAGGCGGTAAACATTAGGAATAATCTTAAATTTAATGGCCGACGCTGCCCTACCTTACTCGAGGCAAGCGGAGGCATACACCTGGGCAACGTAAGAAAATACGCCGCAACCGGAGTGGAAATAATTTCAATCGGAGAACTAACCGATTCGATAGAATCCGTGGATATCAGCTTAGCCGTAGTCTAAAATGTTCTGATGAATAAGTTTAAACTTGTTTCTAGTTTCTCACCCTGCGGCGACCAGCCTAAAGCAATACAAGCACTCTCTAAATCCATCCTGGCTAAGCAGCGTTATTTAACGCTTTTGGGGGTTACCGGCAGCGGTAAAACCTTTACCCTGGCTAATGTTATCGCCAAAGTAAACTTGCCGACGCTGATCATCTCGCACAATAAAACCTTAGCCGCCCAGCTTTATGCTGAATTTAAAGAATTTTTCCCGCATAATGCGGTTGAATATTTCGTAAGTTACTACGATTACTACCAGCCGGAAGCCTATATCCCTTCTACGGACACTTACATCGAAAAGGATTCTTCAATTAATGAACGCCTGGACCGTTTGCGGCTTTCCGCGACTACCTCCTTAATCAGCCGGCCGGATGTGATTGTCGTGGCTTCCGTTTCCTGTATTTATAATTTAGGCTCACCGCAGGACTACCAAGAAATGCTGGTAATTTTAAATAAGGGCACCTCTATCTTGCGGGATGAATTAATCGCTAAACTCATTCAGATTCAATATGAACGTAATGATTATGAATTTAAGCGGGGAAAAATCAGGGTGCGCGGAGATACCGTGGAAATATTCCCAGCTTACAGCCAACAAGCGCTGCGCCTGGAATTAACCCAAGACAAAATATCTCAAATTTCAGTAATCGACCCGGTATCGGCAAAAATAATCAACCGGATCAATCGGGTAGCTATTTATCCGGCCAAGCATTTTATCGCCTCCGGGAATAGAATCCAGGCGGCGATAAGTTCGATAAAAGAAGAGCTGGCTGCCCGGTTAAAAGAATTACGGGAAGAAAATAAATTATTGGCGGCCCAGCGCCTGGAGTCGCGCACAAACTATGATTTGGAGATGCTTAAAGAAATCGGATATTGTCACGGAATAGAAAATTATTCGCGCCATTTGAATGGTTCTGTAGCCGGATCCCGGCCGTCGACAATGATGGATTATTTCGGCGGAGATTTCTTAACAATTATTGATGAATCACATGCCACTCTCCCGCAAATAAGAGGGATGTATGCCGGTGACCGGGCCAGAAAAGAGACGCTCGTAAATTACGGATTCAGGCTGCCTTCATGCCTGGATAACCGTCCGCTAAAATTTAATGAATTTAACCGCCTGGTAAAACAATTAATCTTTGTTTCCGCTACCCCTGATGAATATGAATTAACCTTAAGTACCAATAAAATTACTGAGCAGATTATCCGCCCTACCGGGTTAATTGATCCGGAGATCATCGTTAAGCCTACAGCCGGGCAAATTGAAGATTTGATTCTACAGATAAAGCAGCGGGCAAAAAATAATCAACGCGTCCTGGTAACCACATTAACCAAAAGGTCAAGCGAAGACCTGGCCCATTATCTTACGGAGCAGGGAATAAGAGTAAAATATTTACATTCTGAAATACAAACCATCCAACGCTCGGTGATCCTTAAAGAACTGCGCGAAAAAAAATTTGACTGCCTGGTAGGAATTAACCTTCTCCGAGAAGGCCTGGATTTACCGGAAGTTTCATTAGTGGCCATTCTGGATGCCGATAAAGAAGGGTTCTTGCGCAGTGCTACCGCGCTTATTCAGGTAGGTGGCCGCGCTGCCCGCAACTTAAACGGCACGGTAATCATGTATGCCGATACGATCACCAAATCGATGAAAAAAGCAATTGACGAAAGCAAACGGCGCAGAATCATACAGATGAAATTTAACCGGAAAAATAAAATTACCCCGCGTTCTATTCGTACGGCCATCAAAAAAGGTATCCAAGATTCAAACGAAACCCAGGAGTTTGTGCAAGGGCTAACCGGAGAACCACTCGAGCAATACCAGTTGCATAAATATATTACTGAGTTAGAATATGAAATGGAGTTGGCCGCCCGGAACTTACAATTTGAAAAAGCCGCCGGCTTAAGGGATAAAGTTAAGGAGTTACGCGATGCTACTGGCCATTGATATCGGCAATACGAATATATCCGGCGGAATATTCTCCGGAGAAAAACTAAAGCACCAGTTTGATATCGCCACTAAAAGTTATAAAAAAACAGCGTTGGCAAAAAAATTAAAAGCTTATCCTGGAATATCCGCCAGTATTATCTGCAGCGTTGTCCCTAAGCTAACCCGAGTTATCCAACGTGACTTAAAGCTCCTTTATCGCCGAAACCCCTATATAATAGGTAAGGACTTACTCGTCCCCCTAGAAAATCGTTACCGCCTACCGCAACAAGTTGGCCAGGACCGGCTGGTAAATGCTTATGCTGCCAGCAGCTTTTATACCGGCCCTCTGATTGTTATAGATTCCGGCACGGCCATTACCTTTGATGTAATCTCTAAAGACCGGGCATATTTAGGAGGTTTAATTTTCCCGGGAATGAATATCTCTCTGGAGGCCTTAAAAGAGAAAACCGCATTATTACCTCAAGTAAAATTAGAACAGCCGAAAATGCTTATTGGCCGGGATACCAAAAATAGCATCTTAAGCGGAGTTGTTTTTGGCACTGCCGCCTTAAGTAAAGAGTTGGCCGCAAGAATTAAACAGTATCTTGGTAAAAACGCTAAAATTATCGGCACCGGCGGCAATATTTCTTTAATCAAAAAATATTCCGGTATGAAAATAAAAATCCATAAAGACCTGACTTTAATCGGAATTAAACTTATCTATGAAAATGAAATAGCCAAAGAGAAAGCCGGATTTAGAAAAAACTCTTGACAAGAAATTTTTTTTCTATATAATTAGCACTCTAGAGAAAAGAGTGCCAAGTGCAAATTAATAACTGGGCAACACCCCGCGCTAATTGGTATTGCGCGGGTGTTATGTAACTACATAAGGAGGTAACAAGATGGAGATTAAACCATTGGGTGATCGCATTGTCGTTAAACCTTTAGAGGCAGAGAATAAAAGTAAGGGCGGTATTGTCCTGCCGGATTCTGCCAAGGAAAAACCGCAAGAGGCCAAAGTGGTGGCTGTAGGCAAAGGCAAGATATTAGAGAGTGGTGCCGTTTGTGCCCCTGAAGTAAAAGTCGGAGATAAGGTAATCTTTGGAAAATATTCCGGCAATGAGTTTATTACCAAAGAAGGCGAAGAGTTGCTTATTCTGCGTGAGGAAGATATTTTAGCGATTATTAAATAAGAAAAGAGGCACCTGCCTCAAATAAGGAGGATTTATGGCAAAGCAATTATTGTACAGCGACGATGCCCGTCGTAAGATTTTAAGGGGCGTAGAACAGCTGGCCGCTGCGGTAAAAGTAACTTTAGGCCCTAAGGGACGGAACGTAATCATCGACAAAAAATTTGGTTCCCCGACCATCACTAAAGATGGTGTGACTGTAGCCAAGGAAATTGATTTAGAGGATGCCTTTGAAAATATGGGCGCGCAGATGGTTAAAGAAGTTGCCGAAAAAACCTCTGACAACGCCGGTGATGGCACCACTACCGCTACCGTCTTAGCCGAAGCGATCTATCGCGAAGGTTTAAAGAACGTTACTGCCGGATCAAACCCTATGGCATTAAAACGCGGGATTGAAAAAGCAGTCATAAAAGTAGTTGAGGAACTTGGAAAGCTCTCTACTCCGATCAAAGATAAAAAAGAAATTGCTCAGGTTGCCAGCATTGCGGCTAACTCTGATACCAATATTGGAGAATTAATTGCCGAGGCCATGGATAAAGTAGGTAAGGACGGCGTAATTACCGTGGAAGAAGCAAAATCTACCGCCACTACTTTAGATGTGGTGGAAGGAATGCAGTTTGATCAGGGCTATTTATCGCCCTACTTTGTAACCGATGCCGAGAGAATGGAAGTGCTCTTAGAAGATGCCTACATTCTTATCTATGAGAAAAAGATATCTGCAATTAAAGATATCCTGCCTTTATTAGAAAAGATTGCCCGTGTAAGCAAGCCGCTTTTGATCCTTGCCGAAGAAGTTGACGGGGAAGCTTTAGCCACTTTAGTCGTTAACAAGATTCGGGGCACCTTTGTTGCCTGCGCAGTGAAAGCTCCGGGTTATGGCGACAGGCGTAAAGCCATGCTTGAAGATATCGCTATTTTAACCGGCGGTAAAGCCTTGACGGAAGATCTAGGTATCAAGCTGGAAAATATCGATATTGAAGACTTAGGCCGCGCTAAAAAAATAAAAATCGACAAAGAAAACACAACTATTGTTGAAGGTGCGGGTAAGAAGGCAGTGATCAATGCCAGGATCAGCCAGCTAAAGAAGCAAATTGAAGATACGGATTCAGATTATGATAAAGAGAAGCTGCAGGAACGCCTGGCTAAATTGGCCGGTGGAGTTGCCGTAATCAATGTAGGCGCAGCCACAGAAACAGAGATGAAGGAAAAAAAGGCTCGCGTTGAAGATGCCTTGCATGCAACCCGCGCAGCTACTCAGGAAGGTATTGTTCCCGGAGGCGGCGTAGCGTTTATCCGCACTATTGCGGCTTTAGATAAACTAAAGCTGGAAGGTGACGAGAAGATTGGCGTTGATATTGTAAAACGCGCTATCGAGGAACCCTTAAGACAGATCGCGCAAAACGCCGGTTTGGAAGGCTCGGTAGTAGTGCAAAGAATCAAACAAGAAAAAACCAATATCGGTTATGATGTCAGCCAGGATGCTTATGTGGATATGATTGAAGCCGGTGTAATCGATCCTACAAAAGTAACCCGTTCAGCTTTACAGAATGCTGCCAGTATTGCCGCGTTATTACTTACCACTGAGGTTTTAATTGTAGATAAGCCTGAAAAAGATGATAAGATGCCTGGGGGTATGGGCGGAATGGGTGGCATGGGTGGTGGAGGAATGTATTAAACAGCTGTAAGCCATAAGTTGTAAGCTGTAAAATAAAGGGGACGGTTCTATTTTTTCGAGTTTAATTCCAGATAAATAGAACCGTCCCCGTGTTTTTTAAATATATCTTGACAAATACCTCAGTTTAATATAAAATTATTAATCCTTTCAGCGATAATCCCAAGGTGAGGCAAATATTCATAACTTATTGCAAAACAAGGGTTTAATATCATAATAAGGAGAATTTAAGATGGCGGAATGGATCGGTATAAACAGGCGCGCAAGAAGATGTTATGGCTTTGATGAGGTAGCCTTAGTTCCCGGAAGCCAAACCGTTAATCCTAATGAGGTAGACACGAGTTTTAAATTTAATGGAAAAAAAATTAAAATACCCATCTTAGCCGCAGCCATGGATGGAGTGGTAGATGTAAAGTTTGCTATTGAAATGTCGCGTTTAGGCGGGATTGCGGTTTTAAACCTCGATGGTATACAGACCCGTTATGAAAATCCGGATGAAGTACTCAAAGAAATATCCCAAGCTACTCCCCAAAAAGCTACAGAATTAATTCAAGCGGTTTATTCCACGCCCATCAAAGAAAAGCTGGTCACTAAAAGAGTCGCCCAAATTAAAAAAGCCGGAGCGATGGCGGTGGTTAGCTGTATTCCGGCTAATGCCGAAAAATTTTCGAAATTAACCATTGCTGCCGGGGTAGATATTTTTATCATCCAGTCCACCGTGGCCACACTTAAGCATCTCTCTAAAGAATATAAAACATTGGATCTGGTCAAGTTTTGTAAGTCTGTAAAAATTCCGGTCATCCTGGGAAATTGCGTAACCTATGAAACAACCCTGGAACTTATGGGAACAGGGGCCAGCGGCTTACTCGTCGGAATAGGTCCGGGTGCTGCCTGCACTACGCGCGGCGTATTAGGTATCGGAGTCCCCCAGGTTACAGCTACCGTGGATGCCGCGGGAGCACGCGATTTTTATTTTAAACGCACGGGAAAATATGTTTCGATTATTACTGACGGCGGAATGAACCGCGGCGGAGATATCTGTAAGGCCTTTGCCTGCGGAGCAGATGCCGTAATGATCGGCTCAAGTTTTGCCCGCGCCAAAGAAGCTCCCGGAAGAGGATTTCATTGGGGCATGGCTACTTCCCATGTTAATTTACCCCGCGGAACCCGGATTCAAGTGGGTACCACCGGCGCGTTAAAAGATATTTTACTCGGGCCGGCAAAAGTTGATGACGGCTCGCAGAACCTCCTGGGCGCTTTGAAAACTTCCATGGGTTCATTGGGAGCATCAAACATAAAAGAAATGCATGATGTAGAGATAATCATTGCTCCTTCAATCCAAACTGAAGGCAAAATTTTCCAGGTAGGCCAAAGAGTAGGAATGGGGAAATAAAATGAAGAAAAAAGTCAAGTTAAAAAAACCACAGGAAAAGAAGAACGGAATGACCAGGCAAATAATAGTAATTTTGGATTTTGGTTCGCAATATACGCAATTAATCGCCCGCCGTGTAAGAGAAAATAAAGTTTTCTCAATAATTATTCCTTACAATACCCCGGCCAAAGAGATTGCCGTGTTAAATCCAAAAGGGATCATTCTCTCCGGCGGCCCGGCTTCAGTGATCGATAAGAAATCACCTTATCCTGACCTGGGTATCTTTAAGTTAGGTGTACCGATATTGGGTATCTGCTACGGAATGCAGGTTATCTGCGAGCTGTTAGGAGGCAAGGTCAGGCATACCCGCGAGCGTGAATATGGAAAAGTAGAATTATTTATTGATGACAACCGGGATCTTTTCAGCCACCTGCCGGGTAATTTTACCTGCTGGGCCAGCCATGGGGATTATGTAACCAAAATGCCCTCCGGATTCCACACCATCGGGCATACTACCAATACCCCGATTGCGGCAATCTCTAACCAAAAAAGAAAAATATTTGCCGTGCAGTTCCATCCGGAAGTAACGCATACGGAAAAAGGCAATCAGATCTTAAGTAATTTTTTATTTAAAGCTTGCGGCGCCTCCAGTAGATGGACGATGCAATCCTTTATTAAAGAATCGATTGAGAATATTAAAAAAATCATCGGCAAAGATAGAGTAGTTTTGGGTTTAAGCGGCGGGGTGGATTCATCTGTGGCGGCTTTGTTAATTCACAAAGCCATCGGTAAAAATTTACGCTGTATTTTTATCGATAACGGACTGCTCAGAAAAGGTGAAGCCGCGCAGGTCAAGAGCGTTTTTAAAGACTTCTACCATCTTAATTTAAGCTATGTTGACAGAAGCAAAAGATTCCTTGAACGCTTAAAAGGGATAACGGATCCGGAGGAAAAAAGAAAGATCATCGGAGATGAATTCATTAAAGTATTTGAAGAAGAGGCAAAAAAAACCAAAGGGGTAAAGTTTTTGGGCCAAGGCACTCTTTATCCGGATGTAATCGAATCTATCTCACCTACGGGCGGGCCAAGCAGAAAAATTAAAAGCCATCACAATGTCGGAGGCTTACCTGCGCAGATGAAGCTTAAACTTATTGAGCCTTTACGGGAATTATTTAAAGACGAAGCGCGTCAAATCGGCAGTCAGTTAGGATTACCGGAAAATATCATTCAGCGTCAGCCGTTTCCCGGCCCGGGGCTGGCGGTAAGAATTATCGGAGAAATTAATCTTAGCCGGCTTGAGCTTCTGCGCGAAGCAGATAAACGCGTGATTGAAGAAATTTCAAAAGCCGGGCTATATGATCAAATCTGGCAGTCCTTCGCCGTATTACTCCCCATTAAAAGCGTGGGAATAATGGGTGATGAGCGCACCTATGAAAATGTCTGCGCCTTACGCTGCGTATCCAGTTTTGACGGTATGACTGCGGATTGGGTAAAACTTCCTTATGAAGTTATGGAAAAGATCTCCAATCGTATCATCAATGAAGTAAAAGGAATCAACCGGGTAGTTTACGATATAAGCTCTAAGCCTCCGGCAACCATAGAGTGGGAATAAATTAGCTAAGTACCTGCAATGCCACACTCTGAATTCGTCCACCTCCACCTGCACACGCAATACAGCCTTCTTGATGGAGCCTGCCGTATACCGGAGATACTCGCCATTGCTAAAAGTTTCAAAATGGATTCTTTGGCCATCACCGATCATGGCAGCATGTTCGGGGCTATTGATTTCTATCTCGAAGCGCAAAAAACAGGAATCAAACCCATCATTGGCTGTGAAGTTTACGTTGCCCCGCAAAGCCGCTTGGAGAAAAAAAGCGGCGGCATAGAAGATGCCGCTAATCACCTAATTCTTTTAGCCCGCAATGAAGAGGGGTATCATAATCTGATGAAGCTGGTCTCCATCGGTTATCTGGAAGGATTCTATTACCGGCCGCGGATTGATAAAGAGGTTCTCGCCCAACATTCCGCCGGATTGATCGGCTTATCTGCCTGCCTTAAAGGAGAAATTCCCTGCTTGATACTGCAAAAACGTTTTAACGACGCAATAAAAGCCGCGGACACTTATCAAAACATATTAGGAAAGGGAAACTTTTACCTGGAAATCCAAGGTAACTCTATCCCCGAGCAAAAAATAGTAAATACCGGGATGATTAAGATCTCCGGCGAACTGGGCATTCCTCTGGTAGCGACTAACGACGTACATTATCCCACCAAAGACAGGGCCGCAGCCCATGAAGCATTACTGTGCATTCAAACACAAACTACCCTGGATGACCCTAAACACATGCGTTTTCAGACAGAAGAATTTTATTTTACCTCTCCCGAAGAAATGAAAAAGCTGTTTAGCGAATGCCCGGAGGCTTTAAAAAATACCTTAGAAATTGCCGCCCGGTGTAACCTGGAACTGGATTTTACCCAGATGCATTTACCTAAATATTCTCCTCCGGGAGGAAAGGACAAAGAAGAGTTTCTGCTGGGGTTATGTGAAAAAGGCTTAACCGAAAAAAATCTTAAAGATAATCCTGAGGTGCAAAAACGCCTGGATCATGAATTAAAAATTATCCGGCATATGGGTTTTATCAGCTATTTTTTAATTGTCTGGGATTTTATCGCTTACGCTAAAAGCCAAAGTATCCCCGTTGGGCCGGGAAGAGGTTCTGCTGCCGGAAGCCTGGTGAGCTATCTTTTAGGAATTACCGATCTTAATCCGTTAAAATACGGATTGCTCTTTGAAAGATTCTTGAATCCGGAGCGCATGGGGCTGCCGGATATTGATATTGATTTCTGCTACGAACGCCGGCAAGAGGTGATTGATTATGTCACGAATAAATACGGCCAGGAAAATGTTGCCCAAATCATTACCTTCGGAACCATGCAAGCGCGCGCCGTAATCCGGGATGTCGGACGGGTAATGGCTATTCCCTATGCCGAAGTCGACCGGATTGCTAAGCTGATTCCCGCGGAACTGGAGATGACCCTTAAAAAAGCATTAGAGAGTGAGCCCGAACTAAACAACCTTTATAAAAATGATCCGCAAATTACCAAACTGATCTCTATCGCTCTATCCTTGGAAGGATTAAACCGCCATGCTTCCGTTCATGCTGCCGGAGTAATTATCGCGGATAAACCGTTAAATAATTACATGCCCGTGTTTAAAACCGGAGATGATCAGATTACCACCGGATATAGCATGGGGACACTGGAAAAAATCGGGCTGCTTAAAGTTGACTTTCTTGGCCTAAGGACGCTTACCGTAATTGATGAGACTTTGAAACTAATTAAAAAAATCCGCGGCATTCAAATTGACCTTGAAAAACTGCCGCTGGATGACCAAAATACTTATAAACTATTGGCCTCAAGCCATACCATTGGGATCTTCCAGGTAGAAAGCTCAGGAATGCGCGATTTGCTTAAAAAACTTATTCCTGAACGTTTTGAAGATTTAATCGCGCTTTTGGCATTGTACCGGCCCGGGCCAATTGGCTCCGGAATGTTGGATGATTTCATGAAACGTAAACATGGGATTATTCCGATTAAATATGAACATCCTAAACTTGAGTCCATCCTTAAGGAAACTTACGGAATTATGGTTTATCAGGAACAGATTATGCAAATTGCGTCTGTTTTGGCGGGATTCTCACTTGCCCAGGCAGATATCTTACGCAAGGCCATGGGTAAAAAAATCCCGGAAGTTATGGAAAAGGAACGCAAGAATTTCCTTAGCGGCTGCGTCAAAAATGGAATCAAGGAATCTACCGCCGGCAAGATATTTGATTTAATAGAATATTTTTCCGGTTATGGTTTTAATAAATCACATTCCACCGCTTATGCTTTGATTTCATACCGCACTGCTTATTTAAAAGCCAATTACCCGGTAGAGTTCATGACTGCCCTGCTTACTTCCGAACGCGATAATACCGATAAAATAGTCGAATACGTGAATGAATCGCTGCGCATGGGCTTAAAGGTACAACCGCCGGATATCAATGAAAGTGAAGCGCTTTTTAAAGTAGAGGATGAATCCACTATCCGCTTTGGCCTTTTGGCGATTAAAAATGTCGGCCGGGGCGCAGCAGAATCAATTGTTGGACAAAGAGAGAAGTTAAAATTTAAATCTTTGGAAGATCTTTGTCAGCGCATAGATTTACGGTTAGCTAACCGTAAGGTTTTAGAAAGCCTGATTAAATGCGGGGCCCTGGATTATTTTGGCGGCGGGCGGGCTAAAATGTTCGCCAGCCTGGATATAATATTAGAAGGAGCGCAAAAAATCCAAAAAGAAAAATCCAGCGGCCAACTTTCATTCTTTGATCAAACTCTAAAAAATAACGGATTTGGAAAAACTACGAACAATTTAATTGATTGTCAAGAATGGCCGGAGCCGCAACTTCTGGCTTTTGAAAAAGATATGCTCGGTTTTTACGTCAGCGGCCACCCTCTAGCGCGTTATGCTAGCCAGCTTAAGCGCTTTGTTTCCTGCTCTACTGCCAGCCTGCATGAACACAAAGATCAGGATATCATTAAGATCGTCGGCCTAATCGTTAAAATCAAACACACCGTTACCCGGGCCAAACAAGAAAAAATGGCGATATTAAAGTTAGAAGACTTAAGCGGGGCAGTAGAAATACTGGTTTTTCCGCGCGCATTCGCTAAAATAAGCTCTCATATCCAAGCCAATACCATTGTGCATATCCGTGGAGTGCTTGACCTTAAGGAAGAAACACCCAAAATTATCGCCGAAGACATTTTCCCGTTTGAAGAAATTTACAAACTTATCACCGCTATCAACATTAACTTGTCCGGAATAAGGGAGAATATCTTTGAAACCTTAAAAGAGTTACTCAAGAAGCATCGCGGAAGAGTCCCTGTCTATTTACGCCTGGATACGCCCGCTAAATCCCGGGTACAGTTAATTGTCGGCGAAGGATTGTATGTTGAACCTAATGAACAACTTATCCAGGACTTAGATGAACTCTTAGGCCCGGAACACTTATCCTTGGTGATTTAAAACCAGGGGACGGTTCTATTTTTCTCTGTGTTTGATTCTAGAAAAATAGAACCGTCCCCATTATTTTAAATTTTAAATTTAGGGATTGGTCAATAGATTCTTACCCCCCTGAGCCAAAAGAGAAGTGTAGGTATTAAGTAGCGCATCGAGATCAACAGAGGCTGTCATTAGTAATCGTTTATCCAGATCACGTTTTTTCTCTTGGGCCAATTGCCAGGGCGTTTTATCTTCTTTATAAGTGTTGGGCCGTTCAAGATTAAAAAATAGCTGATAAGTATTAGCCTTGTTTATAAAGTCGGCTCTATCAGTGAATGTTTC
>JAHIKK010000035.1 GCA_018897555.1 Candidatus Omnitrophota bacterium
AGAAAGAAACCGGCCTCCTTCAACAATATCCGTAAACCACACCCGGTTATGCATAATTGCCCAGCACCAAGGAGCGATAAGCCAGGGCAATTGGCCGGCAAGATTACTCGCTCCCTGCAGGCGCGTGCGTTCATGATAGTCAGGGGTCATTTCATAACCTAAAGCGATCCAGGGAATAGAAAAACAGGTAAATCCAATAAAAAAGAGGACTTGGAAGATTAAGAAATACCAGAAATAAAACATTTCGCTCTGCCCCTTATACAGCTGGAACATCAAAGCAAAACAAATACCTCCGGTAATCGCCCCAAAGAAGATAACCGGCTTGCGGCGGCCCCAGCGGGTGCGGATATTATCTGAAAAATAACCGGTAATCGGATCGGATATGGCATCGATAATCCGGGGGATGGCTCCTACCAGGCCCACTAAAGCCGGGTTAACCCCTAATCCGAGGTTTAAAACAATGACCATCTGCCCAATGAAAGCAGCCTGAGCAGTATTAGCAAATGCGCCGATGCTATAGATGGCTTTTTGAAAAATAGAGATACGGTCTTGGGGGGCGGTAATATGATGCTTTGGCCGACTGGCTGCTTGTGCCATTAAATAGTCTCCTTTTTAATTAAACCAAACCTTATTATAACAAACATGCCTGGCGTAAACAATGTTAAACATTTTGTGACAGTGTAACAAACCTTGTTGACTTTCAATAGCAGGGTGGGTTTAAACCCACCCTGCTATTGTTAATAAAAGTCAGCAGAGTTTATTATAGTGTCCATTTTGTCATCCGAATACTTCGCCGCTAGTTATTTCCTTGACAATATACTTCTGCATCAACAGGTACACTATGATTATAGGTAAAACAGCAATGGTCAGGCCTGCCATTAATAAGGGATAATTGGTCACAAATTCTCCTCGAAATACCTGTAACGCCACCTGCAGCGGCATAAACTTGCGGGAATCAAAAATAATCAAAGCCAGGATATATTCATTCCAGACATTCAAGGCATTGAAGATTACCACCACCGCCAAAACCGGCTTAGCTAGCGGCAACGCTACATGCCACCAGATTCCCATTTTGGAACAACCGTCAATACGCGCGGCATCTTCTACCTCCTTGGGCATTCTGTCAAAAAATGTTTTCAATAAAAATATGCTCACAGAAAGGCCAACACTGATCATACATAAGATATACCCGATAGGAGTATCCCTCAGGTGTAACTTATTCAGAAGCACGTATAAAGGCACGAAACTTGCCGGAATGGGTATCATCATTGCTGCTATAAACATATAGAACAAAATGGTTCTTCCGGGAAAACGCAGGCGCGAAAAGGCATATCCTGCCATGGAAGCAATGATTACAACACCAAAAACAGAAAAGCCGGTATAAAATATGCTATTTAAAAAACTGCGGCCAAAACCTTCTTCCTTAAAGGCATGGATATAATTCTCAAAATGCAGCTGTTGCGGAATTAAAGAAATATCTTTAAAAATAATATCCTGTGTTTTGAGGCTGGAGGCAATCATCCAGAGCAGCGGATAAAGGCAGGTAACCGCCACGCTGATTAAAAAAATATGGATCAACGTATTGATCAGGAATTTTTTACTCTTATAGTAAAGTGCGTGCTGCATTATTTTACTGCCCCTTCTTGGAGAAACGGTACTGGATAAATGAAATAGTTACCAAAATCATGCCCAAGCTGATGCCTTGGGCGCAGGCATAGCCAAACCTGGACGATGAGCCGCGCATCGATGCTAAGATCCTCAGCACCGGCACGGAAGTATGCCCTGCAAATTCTCCGCCCACAAGCCCAAGAATCAATGCGAAAGCCTGCATCGAGCCTAAAACTGTCAATATCGCCACCAACACCGTTACCGGGATCATCAATGGAACGGTAATTTTCTTAAATGACTGCCAGGCATTTGCTCCGTCAACACGCGCGGATTCGTAAAGCTGATGCGGGATAGTTTGCAAACCCGCTAAGAATATTAAAAATCCCCAGCCAAAACCCTTCCAGCAATGTACGGCCGCCACCGTAGTCAGCACAGTCTTGGGATCAGAAAGCCACTGATGCATAAGATTAGGGAACCCTATAGAAGCCAACATGCGGTTGATAATATTCGCTCCCTCGATATCGTTAATGATAAACCGCCAGATCATGCCCACGACGATCTCCGAGAGGACCGGCGGAATAAAAAATATTACCCGGTAAAAATTCTTCAAACGGATCTGGCGGTCGCAGGCCCAGGCAAGCATAAAAGCCAAAATATTCTGAAAAAGTAGCGCAATCAGGGTAATGTAGCCGGCATTCCACATCGCGCGCCACCAATTAACATCCTGCAGAAAAATTTCTTTAAAATTATCCAGTCCCACAAATATCCTGGTAAAAGAGATCCCATCCCACTCAAAGAGCCCCAGCTGAAAAACCCAAATAAAGGGAATGATATAAAATATAGAGAATATCGCTACAGCCGGTAAGACAAAAACGTAATTTTCTAATGTATCCTTTATTTTCATTTGTTTAAGCGTCATTCTGAGGAGAGGCGAAGCCTCGACGAAGAATCTAGATCCTTCCCCTTCGTTACACTCAGGGTCAGGATGACTAGTTCTTCCTTTTCTTAGCTAATTCCCTTTCCTTAACCTGCTGCACCTCTTTGGCTACCTGCTCCGGGGTTTTTTCGCCGATAATAATGGATTGGATGCCGTAGTCAAAGGCCTCAATCACCAGAGAGAATTCCGAAACCCCCCAGACATTCGGATGCGTTGCATAATCCATGCCGCGGGCAAACTGAGCAAGTACCGCCGGGATCTTGGATAAACTGTTTTTATTCGCCGGCAGATTATTGGTGGCGGCCGATAAATACGCCTGCTGATCCTGATCTGTTAACCAAATTAAAAACTTTACTGCTTCTTCCTTATGCTTAGAGCGCGCGTTAACCATAAAAGAAGAACCTGCCCCTCCCCAGATTGCCATCGGAAACTTATCCGAAGCCTGCGGCGGGAGCATTGCCCCGTATTCTAAGCCGGGATTCATCCCTTGATAAACATTCGCGCACCATGAACCGTTAAAAGCAAATACCGCCTTCTCATTGGCAAAAAGTTGCTCGGCAGTTTTATTAATCATCGTCACCAATCCCCGGGCCAAAATGCCGGAATCTTTCATCTGTTTAAAAATAGTAAATACTTCCACCCAATCCGGATCAGTGTAAGGAACTTCGCCTTTTATGGTAGCCAACACCTTATCTTTTCCCATAAGATTAAAGGCGTAATTGTTGGCCAAACAATCAATCATCCAAATCTCACCCCACCCGGAAACTAACCCTTGCAACCCAACAGCCTGAATTTTCGCTCCGGTATCTAAAAATTCGGAAAGAGTTTTAGGCGGCCGGTTAGGATTCAGGCCCAACTGTGTAAAAAGTTTTTTATTATAGACCATTTGGATGGTCATGATATCAATCGGCACGCCGAAAATACCCGGATTAATTCCGTAACTGTTTTGCGGCCCAAACTCATTTACTGTCAGCGCCTTGGGAAAAAAACTATTTTTCCAACTATTATTATCAGCCTCCATATAAGCGGTAAGATCCAAGACGTGGCCGGCTTTGATAAAAGAAACGAAATCCTGCTTCTGGCCTAAAATACTGAAAACATCCGGGAGGTTTATGCCTTGGGCTGCGGCGCGGATTTTCTGTGCATAAGCATCCGAGGGGGCATAAAGCTCAAAATTTACTTTTACTCCGGTTAAAGTTTCATATTTTTTTGCCAGCTCCTGAAAGGCTGCGTCGCGGTCAGTCATCCAGTGCCAGATACTTATGGTGGGTTTGGAATCAAGTTTTTGGCCTGAACAACCTAATACTGAAAATAATACACAACAACCCAAAAGCACACTCTTAAACAACATCCTCAAAACTCCTTAAATGCATTAAGCGCGTAATAACCGGGAAATACCCATCAAGTCTGCTCTTTCCAATTCAATGCCGGAGAGGAAACCTCCTTTACCGGCTAACCTGCTCCAGACAACCTGGCCCCGGGTGTATAGCGGGTCAGTGCTATTGGGAACATCCAACCAGATCTCCAAATCCGCCTCTGATTCTAATTCCTGGTTAGTGGATAACCCTAATCCTTTGGCGCTCACATCAAAAGTCTGCGCCACTCCTTCTTTTCCGTCTAAACCGATAAACCGGGCGGAAAATTCCTTCCTAAATCTCTCAAATATCCGATGATCATTCACCCCTTCACCCCCCTTCTCTCCGTCAGCACCAACAACTCCTGGTTCCAGCATTTTCCTTGGATCATCATTAGGATAAAAAGCATTAACAAATTTATTGATTTTATCTTTATCCGCGTCTTTTATCTCACTAAAATAAAGCCCATAATGATTACTGCCGTTAATTACCTTATGCCAACTGGCCCAAACTTTAGCCACGATAGTATGATTTTCAGAAAGCCGTAAACTCATCCTGAAATTAACATCCTGAGGCAATTTTGTATTTAACACAACTTGCGCTCCGGTACAATTAATATCCTTAATCTGGCAGAATGATTCCTTCTGCTCAAACTTAAGCAGAGCGCTTTTATCTATCCGCCACCTGGTTAATTTCCTGCGTTCCTGCATTTCTTTCTCCTAACCCTAACCTGCTGACACAAGTCAGCTTACACTTATTATCCTTTATTTATTAAATTAATCAAGAAAAAACTTGAAACGACAGTAACAAGTTTAATTAACTTCCAACAGTAGGGTGGGTTTAAACCCACCCTACTGTTGTTAATAATTAATAAAGTCAGCAGAGTTTAATCCCAGTAAACCTCGGGGTTAGGAAACATCAATTGTCAAAGAACATAAAAACCTTGGCAGTGAAAACTGCCCTGCGAGCGTTAAATAAAACTATCGATAAACTTAGAGATTAAATCAGCGTCATTTTCTTTAATACCCTTTATACCCTGCGCAAGCTCTAGTTCCGGTAAATCCAGCCCGTCAAATACTTGGGGTTTAGTATTTTCGTTAATCACCCCATCCTCCTTCATTTTTTCACAAAATTTTCTAAACCTGCCTAAAATATACGGGCTGTAAAATTGCCCCTTGGAATTTGTGCCTAAAAGCACCTGCATTGCCTTAGCTACAGCAACCGTGCTGATTGTCTTTTCCGAAAACCCCACTTGTTTGGCTTCTAAACTTACTTCTTCTCCAGCAGGTTTTAATATTACAACATCCATTGGTAGTTCACCCTGCTGGTTTTTTAATGTCGATTTTAATTCAGCGATTGTTTTTGCTGTAATAATACCGCTTTTATCGCTAAATAGATCCCTTATTTTATCCGCGCCTTCTCCATAGATGCCCAGCACAATATGGACTTGATGGCCTAACTGTAATCTAATAATCTCATTCAACGCGTCTATGGCGCCGCCTTTCTTAAAAAAGCTCGAATGGACAGCCAAAACTAATTTTTTATCACTAAAGGAGGGAGAAGATACTTTAGAATGTAAATTTTCATACTGGCCCCATATATCTTCAAGATATCCGGGAAATAATGCTTCTCCGCCAATCGCTTCGAAGAACCTGCTGTTAGCGTCAAAGAAATCCTTATTGCCGCCGCCAAGTTTATCATCTGGCTTTACCTTAATAACATCGGACTTATTTATTTCATTTCCCGAAAATACATCTATTATTCTGTTGGTAATATCTTCCATACCTTCTTTTCTAACCAACATATCCCTCCCAAAAACACCGGAAACAACGCCAATATCTATCTCATTAATCTTAGTGAATATGTCCTGAAGATATAAATCCGCTGTCCTGGATGGCACATCTCTGCCATCGGCAGCAGGAATAATAATGAACTGATCTTTCTTTAGGCCCAGCTTCTTTGCCAGCCGCATAAGTGCATACATATGATAAAGCGAAGAATGCACACCGCCTTCTGATGCCACAGCGATATAAAAAACTTCTAAATTTTTATCTTTAGCTTCATTAAGTTCATCGATTAATACTTTAACCTCGGGTTTACTTTCGTCAAATACCCCTTCACTAATCTTACCATTAATAAAGTTATCCACATACCATAGCGGTTGTTTTATTTGCCTGCCTGAGAATAAATGGAGATGACCTATATCTGTTTGCCCTGCTTGCAGCCCTTTTAAATGATGGGGGCCATCTTCGTAAGAGAGCTGACTTCTTAATCCTATAACCTCCCCATGAGCTTTTAGTTTTGTAAACGACGCATTCTCAACCAGCCAGTTATAATTAGGCACATTTGCAAGCCTTATAGCGTCGTATGGATAATTTCTATTGGGATTTATTCCCCAACCATCCAACACACAAAACACTATCCTCCGTTTACTACCTTTGTAATCCCCGGGTAATAAACTCTCTTCGTAATCAGAAGGAATTTCTTCGCCTAATAAATGCAACAAAGTGGCCGCGTTGTTTACGATTGTCTTACCGGATTTTAAGGGTATTTTCTTTTTTCTTAAGGGGTCATAAATAACATAAGGAACTGGATTTGCGGTATGAAAAGTATCTGACCCTTTCTGATTTGCTTTTAATCCATCTTCGGAAGCCCCATGGTCAGCCGTTACAACTAACATCGGTATTCGAGCTTCTAAGTTTCTTACATTATTATAAATATTTTCATCAACAGTCTTTAATCTTTCTAAGAACTTATCGTAGTCGTCATTTAATAATTCTTTTAGTTCCTTGCCCGTTTCTATATTTGCTACCTCTGATTCTACAAGTTTTACGATATTTTGTTTTATCCCATCTATCTTTTCTTTTATTCTGCCGAGTTGCAAGTCGGTAATTTGATTACCTTCAACCGATGCTTTAAAACTTCCGGTATGCTTCATCATATCTGAACTAAGCAAATTAACCAATATAAAGTCTACGTTTCCATCCAACTCCATCAAAACCGCATCAGCGCATTCCTTCATTTTCATCTGCGGAGTATCCACATATGCTTTTTTAGACTTCTGCATTTCTATAACAATCCGCCTTTCTCCTTTAAAAGGCGATTTTCTTCTGCCATCAGCATTATCACCTGTATGCGACTTCTTTTCGTCTTCTGATATTTTTACGCTAGTGTATCCCTTATTAGATAGTCTTTCCAAGAAAGTATTAGGCACCTCAGCAACAATATCTTCCGGAAGCACATATTTTCCTTCAAAATCTTTGGCGAATTTAATATACCCAATGAGGTTCTTAAATCCTCTTTTCTGCAAACCCCTTGCAAAATATGCCGCGCGGTCATCTCTTATGTGGCCTATTATTATTTTAGCTTCCGGCGAAAGAGGATACACTAGATTGCCCTCTTTATCTACTTGCACAATAAAGTTAAGATTCTGCTCATTCACATCATCAGGTAACGCATCCTGCGCTTTCTTAACCGCGTCTAATAAAGCTAATTCTTTTAACTCGTTAAGGATATTATACGTTTCGTTATCTTTTCCTGCTGACGGCTTTCTTAAGTTATCAAAAACTGCCGCGCCGGCATAGGAGGCTCTTGGCGGAATACAGGTAGAAATAAAACAAATTAATAGAATAAGGGTTGTATGCATTATGCGCCGGTTCCAGTCGCTATTTCGGCCGCTTCAATTGCTTTAGAATCGTCTACTGTGGGTAAGGCGGGTGCGGTTGATACTGTTGTAGGAAGGCCGCTAAGGGTTGCTTTGATATCGCTAATAACCCGATCGAGCCGCTCCGGAGAATTTATATTAAGAATGGCCTCGGCAATAACCTTAAAATTTGCTGAAGCGGGATACCTATTGCTATTAGACTCCCCCGCCAGAAACTCTTCCGTTTCTTTTTCAATCCTTTTATCCTTTTCAATTAAATTCAGCGCGAGTATGTCTTCTGTCGCTTTCGCTTCCAGCCCATATTTATTGGCTAATTGGGTTATGGCTTCTTCGGAAAAACAATAATGTAATTTATTTCTAAGATTATCTAATTTGCCTGATTTTACGTCCTCAATCATAAGTTCCGCGATCAACTCCGGAACGGTTTTATCAAGCTGTTTAAATTCTTGAAGCTGTTCTGCGAACTTGGAAACCGCCGGCTGAGTAACCAATCTTTCATCAATAATTCCAATCGCATTCTCTATTTTATTTTCATCAAACCCGGCTTCCTTTGCCTGTTTATAGAACTCCATTTTTGCTCTTTCAACGGTAAAGTTAATTTTTAAATCAGCCATATCCATATTCATCACCTGCGCCAGCCATACCTTTAACAGCGCAGAATTCCCCCGGGTTTCCTTAACCAGTTTTAAAACAAGCTCTTTGCCATATCCGCTATTAAAAAACTTGTTTAAATCACCGTTTTTGAAATTTTCAGCGTTCAACCAGCTCCTAATTTGATCCTCGGACGCGGCAAGAATGTCCATCTCTTTTATTGAAACCTCTTTGATAAGATTATCTAGCGCTTTGATTCCGCCGACTGACTCAATATTGAAGAGGTATTCAAACAAATCGGATTTTATTTCCTTTACCTCCTTATCCTTGAGCTGAAAATATTGCGATAGATCGGTTAATTGTAGATTTTTTACGTCTTGGGATTTAATAAAAATACCCCGCTCTTCAAGCACTTCTAATATTTGGGGTTTTAATATCGGGGTATTTAGTAAAGACCATACCTGCAATATTACGTACGGCGCCGGAATATCTTGGCCATCTTCTAAAATCTTATTTAAAAAATCTTCTTGCATAGCTAAATTGCTCAATCTATCCGGCAGGTCGGCTATAACATTATCCGGGTCATATAATTGCTTGAGAAAAACATCCCTCTTTATCCTTACCTGGTCTCTTGCTATTTTAAGAAACTGATAAGGATTAGCTGATCTTTTCATTATTTGTTCTTCAAAATTTGCCAAGAAATTCAGGAAGCGCTTACCGCGCAAAGTAAGCTCATCCGGCGTTGCTCTTAAGCGCCCGTCAAATATCAAGCCCAAGGATTTAAGAGTTTCAACCGGATGGCTTAATCCCCTTTGTGATAAATGTTTTTCTAATTGCGCAGCCGTGGCAATATCTCCTTGCGCGATCACCCCTGTGCGCTGCTTAATCTTTTTTAAATATTCTGACTGTAAGTAGGCTATATCTTTATCCGTAGCTTCTGCCTGCTGCCGGCTGACATCAACCAATTTTCTTGCCTCTTGCTGCAACCGGCTTACGCCCTGCGCATCAAGCTCTTTAGTTATCTTTTCAGATATCTCCAATACCGCTTCCTTCTTCGCCTCAGGAGAGGAAATTTTACTTAACCCTTCTTTTTCCTTGGTGGTAATTGATTTATCCTGTTTTTCATTGATGATCACCGAAAAAGTCCCTTCGGCGCGGTTCGGTTTATTTATGCGGCCGCTAAGCTGAGTGAGCTTATCGCTGGATTCTACTCCCATTTTAATTAACGCCGCTTTGTATTTGCCGCCAGGCGCATTAAAAGTATTAACCCCTGCGCCCATACCTTGAATAATTAATATGGGTTTTTTTGTTGGGTCAACTTTATTATTTTCTCTTATCTCTTCAAATTTTCTTCCCTGCAACTGGCGGTTTTCTCCGGTTACAAATTCTATTTCACTGCGCGGAATTACGCCTTGATCCATTGCCTCGAGTATGCCTTTACGTACCTCTTCCAATTTACGCGCGCTGACATCTGTAACCGCAACCTGGTCAACTTCTTTATTTTTTATAAAGTCCACGACGCTTTTTATAGCCGCCGCTACATCAGGCATATCCGTGGATATTACTTCTAATTTATTGATTCCATTATTCCAATCTACTTTTTCTTCCGGCGTAACTCTTACCGTGCTAACGCCCATTTCATTTAAAGTCTTGCCCTGTCCCTCGGTGGTAGCAGAGCCGAAAATTGCCTTATCTATCCCGATTTTCTTCAATAGCTCGGTAGTGGTAATGCGGTCTGTGGGTTTATGTAATAGATTATCTGCGACCTGCTCATCGGTTGCGCCTTCTTTTAGCGCGATAAGCCCGGCTACTTCCTGCTTGCCAAACCTGGTATCCGGACGCTCTGTGCCGTCGCTATCGGCGATGCGGTAATCTACGTATTTACCTTTTTCATCGCTGGTTATCCAATAATGTTTGCCTTTTTCTTTATTAAATAGCGCGTCCGCGGTTAAATCTATAAGATTCAAAAATTCCTCTTTAGCCCGGTCATAGCCCAAATCTTTTAATAAATCTTTATGCCTGCCGGCGACACTTTCCAGGATTTTCCTGCTATTCTCCGGCTTTAACTGATATTCTGAGCGAATCTCTTTTCCGTTTAAAAGAGAACGGGTTTTAATTATGCCCTCAATCCCATTATTATGCAAACCCGCTTCCTTATTGATTTCTTCAGTAATCACCCTGAGCAGTTTTACTTCTTGCATTACTAAGCTCTTTGCGTTGTCATCGGTAAGTTTGGAATAAATACCTTCGCGCGGGCCTTTAATCAAATCCGAATCCACCAGGATAAGCTGAATTTCATTCGCGATTACGCCGGTTACTCCGCTTAAAATCTTTGCCTCTTTTTTCTCTGCCAAACCAATACTTTTGGCGTCAAAGTTTTCCATAAGATAAATTTGCGGTTTATCCGGTTTAAATTCACCGATCAAAACAGGCGTATGCGCCTCTTCTATCGTAAAAACATTGTAATCCTTAGCTAACCTGCCTACCGTGGGATTTGTTTTAATTTGTTGCAAATTCTTAGAATCAGGATCGATGTAAATATTTTTCGCTTTGGATTCTGCTTGGCTATCTATACGTTGCGTTATATCCAAAGCTATCTTGATTCCGCTTAAATAACCGTCCATTTTTCCGCCGCTCATCTCCAGGCCCGCGGTCAGGCCCTTAGTCGGCATTCCTAAATTTGATTTAGCCAGATGCGCTGCTACAATATAGGTAAATGCCAGCTGATCCGGACGAATGTCAAAATTCCTGTTTTTTGCCAGGCTGGCAAATTCATGCGCCACTAAGTTATCTATGGTTATATCCTTGCTCCCTTTTCCCGCTAATATATTGTTTGCCTCTTCAGCTATTCTTTTTCCGATTACGCCAAGATCTTTAGTATTTAAAGCCTCAAGTTTTATTGCGGATAATTCATTCTTTAAATTATTATTTTCTGCGGTTTCAACCCGCGGTAATTCAAATGGATTTACTTCAATAGAAGAAGGCAGTGGGACGCTTTTTATATTTTCCCGCGGAGATCCTCCTCCTGTCCCCTCCATTTTATTTGAAAAATCAGTACGCGTAATTGCTTTTTTTGCGATACTAGGCAAAAACATGCTCGCCGCCATTACTGTGGTTGCGCCGGCCGCAGGCCCAAAATTTCCGGTTTGTCCGGCCTCCCACCAAGCAGCTGCGGCTAATGGCAGAGTTAGCACACCAAGCGATATTGTGGATTTATGTTTAGCTAGATAAGACGGGAAGGACAATACACCAAACTGCGTTTTAGCTGACTTTACTCCACGCAGGGCTTCTCCGCCGCCGCCGCGCAGAATAAATAAACTACCGGCTGCCTCACCTAAACTCCGGTAATTGGAATGATAATCCCCCCAGGTGCCGTCAACAATTGAGCCGCGGCGCAGCCCTATTCCTGCTTCAAGAGGATTAACCACAAAATCCGCAAAACCGCGCCAGCTCTGGCTGGGATTCGCGCCCGCGTTCCCGCCAATAGATAAACCGGTGAGCGGGTTAAAAGACCCTGCGCTCTTTACAAAATCACCGACAAACGGCACGCCTGCATTATTCAACCCTTCACCAACAGGAGTAACTATAGAATCGCTAAAGCCTGCCAAACCCATAAAACTCTTTTCATACCAATTAAAATCATTGGCTAAATTTTGATTCTGAACATTAAGGCTGGCTATTTCAGTCGCATACGCTATAACCCGTTCATTGGTCTTAATCTTTTTATCTTCGAAATAACGTTTAACCCCCTCCGGTGTAGCAGCTACCTCAGATAGGCCGTTAAGCTTCTCATCATTATATCCCCCCGGATCAAGTGAATGCTCCTCTCGCCTGATTTCATTCATCAGATAGCCGGCTCTCCCATTATTATCGGAAAAGGTATCAAAGGCACGCGATTTAAACAGAGAAAGGCCGTAACCTGTATTTATCAGCAGCCCTGTGCCAGCCAGGCCAATATATGTCCTTACATACGGATTCCCCCAGATCATATTACTGACTGGCCGAATATAATTAATCCCTTGCCCTGTTTTCGGCCCTGCCCATTCTATTAACCGGCTGCCCTGCAAAGCCCAAGAACCGCCTCTTGTTGCTAAAGAAGGCATGTATCGGGCAACACTGGTGGTCACTAATCCGCCGGCGCTTGTAAGTAATCCTCCAGCTGCTCCGCCCGGGCCAGTTATAAAGATAAACGCCGTACCAATAGCCTTCCAATGCTCTTGGCCTTCCGGGCTATCATTAAAACCCGGCTTCAATATAGTTTGGTCTCTCGCCCAGATTGCTTTATCATAAAGAGCATTTTTTATTCCGGGAAGCCCGCTAGATATTGTCTTAGTCCAATTGGTATTAGTTACTGCCATTCCTGCTTGGGGATTACGGGTAAGCACAGTAGTAACTATGCCGGCAGTGGATTTAATGGTTTGGGGATTAAGATTAGTTGAAGGAGAAATAAAGCTTCTTGCAGAAATGCCGGTTACAGATTTTACGGTGTTGTAAACATTGCTTGCGGCAGTAACGGCGCTGCGGGCGGTAGTGGCGTAAGATTGGGCAGTAGAGATGCTGGATTGAACGCTTGATTTGAGGCTAGATACGCTGCCGGATAGACGGGATGCGATTTCATCGGTAATCCCCGCTAAACATAACTGCTGTGGCAGAAAAATCGCGATTATGAATAAAGCAATGGTCTTTTTCATCGGCTTTATCTGGATACGGTTATAATTTTACCCCTTAGTTGCAAATTCAGAGATAAATATCTTTACTGCTTCAGCTTCTGTTTCAATCTGCTTAGATGTTTCTTCCGTAAGTTCTATATCCGGTAAATAGAATACGCTCCCTGCTTTAAATGCATTCATATGCTCTTTAGTTCTTTCAAAAGCATCTTTGGAAATCACGCCTTCTTTACTATTTTCACCCGCCGGGACTGTCAAATTCTGATAGAATTTATCGAAGGCATTGTTAACCGCATTGCTATTGAAAAGCTCTCTTAGCGACTTGGCAAGTATTATCGTGCTTATCCCTTTTCCTTCTATAAACACTATTTGTTCTATTTGAGGATTAAATTCACCGTCTTTAGAAATAGGCCTGGTCAAAACAATATTGTCGGGGTTAACGCCTTCACGGCCCAATTCCGTTACCAGGGCATCTAGGGTATCGGCGATAATGACATTATCGCTTGCGCCAAACAGGGCTTTTAGTTTTTCCGCGCCTTCTCCATACAAACCAATTTTATATCCGCTTAATCTTAATAGCTCGGTGATTTTTTGTATAGCGCTGGTTGCGCCTGCCAGTTCAAAGAAACGTGAGTTGATAACCAAAGCGCGCGGCTTAACCACGTCCCCCTGGATTTCCTTTTGCACGCCTGGCCTGGCAGATAAATTTTGTTGCATTACCGGCAATAATGTATATTCTATAAAATCAGATGTTATCTTACTTACTTTTTCTGGAGCATCCGCCATCAACTCAATAGCGCGTTTATAATCCGCATCCTTTGTTAAGTCCAAATTGTTTTTTTCCAAAATAGGAGCAATTATGCTATTCAATTCCTTGGTAATTGTATCCACCATAAACGAATCTTTTTTAGAATCAACATCCTTTATACCCATTGAAAAATTTCTTCTTATTTTTATATCTGCGAATTGCCATTCTACCTGCACAACACTTGGAGATAATTGTTTTGCGCTAACTTTAAGATTTTCCAATTCTCCGCTCGCTTTTAGCCCAGCTTCTTGTGCCATCTTTGCGCTGTCAACAAGCTTGCTGAATTCCCTGCCGCCAAGCGCGTCTAAAGATATTTCATCCGCGTTCAAATAGCCGCTAATCTTTGCCTCGGGAATATTAAACTCTTGCGCTATTTCTTTTGCCCTTTTCGCGTTTCCTCCGGAGACTGAATAAATCGTATCTTCAGTCTGGATATGCTGCAAATATCCGGGATTTTTTGCCAGCTTTAATTCTAAGCCAAACATGATGTTATCTAATTGAGCTAAGTCGGATAAAGAACTCACTTGGGACATATCCGGATGCTTGGCAATAATCAATGGGGCTATCAAAAAATTAACATTATATACCGCGAATTTAACTCCTTTGCCTCCAACGCGGCCGGCAAGAATACTTTTTACTTCATCCGTGGTTTTACCCGGGAACATTTTATTTATAAAATCGCTGGTTATCCTCTCCGGATTATTCTTAACAATTACACCGTCCCTTAATTCAATTGATTCCCTGGAGCCGGTAGAAGCGCCCGAAGGAACGGCATTACGCATTACTGTGCCGTCATTCAAGGTAATAACCGATTCCACAGTAGGATTCCCCCGAGAATCATAAATCTCTACAGCATAAATATCCACTATTGTTTTCGGGGACAATCCAGGCTGATTTAGAGCCGGCACAATTCCTTGAATTCTTCTTTGCAAATCCTCCTCTATGCGTAATATTTCGTTATATTTGGCAATCCGGTCGCTTCTTTTAAACCCTCCGGTTTTCAAGAGCACCATCGGCATTTTACCTGTTTTAGGATTAGGCCTTTTCTCAAATAAATTAGACGCAACCACTAAATGCGAAATAAACGTGTCTTCAGTTTCACCGGAACGATGGGATATAGCGACGGTTATACC
The DNA here is from genome assembly GCA_018897555.1 of Candidatus Omnitrophota bacterium. Classification (GTDB taxonomy): domain Bacteria; phylum Omnitrophota; class Gorgyraeia; order Gygaellales; family Profunditerraquicolaceae; genus UBA6249. The sequence goes on from JAHIKK010000035.1 coordinate 14,764, forward strand.
ATGAAGAAGCGCATACTGGATTACCTCTAATGTTCCTGATATTGAACCGTTCTGATTTATTTTAATCAATATGGAATTTATTGCTTCTTCCTTTATCGCTTTCTTTAAGAGCTCTATATTGGTGACAGTAAGATCGTCGCCGATTATCAGCACTTTATTACCAATTCTTTTAAACCCTTCTTTCCAACCTTCCCAATCATTTTCTGCGAATATATCCTCGGTGGAAACTATCTTATAATTCTTAACCCATTCTTCTAATTGGCCTGCCCACTCCGTCCGGGTCAATGACCGGTTATCCGTCTTGAGATTATATCTTTCAGTTCCCTCATCATATAGCTCAGTGATCGCCGCGTCGATGGCTAAACTAACTTTATTGGTAAGCCCGGATTTTTCAATAGCCGCGGTAAGAAGCTTAAGCGCTTCCTCATTACCCTTTAATTTCGGAGTATAACCGCCTTCATCGCCCACTGAAACAGGGAATGGCTCATCTATCTGCCGGGCTAAAATCCTGGTTAGCTCTTTGGGAGATTTAAATATATCGGTTAAAGCAGCCACCACTTTATTGGCCATTTCCATTCTCTGGCTAAAAGGCATATCTTCTCCAAACCCTACAGCCAGCATAAATTCCTGGATATCCGTAACCCAGTTGCCGTGCGCGCCGCCGTTCATCACGTTCATTATAGGATTTATTGCCTGCACAGCTTTAAGATAATCCCGGGGGGTAAAATTTTCCCGGCCGCGTTGATTTCCTAAATGCCGGACAATATACTCATACAATGGCATCTTTTGCGCTTCCGCTGCCAGCCGCACAAAATCCGCGGATACACCCAAAACAGCATTAGCCCCCAGATTATTCTTCAAATGAACAGCTGTTTTCTCGAAATCATCCTTAATCTCTCTGGAATCAACTGCCGCGCCCGGCCGTAATTTATCATTGTTCTCGCCGGCATAACCTCCGGCAGTAATACCGGAAAGAACAAAACTAACTAAAATAAAACTGATAATTACTTTCATTTTTTCCCTCTCCTTTAATTCTTTCGTTCTGTCAAAATTTTTTAGTCTTAATCTTCTTATCTTCTATTCTTACAGTGACTTCTGATAAATATGCTTGCCTCCCCCTAAAAAAAGAGTATTGTAATTGTCAGGAGGAAAAAATCATGGATCAAATCTCTCGTTTTG
>JAHIKK010000036.1 GCA_018897555.1 Candidatus Omnitrophota bacterium
CTACCTGCCTCTTATCAAAGAACAAAACTATCGCTGAAACCTTAAAAATTAAATCTCAAAGGCTTATCCAGCGGCTTGAAAATTAACAAAGTCCTGTCATAACTTTAATCCTTTATTAATTGGGTTGATAAGATTGGGAGATTTCTTAAATTATCACAAACACCCGGTAATTGCAAGCAAAAAAGGAAAAATAGAAACGTTCCCTAATTTTGTTTTGGCGCAAGTATGCGCAATTGCTCTGAATAATATCCGGATGTAACTGCATCTAAAGAAGCGGTTAATTCTTCGAGCTTTAACTGCTTCTGGAATCTTTTATGCCGATCCTCAAGAGCTAAATTATCTAACTCGCTTTTTACTCTTAAACGTTCAAAATAAAGCTTGTTCACCTGGTCTAAAATATCATTTCGTAACTCTACCATCAGCTTTGAACGCACATCAATACTGGTCTGAGCATTATTCCAGATCAAGTCACTCAGATCCCAAGATAAAGAAACATCCCAATCAATGCTCTCCCGGCCCCGGCGTAAAACATCATCTTCACTTTTAACGGTTGATCCGCCTTCCCAATGCCACAGGTCAGTACTATTGCGATCCAGGCCAATGTTGATTTTCGGCAGGAATGCTTTTTTGGCCGCGTCTTTGCGCCATTGTAATATTTTTTCCGGGCTTACCTGGGCATACTTTATTGCCGCTTCTTGCACTTCTCTTACGCCCGGTTCATATTTAAGATATTCCTGCAGCATAACCGATGGTAAAGAATTAGAGGTATTCTTCGCACTAGCCTTATATATTCCTTTTTCACCGGTAATATAAATATTATTTAAATTGTCAAAAGTAAAATAATTTAACTTGCCTGCGGATAAACCAAAAGATATTTCTAACCAGCGCTCTTGCGTATAGAGAAAAACTCCTGATGCAGTAAGCGCGTAAAGCTCTGAATTATCCGCTAAACAAATCATCTTTACATCGCGATTTAATAAACCGTATTCAGTCAACTTCTCCCAGCTTTGGCCCTGATTAGCACTCCGATAAACTCCTCGAGCGCTGGAAAAATACAGCAGATTGTTGTTCTGTATATCTGCCTTTACAAAATTAATATCCGTTAGTTTCTCCGAAGGATCCGGCTCTTCTTTGTCTATCTCTTCCCCGGAACCCCCAAGAGAATAACTTACAAAAACTCTTTCCCAGCTTTCACCTTGGTCTAAAGATTTGAATATGCCGCTGGAGGCGGCTAAATAAACAGCCCCGTTTTGCCTGCCGGTGGAGTCAATATTAAGTATGTCACCGCTGTCGATACCTGTCTGCTGTTTATACCAACTACGGCCGCTATCCCTGCTGATAAAAAGCCCGGCTTTTGTGCCCACAAATATAGCCTGGGTGGTGCTCAATACCGCCGTACACTGATTTTCCAATTCAGTTTTACCGCGGAAAATCCTCTCCCAGCGTTCTCCGGAATAACTACTCCGGTATAAACCATTACCGGTAGCCGCATAAACAACAAAACCATTATCCTTTTGCATCACTAAAGCATTAATCTGTGAGGATCTTCCTTTTACCGCCAATACCCTGCGCCAACTCTTCCCGGCATTATCAGTTTTTAATATATTCCCGGATTTACCGGCAAAGATAATTTTATTATCCCGCGCGTCAACTGAAAGCGCCTGACAATTAAGATTATCCTGTCCGATGTCTTCCCAGCTAAAATCCCCCGCTAAAAGCACTCCCGCCATAATGCTTAACCAAACCATTGTGAAACTAAAAATTATTTTTACCATTTTTCCACCTCCTACAGTAATGGACGCAGAAGGTGGAAAAATCTAACTAGTTTTTTTAACAAAAAGGCAAAAAAGGGGGACGGTTCTATTTCTTCATTACTTCATTACAGTAGGGGAGGTTTAAACCTCCCCTACTGTTAAAGAAAAATAGAACCGTCCCCTTTAGCGCAATATAGCAAAATGAAGTAAGGTGCCGACAATAATACTAATTCCGATCATAATCAGCGTAGATTTAATTACGCCTTTTAGTCCCAACTCTTTGGCCAAAACCACGAAGCTGGCTACGCAAGGAAAAGATATCGCCAGTAATGTGGCGCCGATAAACAGCTGGTTCGCGCTAAGGCCCAAAGGCATCAACATTCCCACAGCCACATCTTTTCTTAAAAAACCAATGGCTAAAGCCACCACCGCTTCTTTGGGAAGCCCGAATAAACCTTGAACTATCGGCGCAAAGATAGAAGTCACAAAATCAAATAATTTAAAATAAAGTAAGATGTTTATAAAACAGACTCCCAACAAAACTACCGGCATGGCTTCCACCAAAAATCCTTTGATGCGAAAATAAAGCTTTTTCCAAAGCATAAGCAGCGGCGGAAACCGATAAGGAGGAATCTCCAGAAGGAATTCCGGGCTATAACCGGACAAGGAGCGGTTTAAGATTACTCCTAATATAATCACCAAAGAAAATAATACCAGATACACTCCGCCGACATAAAATCCGCCGAATTTACCTAAGAGGCCGAAAATCATCGCCTGTAAAGGAATACAGGGCACGCCGATAGAAATAATTGTCGAGGCAATAAATCTCTCCCTCTTTGATTCTAACACCCGCGTAGATAAAATTCCCGGGACATTACAACCAAACCCCAAGAGCACCGGGATTACCGCGTAACCGTGCAAACCTAAACGATGCAAAAGATTATCCAGTAATACAGCCAGCCGCGGCAGATATCCGATATCCTCCAACAAGCTTAAAATAAAATAAAAAGACACTGCATAAGGCAAGACCATTCCGAATTCAATGTAAGGAGCAGTGGTTAAAACTCCCAGAGATTGTTTAAAGTCTATCTTGCCGTTAATCAAATCGCCGATTAATAAATGAAACCAAAAACCCTTTTCCTGCCAATAGGAAGACAGTTTCTCAAGTATCGGCTGGTAAATATTGATAAAAACCGGATCGGTAATATGGTTAATGATCCCCTCGCCAATAAAACGCACAAATTTAAATGCAGCATAAATAATTACGCCGGCCATAATCAATCCGGTTACCGGACGCACCGAGGCATCTTCCATTATCTCTCTAAAAGTATGATGCCGATGCTCAAGATGCTGAACTTCTTCAATGATCTTGCCAATCTCCAGCCAACGCTCCTGGTGCGTAAGCTTATCTCCGGGAACAGAAGCCGCCTCTTTTATTCTCTCGGTCAATAATTTAATCCCTACCCCGGTCAAAGCGCAGGTTGAAATCACCGGTGCTCTAAGCAGCTCCTCCAGTTTAGCAATATTTATATGCACGCCCCGGTGGCCGGCATCATCGCACATATTCATACAAACCACTACCGGAAAACCCTCTCCAATCAACTGTAAAGTCAAAAGCAGATTTCTTTCAAGGTTAGTGGAATCAACAATATTAATTACCGCAATCTCTTCTTTAGGAAATTCTTTTAATAAAGATACGGCCACCTCTTCCGCTTTAGAGGTAGGATCCAGGGAATATGTACCCGGCAAATCCACAACTTCCACTTTTTCATTATCCAGGCGTAAATAGCCCTTAGCGATCTCTACGGTAGAGCCGGGATAGTTTGAAGAAATTACCTGAACGCCGGTCAAACGCGAAAATACTACACTTTTGCCGACATTAGGATTACCGATTAAATAAATCTTTTTTATCATGCTCTCTCAATGATTATTTTTTCCGCTACGCTATGGCCTAAAGCCAGAATGCTTCTTCCGGCTTTGATTACTACCGGCCCCCTTAGGCCAATATGGCTAAGCTTAGTAACCGGTTTACCTTTAAATACACCCATACTTAAGAGTTTACTCTCTAAATTAGATCCTCCTAAGATCTCCAGAATCTTTACTAATTCATTTGACTTAATTTGCACCAGAGATATTTTCTTCATGAATATAAAACCTCCTGCTCACGCTTACACACTTGGCTTATAGCTGTTCATCAACAATGAATTTAATACTACGGAAACCGAACTAAAAGCCATCGCCGCTCCGGCGACCATGGGATTTAACAGCAGGCCATTAAATGGATAAAGTATTCCGGCGGCAATAGGTATTCCAATCATATTATAAAAAAATGCCCAGAAAAGGTTTTGTTTTATCTTCCGCATGGCATAACCGGATAACTCTATCGCTGTTGCCACATCAGCCAGGTCATCCTTAATTAAAATGATATCTCCTGACTCAATAGCGATATCCGTGCCGCTACCAATGGCTATACCTAAATCCGCTCCGGACAAGGCCGGGGCATCATTAATCCCATCACCCACAAAAGCAACTTTGAAGCCGTCGTTTTGTAACTTCTTAATTTCGCCTAACTTATCTTTTGGCAAGACTTCCGCTAAAACCTTTTGGATACCTATTTCTTTAGCAATTGCCAGGGCAGTACGTTTATTGTCACCGGTGATCATAATCACGTCTTTACCCATTCCTTTTAGTTTAGCAATTAAGGTTCTAGAGAGCTTTTTTACAGTATCCCTTACCGCCACTAAACCCATAAGCTTATCCTCTTTGGCAACCAATATTATAGTCTTACCCTGTTCCTCTAATCTATCTAAATCACCTGCGGCAATTTTTAGATCAATAGCTCTCTCTTGCATAAGCCGGCGATTACCCGCCAGAATCGTTTGGCCCTCTTCAATTTTACCAACCACACCCTTGCCGGATATAGTTTCAAACTGCTGCATCGGCTTTAAAAAAATACCTTTTTCCTTGGCCGCCTCAACCAGGGCATCAGAAAGAACATGCCCGGATGGTTTCTCCAAAGACGCGGCAAGCATTAGAACCTCGTCCTCATTCCCTATATAACTTACTATATCTGTAAGTTTAGGTTTCCCCTCAGTCAGCGTTCCGGTTTTATCAAAAATGATTTTGTCGATTTCCGCGGCTATCTGTAAAGAAGCCGCATTCTTGATAATTATTCCATTTTCTGCCGCCTTCCCGGTTCCCACCATCACCGCTGTGGGAGTAGCCAGGCCCAGGGAACACGGACAGGCAATAATTAATACCGCGATAAAAGTAGTTAAAGCAAAAACAAAACCTTTGCCTAATAAAATCCAAATAAAGAAAGAGGCAAAAGCAATGATTAATACCGTAGGCACAAAAATAGCAGCGACCTTATCCGCTAATTCCTGGATAGGGGCCTTGGATCCTTGAGCCTCTTCAACTAATTTTATGATCTGGGCTAAGGTGGTATCCTTGCCTACCTTGGTGGCTTTAAACTTAAAAGTTCCGTATTTATTTATCGATCCGCCGATAACTTTGTCATTTAGCGCCTTCTCCACAGGAATGCTCTCTCCGGTGATCATCGATTCATCAACACTGGAATATCCTTCGGTAATTTTGCCATCAACCGGGATCCTCTGCCCCGGCTTAACCACCACCATATCTCCCACCAGCAATTCTTCAACGGGAATTTCTACTTCTTGCCCCTGACGCATCACTATCGCAGTCTTGGGACGCAAATTCCATAAACGCTTGATGCTTTGAGAAGTTTTCCTTTTGGTCAGCGCCTCTAAATACTTGCCCAAAAGAACAAAGGTAAGCAAAAATGCGGCCACCTCATAATAAAGATTACTCATCCCCAAGGATTTATTCCCCAGCCAGATATTGATACTGACAAATAAACTGTACAGGTAGGCGCTGCCTACTCCTAAAGCTACCAGCGTATCCATATTCGCCCGATGGATCCTTACCAGCGTTAAGAAGCCACGCGCAAAAAATTGATACCCGCAGATTAAAACCCCGCTGGCCAATAAGAATTGGATAAGCGCCATATTATCCATAATCGCCTTATGCACGCCTAATCCCACACATGGCCCCATAGCAATATACATCAATAGAGTAGATAAGGTTATCGAGAGTATGAATTTCCTTTTTAGGCCCCTTACCTCTCTATCCCTTATTTCTTTTTCTCTATCCGGAGATACTCCGGGTAAAAAGGCTTGATATCCCGATTTTTTAACCGTAGTGATTAGGTCCGCTGGCTTTAATTTTTGAGGTTCAAATTCAAGATAGGCCTTCTCTGTAGCAAAATTAACCCGGGCGCTAAAAACCCCGGGAAGCCTTTTTAAAGCCCCTTCGATGTTGCTGGCGCATGAAGCGCAGTGCATTCCGGAAATATTAAGGATAATCTTTTCCATTTAGGTTTTAATTAAGAGGACCTTATTTTACAATAAAGCTTGCCTGCATATGGCCATGGCCTGGCCCGCAATAAACACTGCAATATGCCTGAAATTCACCTTGTTTATCGGCGATAAATTCGATGTGTTCTGTTTTACCCGCAGGAATAGATAATTTTACATTAAGTTCTTGAATCGCTAGCCCATGAGCCACATCGGCACTGGTTACAATCAAACGCACCTTCTCGCCTAATCCCACCACTATCGGATCGGGCTCAAACTTATACCGTGAAGCCTTAACCTCAATAACCCTTACTCCATTCTCTAGTTTTCCTGATAGTTCAGGATGCTTAGAGATTTCTTCTGCTGGACTAGCTGCAAAACAATACAAACTCGTAAACATAACTAAAAATAATCCGGCAATAAAACTAAAATGTTTTTTCATCTTGCCCTCCCTTGCTTTTTCGCCACCGCCAGCCTATAGCGAAACCATCATTTTCCACAACGGCCATATATATTGCCATTCCCAAAAGGCCGATATCTCTGGTTTCTTGGAATTTAAACAAAATTAGTATCCCCATTAACTGGGCTGCGGCTGCAGCAGCAAAAAAACGTGTAAATAACCCGACAATCAAAGCCGCGCCAGTCAATATCTCCGTTATTCCGATAAGCGCAATAGAGATATTTACATCCCAGGGCAGCCCGATGAAAAAATCCATAGTTCTAATAGTTTCTACCCAAATATCATCTTTAAATTTTCCGATTCCAAATATAAGAAATACAATCCCTAAACTGACGCGCATCGCCAAAAAGGCAATTTTATTTTTCATCCTGGCCTCTTTAAATCTTGTTTTGAGAGAATCTTAGCCGCTTACTTCTGCTTCAATTCTCAGTGTACTCTCGGGATAAAGAGGGTCGTTGCTGGTAATAATAACATCCCGGGTTACTTTACCCAGCGGTATTGAGGAGTGGGCTAAATCCAGGACAACCTCTAATTCGCCGCTTTTATTCGGGCCAATAACCATCTGCCAGCCGGCCGGCGCTCCCTGGCTGCCAAAATAAGGGCTTTTATTTTTATTCACGGTTAACGCGGCAGTCACGCAGCTGCAGGAAACTTTTATATTTTTAATCGCCAGATCGGAATTACCCCGGTTAAACAATTTGATATCTTTCGTAAGCTTGCCCTGTTTTTTACTGGCTTTGCCGAAATTAAAAGAAACGGGATCTAGAACTATCTGCGGCCGTTTTTCACCGGCTTCCTTAACCAATCTCTGCTCCAGGCCCTGCTTGATTTGCGCGTCCAATATTGTATTCAGCGTAAATTTTTTTGCCACTTTGTAAAAAATCTCATCTTTGTTGACACCTGTCTCGATAAGCGCCTCGATATAGGCCTTCATTTCCTTGGCATCGGGACAATCGCATTTATCCAGAGTCATCGTGGTACAGCGCTTATCCCTGAGTTTAGGATAAATTTCCGCCTTTTCCCGCTCAATGCTTAAATTTACAGCGGGATCCCGCTTTGCGGGAAAATCATTAACAGTTTGAGCGAATCCCATATGCGCAAAAAATGTTAAACAAAAAAATGACAAAATAATCACACATATTTTACGATAAAACCACATTAGAAAACCCTCCCTTTCCTGATGGTTATAGTTACATACTTCCCATTTCGTGTTCTTCGTGCGCAGGTTCTCCTTTAGATACGGATTGTAATTCTGCTTCTACTTTTTTGATATATTTCTGCGGGTCTTTCTTGAAATCATCAACACAGCTTGCACAGCAGAAATTGTAAATTTTCCCTTTGTATTCATAAACTGCCTTCATTTTTTCTTCAATCTTCTCTCCGGAAACCGGACAAATTTTATTATCCACATTCACCCCGTTAGAAACACTCAATAAAGATTCATCCAAGTTTCTAACGGGGTTCATAGCTTCCCGGGAAACAGCATCCGCCACGACAGCCCCAGTTCCATGTCCATGCTCCGAATGATCATGTTGCGCAAAAGATAATTTATCCGCCCCAAAAATAAATACCGCTAAAATTAACGCCACCAACAGCCCTCTGAACATCTCTGCCTCCTTTTTAAGTTTTTTGTTTAGCCAACTTCTTTTCTTCACGCCAGGAATAAAGCGTGGGCACAATAAACCAGGTAATCATTTCAATAGTCATCCCGCCGATTAAAGGTATCGCCATCGGCTGCATTACCTCAGCCCCCGTGCCTTTTAAGAACATAATCGGTAAAAGCGCGACAATGGTCGTAATCGTGGTCAAGAACGCGGGACGAATTCTACCTAAGCCCGCATAAAGCGTTGCCTCAATTATATCTTGGCGCGTCTTGATTTTGGCCCGGCGTTCCTTAAACACATCATCAAGATAAGTAGTCATCAAAATACCATCATCAACCGCAATCCCAAACAAAGCGATAAAACCTACCCAGACTGCCACGGAAAAATTAAACCCAGAGAATGCCAAAAGCCAAACCCCGCCCGCCAAAGTTACCGGAACCGCGGTAAAAATAAATACGGATTTGATGATCGAACGAAAACACATATAGATGATCATAAAATTGATTAAAAGGCTAATCGGAAGCAATACGGCAATTTTATTCTTGGCGCGCACCTGATTTTCAAACTGGCCTGACCACTGGATAAAATATCCGGCAGGCAGTTTGACTTTTTGACTCACGATTTTAGAGGCCTCCTCCACAAAACCAACCATATCCCGCCCGCGCACATTCATTAAGACATAGCCGCGCAAGAGCCCGTTTTCAGAGTTAATCATTGCCGGACCGGTAACAAAATAGATATCTACCAACTGACTAATCGGAATCTGAGCGCCGTCTTTGGTCGAGACAAGCACGCGGCGTAAAGCATCGATATTATCACGCAGCTCTCGGGCATAGCGCACGCGCACCGGGTATCTTTCCCTTCCCTCTACGGTCGTAATTAAATTTTCACCACCAATAGCCATTTCGATTACATCTTGAACCTCACGAATAGAGATACCATAGCGGGCAGCCTGCTCTCTTTTAATCTTAAACTCAATATAAGGTTTACCGACGATCTTCTCAGAATATAAATCCACGGCCCCGGGAACTTCTTTAACCACCTTTTCAACTTGCGTGGCAATTTCTTCAATCTTAACTAAATCCGGGCCATAAACCTTCACCCCTACCGAAGTTCTAATGCCGGTAGCCAACATATCAATACGATTAATTATCGGCTGGGTCCAGATATTAGAGACACCCGGTATTTGTAAAGCCGTATCCATTTCACGAATAAGCTTTTCTTTAGTTAAGCCTTTGCGCCACTGATCTTTTGGTTTCAAAGTAATAATAGTTTCAAACATCTCTACCGGCGCCGGGTCAGTCGCGGTTTCCGCGCGGCCGACTTTGCCCACCACCATTTCAACCTCCGGAAAAGATTTAATAATTTTATCCTGAATCTGGATTACGCGGACAGCTTCAGTCAGGGATGTGGACGGCCGCATTACCGGCATGAACAGAATTGAGCCCTCGTCAAATGACGGCATAAACTCTCTGCCGATACGCGGGCTAAACCAAAACCACCCTGAACTCAAAACCAAAATTAGAATTAAAATCAACCCTGATTTTATTTTTTTGGGCAAAATAAAAATAAGTGTCAAAACAACAATTACTAAGAAAATAACTAAAGAAATAATATCCCTAGGAAACATAAAAGAAAGGCTAGTGATTAAAACAACTGCCGGGATAATCAGAAAAGTCGTGCGATAATTTAAACACCAGCGTAAAACTTTTTCATAATTACGCTGCAGTATCCTCACTAGAGGGTTCTCTTCGGGCGCGCGTAATTTGCCCTTCAGAAAATACAAGCTAAGTACCGGAAGCAGAGTCAAAGCCACAACAACCGAAGCCAATAGGACAAAAGTTTTAGTATAAGCCAGCGGCTTAAAAAGCTTGCCTTCCTGCCCTTCCAAGGCAAAGACCGCTAAAAAAGACACTACCGTAGTGAGCACCGCGGTTAATACGGCTGAACCCACTTCGCTGGCCGCGCGAAAAATTACATCAAAGCGGGTTTTGACGCCTTGTTTAATATCCTCGGCATACATAATCAAATGGCGGTAGGCGTTCTCGGTCATAATAATGCCCATATCCACCAATGTTCCGATAGCAATAGCAATACCGGAAAGAGACATAATATTGGCATCAATCTTAAGGTAATACATCGCGATATAAGCAATCAACACGGAAAAAGGCAATGCTAAACAAATCATTATCCCTGCCCAGATATGCGCCAGAAAAGGAACAACTACCGCCATAGTAATAATAACTTCCAGGATTAAAGCTTCACGCAAGGTGCCGATAGTGCGATGAATGAGCTCAGTGCGGTCATAGAAGGGAACGATCTTAACGCCCGGCGGGAGGCCTTTTTCCAATTCCTTAATTGCCTGTTTTACACGGTGGATTACTTGCATGGCATTTTCGCCATAACGCATGATCACCACCCCGCCCACTGCCTCTTGCCCATCCTTATCTAACGCGCCCCGGCGAAACTCCGGGCCTAATTGCACAATGGCAATATTTTTTACGTATACGGGTGTGCCATTAATTTCACCTACCACGATATTCTCAATATCTTCCAATGATTTGATAAATCCCAACCCGCGGATAATATATTCCATGGCATTATTTTCAATGACTTTAGCGCCCACATCGATATTGGATTTTTTTACCGCATCCATTATCTCGCCCAAATGCACGTTATAAGCAAGCATCTTATTCGGATGAATATCGATTTGATATTGCTTAACAAAACCGCCGACAGAAGCTACTTCCGAAACACCGTCTACAGCATTAAGCTGATAACGGATGAACCAATCCTGTAAGGACCTCAATTTATCAATACTATAGCCCTTGCCTTCAACCGTATACCAGAAAATCTGGCCTAAACCGGTGGCATCCGGGCCCAAGACAGGCACAACCCCCTGCGGCAGGCGGCCGGAAACAAGATTTAATTTCTCTAAAACCCTTGAACGCGCCCAATAATAATCAACATTGTCCTTAAATATAAGGTAAACTTCGGAAAAACCAAAAGCAGAGGAAGCGCGAATAGTTTTTACTCCCGGGACCCCGCGCAAGGATATGGAAAGAGGATAAGTAACCTGGTCTTCCACGTCTTTGGCAGAACGGCCGGGCCATTCTGTATAAACAATCACCTGTTTCTCGCCGATATCAGGAAGGGCATCTATCGGAATATTGGTAATTGCCCAAGCGCCCCAAAAGATTACCGCGATATAAACTACAAAAACCACAAAGGGCGTCCTTAAACAGTAACTTATTAACAGTACATTGTTAAAAAATATTCTTCTTCCCGATTATTTTTAAAAACTGTCTTTATGTAACTTTTGTAAATACATAACTTACGTCATTCCAATGCGTTGCGTCAAAATTCTGCTTGATTTTTATTCCTAACCCC
>JAHIKK010000037.1 GCA_018897555.1 Candidatus Omnitrophota bacterium
CACCTTGGCAATTGATCCAAGAGAAAAAACCTGATTTAGATAAACGGCTCTTGATGATTCCACCTGTTGACTTAGATGCTATGCTTGTTAAATACACCGATTCCTTAACTCAAGGGGGTAACAATGTGTTGACCGATCCCTTTTGATAAATTTTTCTCTGCCTAAATCCTTCCCCGCTCTTTCTAGCGCCTCAACCATAACTTTAGCGTTTATAAAACCTTCTAAGGCAACGGAGTTCGGCTCATCAAGCGGATAATATTTTTTTATCAATTTTCTATATTCTTTCACGCACGGCAAATTTAACAAAAAAGGAGAAGGAACCACCTGAGTGACAATAATTTTATTCAATATCGATGGATTTATTTTTTGTTTATCTATGAGCTCTTTAGCAAATGCCTCCAGGCCAACAAAGGATACGGAGTGAAAATAAGGGCTAAACCCCGCATCTTGCGCTATCTTTATAAACTTTGCCAGCGGCCGATATGTCCCCACCATCATTACCGCTTCAGCGCCGCTGGATTTAATAGCGCGCATCGCGTTTTCTACATCCATCGTCCCTCGGACATAGGTCTCTGTCGCCACCAGCGCCATATTTCTTCTTTCCAGCGCCAGCTGAATTCCTGAAAGAACCGCTAAACCAAAATCATCCTCTTGATACATCACCGCTATTTTTTTAAAGCTTAATGTATCCACAAAATAGCTGACCGCGGCTTCTGCCTCAGCATAATAAGAATCCCTGATGTTGAATATATACGGCCTAAACGGCGTTCTTAGGTCTTCGGCCCCCGTGAAAAGGCCCAGCAAAGGTATCTCTGCTTGATGCACAAGATCAATTATCTTTACAGTAGTAGGAGTTCCCACATAATCAAATAAAGCAAAAACTTTATCTGTATTTATCAACTGCTGGGTATTGGCAACTGTTTTTGACGGCTCATATTGGTCATCATAGCTGATCAGCCTAATCTTCCTCCCGTGAATACCCCCTTGAGCATTAATTTCATTTAGATACGCTAAAGAACCATGGATTAGCTGAGTGCCCAAAAAACCCGCCTCTCCTTCTAAGGCCGCCGAAGAACCGATGACAATCTCATTATCCGTAACGCCGTTGATACTCGAATTAAGCGTTTCTTTAGGCGTACAGCCTGAAATAAATATTATGGCCATAATCATGAAATCAATTAAAACATGCTTGCGCATTTTTTCCTCCTCAAGAAAAATGCGCCCAGCTGGGGTCGAACCAGCAACAACCAGCTCCGTAGGCTGGTGCTCTATCCAATTGAGCTATGGGCGCAATTTTTTAATATCAACCGCCCGATGGTGAGCCTGTCGAACCATGGGCGCGAATACATAAGTTATTGAAAATTAAGGTTTTGTCGGCTTTTATTCACAGTAAAATAAAACTGAACAAACCTAATCTTAAATAAAGATTATACACGGATTCTAATTAGAAGGCAATAAAAACATAAAGAAAAAGAATTGATTGATTCGAATAACGGTTAAGCGGGGAGCAGCTTATTGCGCTTTACAAAATTACTTATGGCCAGCTTGTCGGCATCTGAAATCCGATCAAAGCGTATGCCTATTCGATGGCTTGAATCCGGCAGGAAAACATTAGAAACAACCTCGCCGGCCATCTCCATATGCCGCCAGCGCTCATCACCTTGTAAACATAAATCAATAATATTGAATTTAATGAATAACTGTGTTCCCGCTGGAAGGTCATGCCTGGTGATAATGGCCATACCCGAATCGCTTAAATTAAGCATTAACGCGTCAATATCAACAGCAAAACCCAGCTGGATGCGTAAAGCCAACGGCTTCTCTACCCGATAGATCAGAGTAAATGCCGTGTCCAAACGTTCAGACTTGCGGCGGTTTTGATCACTATGCTTATCTTCCACGGCTTCTCCTTGACATTACAATAAACTCTGCTGACTTTTATCAATTATAGTAGGGTGGGTTTAAACCCACCCTACTATTGTTAATAAGCTATAGGGAAGGTTCCTGCCTGCCGGCAGGCCTTAAGCAATCTTCCAGATTTTCTGCTTATATTGATCAACCATGCGATAGGTATTAAAATACCCGGCAACACAAACACACTCAATCATCATATCTATCCAACCAGAGTTAATATCAACTTTCCCTTGGCTATTAGTTTTATAATATAGGCTAACCATCCCCTCCAGGGCGCGATACAACTCTTCGGAATCATCTTGCATATGCAAATCAGATTCATTGCCTACACTGCCCTCACTATTCTTATACCCAAAAAAAGCGCCCATCTTTCTATCGGTTGCTTCCGCTACCCAGCCGTCAACCGTACTCAGCTGTAAAACTCCGTTTAAGATCGCCTTCATTCCGCTGGTCCCGGAAGCCTCAAAAGGCGGCAGAGGATTATTCAGCCAAACATCAACGCTGGAACTAAGCAACTTACCCAAATAGATATCATAATTCTCCAGCACAATAATTTTTAATTTATCATAATCTACATTTAGTTTATCCACTTTATCCAACATCTCATTAATATAAGTAAAACCTAGATTATCATTCGGATGCGCCTTACCGGCCAAAATAATCTGCAAAGGCCCGATTTTCTCGGCAATCCGCGCTAATCTGCTGATATCATACAGAATAAGGCTTGGCCGCTTATACGCCGCCATTCTCCTGGCCCAACAGATAGTAAAGATATTTTTATCCAGCTTCCACTTTTCTAAGAATTTACACAAACCCGTTTTATTGGATTGATGCGCCTGCCATAACTGCGCGCGAAAATCAGCATCCGCCTTAAGCTGGACGGCCTGGGATAAAATCATCGGATTGGTTTTAAAACCAGGAAAGGTTGCCGGAAATTTATTAAAAAGTTCCTGGAATCCCTGCGACATCCAGGTATAGGCGTGCACGCCGTTAGTCACATACTGTATTTGATCTTTATAATCCGGAAATTGAATATGCATTACTTTCTGATGGCTATGAGAAACCGCGTTTATCGCCGAAGAAATGTTCATCGAAAGCAAGGTAAGATTGGCTGCCCCTGAACGCTCTTTCCCGAATCTCTCGATAATCTCGGTGTCTTCCGGCTTAAGCACTTTATTCAAATCCTCAAAAGAGAACCGGTCATGGCCGGCCTCAACCGGAGTATGACAGGTGTAAACAAATTTGGTTTTTAAGTTTTCCAATTCATCTTTACTCATGCCTCTGGCCTGGGCAATAAAAGCAAAAACCGCATGCCCCTCATTCAAGTGATAGGTATCGATATGATAACCTAAATCCTTTAAGGCGCTTACTCCTCCAAAACCCAGCATCACCCTCTGTAATAACTTTAGGAATATATTGTCACTGCGGTAAAGCTGATCCGTCAAATTCCTGGCGTTCTGGCTATTCGGTTCAATATTAGAATCTAACAGTATCAAAGGCACAACCGCATCCAGAGCCTGGCTATAAACATAATATTTCCACAATCTCAAGTAAACATCTTCAGATTTAAGAGAAATCTTAATTATGTTTTTTAAAGGGACCAGCCCCGGGTAGGTACGCGGATCCCAGCGCATTTTCTCAGGAGCCTGGCCGTATTTAAACCAGAACTTCTGCCTAAAATAGCCTGAGCTCCAAAGTATCCCGATGGCCGCCACCGGAAGCTTATAGTCCGCCATGGTCTTTACCGTATCCCCCGCTAAAACACCTAAGCCTCCGCTGTAAATCGGCAAATCAATAATATTATCCTGATGTAAAGCAAAGAAATAATCCGCCACGCGAAAATTCGAAAAAACCGCATTTTCCGGAACCCGGTTAGAAGGATTAAGGGGTAATTGGCTGGATAATTTGTTGTAACAGCTGGTGGCTAAGCCATACTCCATCGAAAAATAAGCAATACAGCGCTCATGACTAAAGCGCAGTCTTTTTTCCGCTTTAACAATCGCCTCCAGAGGCATACCAAAATAATCGCTGCCTTTTATATCCTGAGCGTAATGGCCGTCGGCGTCATCAACCTGCACTAATGCGTAAAATTCGTCAATGAGCTTATTTTTTTCCATAAGTTTAGAATCTAGGGGACGGTTCTATTTTTCTAGCATTAGGTTAAGGGAAAAACAGAACCGTCCCCCTGATTTATTCATTTCCATCTGAAATGCAGGTAAATTCTTCCCCAGCCTTTATCGGTTTTCTCTAATCTGGAATAAAGCTGGCGGTTCTCTTTTTTGTTTAAAAAATTAAGAATGCGCTTCTTTACGCTTTCGGCGGCAGTCCCGTAAGCAATCTCCACAACACTGGCGCGGCCATCTACCGCCTCCTGCAGGATAGAGGCAATCTTCTCTTCCATATCCGGGACTACCGGAAAAAGATTAAGTTTTAATTTCATTTCTATGACTTGCTAAAGCGGCTAGGTTTTTTGAATCCGGATTGCTGACGATCAGCGCTGCTCTTACGCCAAGGCTTAACCGCGCTGGCAGACTTTTTCCAGGGCCTGGATGCGGCGCCTTCAGGTTTCTTCCAGGGCCTGGATGCGGCGCCTTCAGGTTTCTTCCAGGGCCTGGATGCAGCGCCTTCAGGTTTCTTCCACGGCTTGGATTCAGTTTGAGGCCGCTGCCAAGGCTTAAACTCACCTTCGGGTTTCGCGAAACGCGCTTGCGTTCTTGGCTTCTTAAGCCAACGCATAGGATTAGATTTATATCTACGCTCAGGAACCGGGGCAGTAATTCCGGAATCTGTTCTTTGTTTTACATAACTAAGCGAACGCCTTCCTTCTTTATATTTTCCTGTCCGCTTAAAAGAAGGAGGGGACGGTTCTATTTTTGGCCCTTTAGATACAGCAGAGGTAACATTAATCGGCCTGCCCAATATTTCTTTACCCTGCAGCTGAGCAATCGCCGCCAGCGCCTCCTGCTCATCAGGCATCTCGACAAACCCAAACCCCCGGGATTTTTTGCCTTTTTTCTCCATCACAATCGCCACCGAAGTAACTACGCCGAAAGCCATAAAAGCCCTCTCTACATCTATTTCCTTAGCTTCAAAAGATAAATTACCTACAAATATGTTCATCTAGTCCCCCTGGTTACCCCCCACCACTTCTTAGTTCTCGTCGCTATAACATCCTATAACATAACTGTTTTATTGTCAAGAATAAAGGGACCGTTTCTATTTTTCTTTCAACAGTAGGGGAGGTTTAAACCTCCCCTACTGTAATGAAAAAATAGAAACGGTCCCTTTATTCTTTATTCAAAATTTATTGTTCCTGCCAAGCGACTATCTGCTTGTTTAAAAACTGTACGATCTCCAATGCATCCTCTACCTGGGAAAGCCCAAAGTTTATGGTAACATGCCCTGATATTGTAGTATCTGCTTCCGCAGAGCTCTCGGCAACGATGCTGCCGCTAGTCGTCACATTGCCTGTCATCGTCAATTTACCTATAACGTAGATTATACCGTTAAAGACCACTGTACCGGAAAACTTCGCATTGCCGTTTATAACCAAAACACCGCTTCCGGTAAGATTGCCGGATATATTCAGAGTACCGCCTGAAGCCACATCTACCCAAGTTATACCGTCAACAGGCGCGCTAAAATTACTATTAGTATAAAGATGATTTGCGCTAGCCTTCATCGTTGTTTCTGAAATACCAAACATATTGGTAAAATTAATCGTATCATCCTCCTCCTTAAAAGTACCGTTTATCGTAACAGCAGCGCCCTTGATTTCCAGTTCGGCAGTTGTGTCTATAGCATACGGGAACTTTGAAGAATCAGAGCCTGCTGTTTTTACGGTGGCCGTCAATGTCCTGCTTACGCTAGAACCGCTCGGCAAGGTAACCGTGCCTGTAGAATTTATAATCCAATATACATTGTCCGTACCCGGTACAACCTGAGGCGCAGGCACATTATAAGTATAATTAGAGCCTCCAAGATTACCGCTTACCGCGCTAAGCCCCGGGTTAGCTTTTATAGTAGCAATCCCCGCTTCCGCCAGCCAAAAAGCACGCGTGGAATTTACGTTTTGGTTAACCTGCTGGTTTTCGCTGGAAACACTAAGATACAAAGCTCCCAGCACAGAAGATAAAATCAGCGTTAATAGCAGTGAAAAAACTAAAACTACACCCCGGTTATTAGCCATTTCTTATCCGCACCCTTTCGGTTAAGCTATAAGTTGTATCCGGTAAATTTAGCACGCTGCTTTGGCCGGAAATAGTAATCACTAATTGTTTGCTCGTAAGTAAATCGCTATTATTCAATGGGACAATGCTCCCTAAAGAATCGATGGTAAAAAAAGGCGAACTGAATACATTGCTTAAGATCCATTCCCTGGTTACGCCGCCGATATCCCTGCGGGTGATTGTATGAGCAAGAGCATTATAAGTATATTCTATATAATTACTGCTCAATGAAAAGGTATTATTGACAGTATCCCATCCGATAACCTGCCTAAATTTAACATAATCCGGAGTGGGATTATTGTTGGCGATATCCCAACTAACCGCCTGGCGGCTATCTTTTACTATCCAGCCGATTGTCCGCCCTACTTCTGACTGAAGGTTTCTCTGGGCCAAAGTTAAGTTAAATGAAACCTGCGCCGCATTCAGGGCGTAAAGGCATACCCCAATAATTACGCTTAAGATAACGGCGACCAGGAGCACTTCCACCAAACTAAAGCCCCTGAGCTTATTGCGCAAAACAGGTAGTAATCGAAAATGTTCTCGCAGCATTTCTCTCTCTCCAGCTAATCTGAACGGTTATTGTATCTAAATTCGCAGTATATACGGGATTCGGAAAACTGACATTTTCTTGCGGTAAGTTAGTAAATTCACCGGAAGAATAGCCCCCAACATAGGTTGAGATATTACTAAAACTTTGTGTTTTTATCTGTTCCATTACATATTGCGCGTCATTAGACGCGGTAACCATGTTTCTGTTGGATTCATTTAAAAACATGACATTGGTAATCGCCAGCAGGGCCGAGATAATCACAATTAATAGAATTGAAACACTAAACATCGTTTCAATTAATGAAAACCCTCTACGCGTTAACTTCATCGTCTCTCCTGTCTACATCTGCCTGTATTTAAAGTATACCTTAAAAATAGAAATAAAACCAGAATAAAGGGACCGTTTCTATTTTTTATTATGACTCAGTAGCTGACGTTTAAGAATAAAGGGACCGTTTCTATTTTTTATTATGACTCAGTAGCTGACGTTTAAACATCAGCTACTCTTTAAATAAAAAATAGAAACGGTCCCTCGATTCTTAGGTCGTTTCCTCCAGCGGCATAAGAAAGGCTTTTACTCCTTCAGCCCCTAAACTCT
The DNA here is from genome assembly GCA_018897555.1 of Candidatus Omnitrophota bacterium. GTDB lineage: Bacteria > Omnitrophota > Gorgyraeia > Gygaellales > Profunditerraquicolaceae > UBA6249. The sequence continues at coordinate 7,291 of JAHIKK010000037.1, forward strand.
TACGCAGCTGTCTAACCGAAACAATTATTTGCTTACCCACTACTTCTTCGCAGGCAACATACAAAATATTATTCCTTCCCGGCCAAATATCCGTGCCTAAGTGCGTGCCACTGGATGTGCCGCAGCCAAAGACCCCGGTAATCTTTGTATAGTTTTTCAGCGCGCAATCTCCCAGAATCTCCATCACTTCATTATCCAGTGCTTCATTATACGTAATCATCACCATCTTCATTTTTTACCAGCCTCCAATGAAACTGATTTTCTGTGGAACACCGCATAAAGCGTAGGGACAAATAATAAAGTAACCAAAGTAGAAACCGTCAAGCCTCCGATCATGGTAATACCTAAAGGCTGCCAAACCTCCGAGCCTTCACCGCGGGAAAGCGCCAAAGGCAAAAGGCCGGCAATAGTAGTAATAGTAGTCATCAGTATCGGGCGTAGCCGATGGCTACCGGCGGTAGTTACCGCTTCCTGCATTGAAAATCCCCGCGCCCGCAGCATAATAATATAACTAACCAAAACAATGGCATTATTCACGACGATACCCATGAGCATAACGATCCCTAAGAAAGTGTTGATACTTAAGGTAGTCCCGGTTAAAACAAAACTTAAGATCACGCCGATAAAAGTAAAAGGTATGGCAAACATAATTATAAAAGGATCCAGCAGCGACTCAAACTGCGCCGCCATAACCATATATACCAGCGCGATACCCAGAATAAGCAGAAGTGTCAAGTCACCAAAAGCTTTTTTCTGCTCCTCCGCCTCTCCGCCTATATTTATAGTAATACCTGCCGGCAACGCAAGCCTGCTGATTTGGCTGTTTAAATCCTCTACGATCTTTCCGCTAGAGCGTTTATAAGCATTACACTGAACCCTGACCATCCTTTCCCGGTTCTTACGCTCAATTCTATCCGGCCCGCTAGCCTCATAAATTTTAGCGATATTACTTAGTTTAATCTGAGCCCGCTTTACGCCTTGCCTGCTGGCTAAAGCCTCCAGTCCCACAAAAGGAGCATTATCCGCCGGCAGCGGCGCCATAATCATTAAATTCTCTATATCCTCTAACTTTGTACGCGAGGATTCTTCAAGCCGAACATAAATATCATAAGTCTTACCGTTTTCGCGGTATTTTGTAGCAGTCGTCCCCTGGATAAAAGACTTTAAAGTAGTGGCGATGGTATTCATATCCAACCCCAAGCTAGCTGCCTTCTCCCTGTCCACATCAATCTTTAACTCCGGGCTATTGGCCTCCCGTGAGATACTCACATCTACGGCCCCGGGGATTTTTTCCATAATTGCTTTTATTTTTCGCGCCAAGGCATTGGTGTCCGCAAAAGAATTCCCGATTATTTCCAGCTGCACGGCTTTACCGCCTGCGCCGGTAATCAAATTACCCAGAGGATTTCCCGTAGAAATATCCGTCCTTAATACTCCGGGAATAAGCTTAATCTTATTCCTTACCGCCTGGCCCACTTCTTTCACCGAACGCTTTCTTTGATCTTTAGCCACAAGTTTTGCTCCCGCGGAAATTATATGCGTGCCGCTGGCTCCGCCGATCATTCTGCCAATTCCGGTCACCTGTCCACAACGGGCATAATAATATTTTGCTTCCGGAACATTTTTATCTAAAATCTCCTCTATTCTTTTAGCCACTTTATCGGATTCCTCAATACGCGTTCCAATCGGTAAATTAATGGTAATGCGCAGATCTCCGGAATCCTCCTCAGGCATAAATTCATTGCCCACAAACGGCACAAGCAGTAAACTTAAAATAAAAACCACAACGAATCCTATTAAAATCAATTTTTTATGCTTCAGAGAAAATCCTAAAGCCCGGCTGTAAAAATTTTCCCAGCTCTTAAACCATCTCTCAGAAATCGCGTAAAACTTAATAAAAAGATCAGATTTTTTATTTTTATTATTATTATTTAAATGCAGCCATTGAGCGCAAAGCATGGGAGTAAAGGTGGTCGCCGTAAATAAGGAAGCGGCCAAGGTCACAATAATAATTATCGCCAGGCCTCCAAAAATTATCCCCACTACTCCCGGGATAAATAACATCGGCATAAAGACTACTACTGTCGTCAATGTTGACGCGGCTACAGCCAGGTACATTTCTGATGTTCCAAAGATTGCCGCCTCCGAAGGCCGATTGCCTCTCTCCAGCCTCCTTAAAATATTATCTACAATCACAATCGCGTTATCCACTACCATCCCGGTAGCAATGGCTAAAGAAGATAAGCTGATGGTATTAATCGTGCCTTTGCTTAAAAATAGATAGATAAAAGCGATCAACAGAGAAAAAGGAATGGTTAAAGCCACAATCAAGCTTGGCGCAAAAGACCTGAAGAAAAACCAAGCCACCATAATCACCAGGACGATACCCAGCCAAACGGAAAATTTTAAGGAATTCAATGAATTAATAATATCCTGGGAGGTGTCAAAAATGGTGTTGACCTTAACATCCGGAGGTAAAGTTTTCATCAACTGCGCCATTTTTTTCTTTACTTTATTGGCAACTTCCACGGAGTTCGTACCGCTCTGCTTTTGAACCATCACCATAATTCCCGGTTGTTGATTAAAGCGCACTATGCTGGTGACTTCTTTAAAGCTATCCTCTATCCGGGCGACATCCTTTAAATACACGGGATTCCCATTACGCTTGCCCAAGATTAAAAGATTAATTTCTTCAGGACGGGCAAATTCCCCGGGAAGGCGGATAAGATAATCGGTAAGCCCGGTTTTTAAACTCCCCACCGGCTGGGTAATATTTTCCTGTTTTAATTTGTTTTCTATATCCAGAACGGAAAATCCGTAGCCTTCCAAGCGCTGCCGGTCAATCCAGATATTGATCTGCCGCTGCAGTCCGCCGCCGTTAATCTGCACCGTGCCCACCCCCGGTAGCTGCCTTAAGGCATCTCCGATGTTTTTGTCGACTAAGTCGTAAAGCCCGGGATAGGTCTGCTGGGCAGTGATGCCAAAATAGATGATCGGAATATTAGCGGTATTAAATTTGAAGATGAAGGGATTCTCCATCTCATCCGGAATATCCGGCAAGAATCGTTTGGCTAATTCAATGCGGTCGCGGACATCATTAGAAGCCTCGTCAAGATTTGTGCCCCAGACAAACTTTAGAGTAATTAAAGAGCTGCCTTCCGAAGAATTTGAGGTAATCTTCTCCAAGCCCGGAGTAGTTCCTAACTGGTTTTCCAGCTCCTCGGTTACATTTACTTCTACATCCTCGCTTCCTGCCCCGGGATAAGTTGAAACTACGGTTATGGAGGGCGGCTCAATTTCCGGCATCATATCTATCCCTAAGCGGCTCAAGGAATAAAGGGCGATAATAATAATCGCCAAGAAAATCATCAGGTTAGTAACCGGTTTCTTTACGCCAAATTCCGGTAAGCTCATTCTTTTGTCTCCTCCGGCTCAACGCTAACGCCATCAGCAAGCAGCTGTTGGCCCATGATCACCACTAAATCCCCTTCGGCTAAACCCTGGCGCACTTCAAAATATGGCCCCTGGCGGATACCCAAACTTATTTTTTTATATACTGCTTTTTTGTCCTGAACCAGGAAAACATAATTATCCGGATCATGCCCCATAATCGCTTCTCTTAAAATTACCGGGACATTCTTCCTGGTTTCAATTACCAGCCGCACCTTAGCAAACATCCCGGATTGTAAACGATACTCTTTGTTCTGCGCGGTTATCTCAACCGGAGCAGTACGCGTAGACAGATCAATCACCGGGCTAACCTTGGTTACGCTGCCTGTAAATTCCTTAAGCGGCCAACTATCCACGCTAATCTGGGCCTGTTGGCCAAGAGTAATTTTAGGTAAATATTTTTCAGGGATATCCAATTCAATCTTTACCTTATCCACGCTTACCACCAAAGCCACCGGGGTATTTGCTGTAACATTCTGGCCGATATCAACATACACTCTACCTAAAATACCGGTAAGCGTGCTTTCAACCGGGGCTTTCTGAAATTTGAGGCCGACTTCATCGCGATCAACATAACAGATAACCTCTCCTTTGTTAATTAAAGCGCCGTCTTCTTTTACTTTCTCAATAATTTTTCCGCTTACTTTCGGATAAATCACCGCTTCATCCTGAGCCTTAATATCTCCGGAATAATCTAAAGTTTCCGAAAGCTCCTGCAATTTAACTTTATCCACCTTAACCGGAATGGCCTCTGGCGGCTTCTCTTTAGCCTTTCCCGGAGTACAGCCATTTAATAAAAACAAGCAACCAATCAAAATTAAAATCAAGGGGACGGTTCTATTTTTCCTGAGTTTAAATGCCAGAAAAATAGAACCGTCCCCTAGTTTCTTCATTATTTTCTTAGACTTCATTAAAACCTCCTGTGGACTTATCAAAATTAAACTTAGCGATTGTATAATCGTAAACTGCCTGCTGTTGATTAAAACCTGCAACCGCGTATTTTAACTGCGCGTCATTTCTATCTAATGAACTGATTAATCCCCGGGCGAATTTTTCCTCTGCCGTCGAAAGATTCTGCTTATAAAATAAAGTATCTGCCTGGCTGGCTTTTATCTGATCGATGGAATTCTTTAAAGATAAATACGCGTTCTTTACCTCCAGGGCAATATCCTGGATTAATTTAGTTTTGCCTAATTGCGTCTGTTTTAAATCTACGATGGCCTGTTCCACCAAAGACTTAGTCTTCCATCCGTCAAAGACCGGCCAGGAGAAAGTCACGCCTATAACTTTATAATCATTCCAGCTCCTGGTATTTACGGCCGTAGAAACGGAGCGCGAGCGCGCGTAATAATCCCAGGAGGCGTAAATATCCGGGCGATTCCCTGCCCGCTGCACTTGGATGGCGCTCTTATCCGCTTTAAGCTGCGCTTCAAACTGCCTTATTTCCGGGCGGGTTTGCATGGCTTTTAGAAAACCTTGATCAAAGGCAATATCTTTGGGCGTAAATTTTATTTCTGTACTCGGCACGACCAAAACATCCTTATCTAAAGATAATAGATTATTCAATAAAGCCCGCGCTGCCTCCTGCTGCGCTTTGGAAGCCTCATAAGCCTGCTCCACCAAAGATAAGGAAGCCTGCGCCTGCAGAATGTCGGTTTCTGAGGCCTGGCCATTTTTATAGAGCGCATTGATATAATCCAGGTGTTGGCGGCTATTGTCCAATATTGCTTTATTTAAACCGGCAAAAAAATTCGAAAGCGATAATGTATAATAAGCCCGGGAAAAATCAAAAATCATTTCCAGTTTTGTTTTATCTAAAAGTGACTGCGCTACCTCCAGTTTATAATCATTATATTTTATACTGTTTACGACTCTGCCCCCTCTATAAAGATATTGTTTTAAGCTAATTTGCGAAGAGTTCTGGCTTATATCTTTCGTATACAGGCCCGCGGTATAAAACCAGCTGCCGGTATAGGTAAGCGCAGGAAAGATCCCCGCTTGGGCTTCGGCAATTTTTAACTTGGCTTTTTCTACATCCTGCGTTTTAAGCAGGATATCACGATTATCCCTTAAACCAATCGCCACCGCCTCATTAAAGGTAAGCGTAATTTCTTCGGCATACCCGGTAATTGTCATTAAACTAAAGAATAATAATAGAAAAATGGGACCGTTTCTATTTTTCCGCCAATTAGACTTAAGAAAAATAGAAACGGTCCCATTTTTCGCATTTTTCTTCTTCATTATTAACTTTCTTCCTTATCCAGGATATCTTTTACCTGCATAAGTATGCGTAGGTATTCCGCGCGGTCATCTTCGGATATCTGACTAAAAATCCTGGTAACTGACTGCGCGCGCTGTTGGCTGATTTTTTTTAAAAGTTCTGTTCCTTTGGTGTTAAGCTTAATTCTGACTATCCTGCGATCATTCTGGTCATAGGCCCTCTGCACATAACCCTGACGCACCAGGCGCTCCACGATCCCGGTCGAAGCAGCGGTAGTTACCTGCATATACTTGGCCAAATCCGTCATTTTGGACGCGCCCTGACGGCTCAATAATTCTAAAATAAGCAGTTGCGGCAAAGTAATCTTACCTTTATATACCTCATTATTCTGCCTGCGGGCAAACCCTTTCATAATTTCAGGTATAATTTGATTCATCTTTTGCGCGAAATCAGTAATCGCCATACCGGTCATATTAAATCCCCTTAATATTTAACTATATTAAATATTAATCCCATTAACAATATGCCATAAAAAAATCACCCTGTCAAGGGTGTTTCCATAGGGGCATTACATTATTAACCCATCTTCCTTATATTTTTTTGGCATGATCGATTTTTAGAATATATTCGTCACCTATATTATTCAAAATAATAAACTCTAACCCATTATTTGCTATGCGCTTAATATCTTCAACGGAACTTTTCTTAAGGATACAATATGTAACGGATTGCCCTAAAAGGAAATTCCTCACTTTTAAATCGCTATCCAGAAAAATAACAGGATGCGGGCTAAAAAATTGTTTACCTGAAGTGTCAATTACCGCGGCTTCTTTGCTAGTATAATATTTTACTCCTCTTACCAGAGACTTCGAACAGAGAACAATATTATTCAGCTCATAATTACTCACAAGGTATGCGCAAGCCTTCTTAGATGATATATATGGCTCGATATCATTATGCATAGAGAATAAAATAACCAAAGTTACCGGCACTAGGAATAATAAGGAACGGCTCAACATTAATAATTTATGCTTAAGGACAAAAAATAAGTTTAGCGCGGAGAAAAGTAAAAGAAAGACGGCTAAACTATAAACCGGAATTCTAGAAGAAATATAGGAAGGATACCTAAGCATTGCAATTATTAAACCGATCGGGAGCAGAGAAATGAAGAAAGTAGTGCACAAAGATAAGTAAAAAATTAAACGGCGTTCGACATTGCAATAAACTCTGCTGACTTTTATTAATTATCAATTACAGTAGGGTGGGTTTAAACCCACCCTACTGTTTAAAATCAGCAAGGTTTGTTACATTGTCCGGCGTTCCAAATATGCTTATCTTCTAATATTTTTTTTAATACACGCTATAAGTTCCCCCACAGTTACTGTCTTGGATAAAAGCGAATATCCCTTAGTAAAACTTGCTTGGGCACTGGCCTCTTCTTCTCTTACTATTGCCGTCAAAAATACAATCGGGGTATCTTTTATGTTCTTATCATTCCTTATTAGGGCAACAACGTCGCCGCCATCCATCTCCGGCATTACTACATCCAGCAATATCAAATCCGGTTTTATCTCTCTGGCTAACTTAATACCGTCGGCACCATTTATTGCCATATGTACCTCAAACTCACCTGTCTGTTCTATATTTTTCTTAACCAGCTTACAAAAATTTTCCTCATCATCAATAATTAATACCCTCTTTTTATACATTTACTCCTCCCTCCTCCTTGGAAATTATTAAAGTAATAATTACCCTGGTTCCTTTATTCACCTGGCTTTTTACCTCGATTAACCCTTTGTGCATAATAATAATATTTCGGCTTATAGATAACCCCAGACCGGTCCCTTTGCCCAGGCCTTTTGTAGTAAAGAAAGGATCAAATATTTTTTCCAGGTTTTCTTCAGAAATCCCCGTTCCGCTATCCTCAATTTCAACCACAATAGCCTTTCCTCCAGCTGTGAAAGAAGCATCTAGCCTGGCATCCACACCCTTGCTCGTTTCTTCTAGTTGCTTAACAAAACTGCGAATGGTGAGCCTCCCTGTCTCAGGCATTGCCTGGATTGCATTCATGAACAGATTAATAAATACCTGCGTTAGTTTGTTTTTATCTACTAAAACCTCGGGCAGTCCTCCCTGGGCCTCCCTGACCACTGCGATACTCTTTAATTCTGTTTTTACCAGATTTAAAGAACTCTCTAGTATAAAATCAATGGATTCCGAATGCAATTCTAGCTTCGTAGCTCTGGAGAAATCCAAAAGCGAGGTTACAATCCTATCTGCCCTTTGCGCGCTCTCCTTAACCATAGAGATAGTCTCGCGCGGCTCTTTTGCCTCCGGAGAGGTTATCTGTTCCAAATAAGTAACTCCCTGCATTATGATTCCCAGAGGATTTCTCATCTCATGGGCTACGCCGCTTGCCAATTGGCCGATCGCCTTGAGTTTCTCCGATTGGATTAACTTATCTTGCGTTTCTTTCAATTCATCATAGGCCATTTTTAATTCTACCGCTCTCTTAGTCGCCTGCTCGTACAGCCGGACGTTCTGCAGGGCGATCGCGCCCATACGGGCAATATTCATCACTACGGACACCTCCCTCTGCGTAAAAGGCCCGGCTGTTTTCTTATCGCAAACGTGCAACACGCCTAGAATTTCATTTTTAAATATAAGCGGCGCGCTAATAAATGCTTTCCGTAAATACTCTTCTTTTTTCAGTTTATTCAGATACAACTCCTGCGCCAGATCGGATACAACCAATACTTCTCTGTTGCGTATCACAAATCCGGATATGCTGTCTTTGCCCATTACCAAAGATTCCTGCTTGCGGTCATATTCCCACCCAATTGCGCAGGCAAGCGTAAAATTTTGTGAATTTTTATCATATGTAAGCAGCACGGCGCGCTCAATCGGTAAGAAATTATGCGCAGCCTCGGTAATACACTGTGACACATTCTGAAAACTAAGGCTCAAAGACAGCTTTTCATTGAACTTGAACAAGAAATTCAGTTCTGCTTCATACCATATTTTATCTTCTAAATATGACGGTGCCTGCGGCGGCCAGGGATTCTGTTTCGGGAGTTCCTGAGGCGGCTTCTTCTGCTGGCGCTCAATTGCCATGGTGTAACCAAGCGCCAAACCAATCAAAGTAAATAAAATAATAAAAATAGTGATAACCATAATAATAAGGCTAACGGGGGCGCAGAGAAATAAACCCTACCGCTTCCAACGCTATTATACTCAAGAACTTATGACTACGCGGCTTTATTGCAAGGGCAACTTTGAGTCTGGATGTTACCCAATTGTTCCCTTTATTACCCGATGCTTTTCACTTGGATGGGCACATTTTGGGCACAAAAGTATTAAGTTTCTTATTTTGCCGCAATACCCATACGCGATAGGCGCTCATTAATAATATTAATAAATTGCTCTTGGATTTCTTTCTTAATTTCAGAATTTTTAATTATTGTTTCCATTAAAGTTAAGCTTTTTTCGAATTTTTCATATCGAATTTTTATTGGTATATTTAGATACTCTGCCAACTTATCAAAATCATCTCTTTTTAATCCATTCTTTTTAGAGTTGATAGATAAAGCAGAATCTTCCTCATCTGGAATCACCAATTTTGAACAGACAATATCATAAGCTGGCGTTAAACGGATTGTTTCTTTATCCCTGTAAGCAATCGCATAATTTTTTAAATGGGCATCTCCATTTCCAATAATAAAATTAAAAACAACTCTCTCAAAAAATAATTGCACGTCATATCCAGGTGCTGTAGATATTTCTTTTAGTTTACGTCCAATTTGTTCAACGGATCCTTTATACTTATCTCCTGATTCTAATATTTGAAAAAAATCTTCCTGATGAATTTTCAAGCCTGATTCTCTATCGAATCTTTTCACAATATATGCCCAACTTCTGTCTTTTAAAGGCAGCAGGCAATGGGGTGGAACATTTATATCAAACTCTGCCGCTATATCCATACAACACTGCTCATTTTCAGGGATATTCGAAAAAGCCGCAGTTTGAGGTTTTAAAATATACTCACCACCCTCAGCAACAGAAATTAACGAATTATTTTTCTTATCAAGCTTCATTGATAATTTAGGCTGAACCCCAGAAATAGATAGTTTCCCCGTTGATTTCTGTGCTTTTTGAGAAACATCTTGTAAGTTAAAGTCTATTATTGGTAGTTCAGAAGTATTAAACATCTTTTTAATAATTTTCTCATTCATTCTAATGTTCACTCCAGTTTTCGAACAGTTACAGCTCCAATTGTATCACCACTCGCAGTGCAAAGGAGAACACCAAATGAATCTTCCCTGTCAACTTTTTGGGTAGCAGTAACAATATCTAAATACCAACCCTCAGGCAAAAGGCCCTTAAAAAAAGGAAATAATTCTTTAGATTCGTAAGGCTCTTCTCTAAGAGGTAACGATATGGAAATAGGAATTTTATTTTTTAAAAATTCTTTATTATATTCAAAAACATAGCCATCTTTTGTTTCGCTAATATATCCAGCCAAGTCCTTATCGAAAAAAACCTGTCCTTTTCTAAGTTCTTTCATAATTCTACTTCGAGCTTGAGTTGTTATCTGTGAATTCAGATTTTATGTTTTCATTACGCATTATTTCTATATGCATACCTAAAAAATCTAAAACTTGATTAATCTTATCTAATCGCACGGTAGGCTTGCCTTCTTCCAATTCTCTTAAAAAACGCAATCCTACCCCTGCTCTCTTTGCAAAATCAACTTGAGTTAAGCCAAGTTTCTTTCGTAGCTTCTTAATCTGTATATTAATTGGTAAATGTGTCATGGTAAGAATATACCACCTTTCGGGTATAATTGCAAGTATTATTTTAATTATTATACCTTATAGGGTTCAATTATAAACAAATAGCCCCTATCGGGTAAAATTTATAATATTTTATTAAATAGTAATAATTATTATACCCTATAAGGTATAATAATAGTAAGATAAATAAGAAAGCTATAAGCTGGCTCTTGTTTATCCATATCATCAAGCAATAGGATTCCTCCTTGAAAAAAGTGGTGTATATAATCAGAGGGAAATAGATGAATTGAAAAATTTAGGTTTTAAATACGACTTCTACTTAGAGCGAGAAATGCCTGAAAAAAATATTCAAAAGAATGGAAATTATATTATCCTAAATTTATTGATTAATAGTATCTGTTTAAACCTTCCTTCAAATATGTTCCTAAATATCATGTTTTATTCTGGCTGTACTTCTGCCTTTGATTTTTCTTTTTTCTAACCAATGAAAGATTTGATCTTCGCGGAATTTAACTCCTCTAGGAATCATCTACCGGAAACATTTAGTAGTTTTGTTTTCTTTTTTAAAATAAAGAAGGTCAAATATATACCTACGCTTATAGCAAAAAATATTACCCACGAAATACGCAACGTAAAACGTTCTTTAGTTAAGAAATTGATTGCCACTTCCAAGAAAAAAAATGTTGCGACAATAGATAAAAACGATGAAAATTCCCTTCTCAAAACAGTTTTGAATGAAAACTCTAACTCGCCCGTTTTTTCAGCGACAGTGACCTCAAGTAACAAGGTTAATTAACTTTAGGCTGTAATGTACCTAAAAAATAGTATAATGCCCAAAGGAGGCCACCATTGGAAACCATAATGAATCATAGCTGTCCAAATTAGCAAAAACTAAACTTTAGCTGTAATATCTCTGGCGGCGCTTCGCTCTTTTCATGAAATGGCGCATTGAGCCAATCCCAGAGGTTTCTTCTTGAAAATAGATTTGTTGGTAATATTGAGCAAA
>JAHIKK010000038.1 GCA_018897555.1 Candidatus Omnitrophota bacterium
TCCTGGCTGACAATAAAGCTAGTTATTCTGTTTTTACTTTAATAACCGGCTGGATTGCTCCGGAATGGGTGGCTGGCATCTTCCGGAATAGGTGGCTGGCTTGTAACGGAATCACCGGCTGGATTGAAGCGGATTTTACACTGGTTTCAATAATTTTATTATAAATGAATTCGGAGAGGTTCTTTTATGTTGGAATATGCCTTCGGTAGGCAGCCTTTTAAGTGATAATCCAGAACAAATTTGGAATGGTAAATCTGCAATCCAGATGAGAAAACAAATAGAAAAATGCGAGAGAACCTGCCGAATATTAAATTGTAATTATGCATGAAATTGATTTCTCAAATTTATCCCGGTAAAGAAGAATGCTGCATTGTTGCGAAAAATAGTTTATGATTATTTACCGGGGGAAATTTTAAATAGACCGGACCCTATAACTGCCTGATTTGAAAGGGAATAATTTGAAAATATCTTTAATAATGTTGCCTCAGTGGAATATTTGCCAGCCGCCTTTAGGCATAGCTTATTTAACTTCTTTTTTGCGTTCCAAAGGTTTTTCAGTAATACAAAGAGATTTAAGTATTCAATTATTCCATGATTTACCAGAAGATAAAAAATATATCATGGAGAGCGCATATCACCTAAATTGGATTCATAACTTTTTTGAATTAATTTATCCACAAATTAAAGATACAGTTAATAAATGGGTTGATGAAATTGCTCAAAGCGATTCGCGCGTTATCGGCTTTTCTGTTTTTTCAACCAACAAAGCAATTACCATGCATGTTATTCAAAAGATAAAAGAAAGGAATCATGAAAAGATCATCGTTATTGGAGGCCCCCAGGTTTCCAGATATGAAGACGGTCCTCAAATATTAGAAAATGAGTTTGTTGATTATGTGGTTACTGATGAAGGGGAGGAAACGCTTTATGAGTTAATCTTAGGGATTAAAAACAATAAGGACATTAGAAAAATTAAAGGAATTTTGTTTAGGGAAGGAAATGAGAAAATTGATACAGGCGAAAGGCAATTAATTAACTCATTAGATACTTTACCGTTTCCTTCTATTTCTGATTTTCCTTTAGAATATTATAGCGATTTAAACATTCCAATCCTGTCAAGCAGGGGCTGTGTATACAGATGCAGTTTTTGTTCTGAATGGGTCTTTTGGAAATATTTCCGGTATAGAACAGGAAATAATGTATATAGTGAGTTCAAGCATCATTTTGATATATTGGGAAAAAATAATTTTTATATGGTAGATTCTTTGATAAATGGCAATATTAAGGAGTTAGAGAATTTGTGCGACTTAATAATCTCAGATAAATATTTGAAAATTTTCTGGGGAGGCAAAGCCTCTCTTCATCCAGAAATGACGTCAGGTTTATTAAGAAAAATGCATGCCGCAGGTAACAGGTCTATTGTGTATGGCATAGAATCGGGTTCGGTAAAAGTCCTAAAACATATGAGAAAGCCTTTTACTTTGGAATTAGCAAAGAGGGTAATGAGAGAAACGCACGAGACAGGCATAGCTGTTGGAATTTTCTGGATAATCGGTTTCCCTACAGAAGTTGAAAGCGATTTCCAGGAGTCAATCCAGTTTATTAATGAGATAAAAGACTATGTAGATACCGTTACCCCCGGTTATGGATGCGGTATCCTGAAAGGTTCAGAGCTATTCAAAGATTATAAAAAATACGGAATAAGTTTTAAAGAAGACGGTTGGTATTCATTAAACACAACTCCAGCTATAAGGGAAGAAAGGCTTAAAAGATTTAAAGAAGAATGCACGCGCCTGGGGATAAAAATGGGTTAAAATTATTTTTTAAAAATAAAATGTTGAAGGATTTCATTGCAGAAAATCTATATAAATGGGAGAAAGAATCTTTAGCGCCTCCGACTCAGATTAGCATTACTCCAACGAATTTGTGCAATCTTAAATGCCAGTCATGTTGGCAGAGAGATAGAGACAATGCAAATTATCATCAAAAATCAGCTGAGATCCCGGAAGAAAATTTATTGCAGGTTATTAATGAAGCAAGTGAGTTAGGAGTTCGATGTATTGAACTCACCGGTGGAGGTGAGCCGTTGGCAAGAAATAAAACTACAGTGCGCCTTATAGAGGAGATAAAAAATAAAGGGATGATTGGGTGGATGACAAGCAATGGGACATTGTTTAGTCCCGAAATAATAAAATTGATGGTTGAATTAAAATGGGATAAATTGACCATCAGCCTCGATGGCCCTGATGCACAGACGAATGATTTTTTACGGCCGCCCTCAGGTAGTTTCGGGGAAATCATAAATACGCTATCTCTTTTTAGGGAATATAAAAAAATATCTAATACGAATAAGCCCGAGATTACCTTTAATGTGGTTGTTTCTAAGTATAACATAGACAAACTGAACGATATTATTAAACTGGCAAGTAAATTTGGGGTAAAGGGTGTAACTTTTGAGCCGATAAAAGTTTTAGCCAACCAATGTAAACAGCTTTTAATTGATTTTGAAAAAAAATTTGAGTTTGTAGATAGTAAGTTTAAAGAAGCGCAATATATTGCCGATAATAATAATATTTTTACAAATATCAATGGGTTAGTTAGCACCCCAGAATTAATAAGATATTCGGATAGGCTAAAAAATAAAATGCCATCCGGGAAAGCGCACAATGGGAAAAATAAATTATTAGCTGTGCCTTGTATCGAACCATGGTTTCATATGTATTTGGAAGCAGATGGAAATGTTCGTCCTTGTTGCGTTAGCGCCGGCTTAGGCGAAAATATCAACCGTAAGTCATTAAGAGACATTTGGTTCGGAGATAAATTTCTATCTTTCAGAAACGCGATAATTAACAGAAATTATCCGTCATCATGCAACCAATGCAATGCGAATCTTATATGTTTTTCAAAAGAGATACAAGAACTGTTGGAGGAGAAGTTATTCAAGGATCAGGTTGCGCCAGCAGATAGTAGAACAGTTGACTTTAAATATGATAAATTAGCAGTAACTGTAATCCAAAAACAGTTTAAGATATTGATTGCTGATACCGCGCCTCTTTATCCACCTTTATGGGGCGGGCCCAAGAGGATTTGGAATCTTTATGGTAATTTTTCTCAAGAGTTGTTTAATCTAACTTATGTCGGAGTAAATTTTAGGATTGAGAAAGGGTTAAAATACAGTTTTAATAAGATAGGCGATAATTTCAAAGAAATTTTGTGCGCGTTTCCTCCGCATTATTACTTCTGGAATGTTTTTAAAAAGGTTATTTTTAAGGACAATTCACTTGATTTATTCCCCTATCTGTGGATGCATACGGATTGGCAATTTAGGTATATTCTTAATTCTCAAGACGCAGATATCGTAATTTGCTCGCACCCTTGGCCGGTATTATCTTTAGATAAAAATAACCGGCAATTTTTTATTTACGACGCGCATAATTGCGAATATCTGCTGATGGGCCAGATTCTGGGGAATCATTTTCTAAAAAGCCCGGTGTTAAGGCAAGTATATAAAATTGAGCAAGAAGCTTGTAAAAGAAGCGATTTAATCCTGGCTTGTTCTGAAAATGAAAAAAATGATTTGATAAAATTATATAAATTAAACCCCGATAAAATCGTTATTGTTACTAATGGAACAACGATAAAAGAGAGGATAGGGCCTCAGGAGAAACAATTGTGTAAAGAAGCGCTGAAAATTAATGCCGATAGGAAGACTGTGGTTTTTATCGGGGCTTATTATAAACCGAATATCGACGCGCTTAAATTTATAATAAATAGAATTGCTCCTTTAATCGGTAATATGCAATTGCTCATTATGGGAACTGTTTGTGATTTTTTGAGAGATCAGCCTCTACCGCAAAATGTAGTTTTATTAGGAAAGGTCTCCGAGGAGCAATTAGATACCGCGTTAAAAGCTTCGGATATAGCAATTAACCCTATGTTTAGCGGCTCAGGAATAAATATAAAGATGCTTGATTATATGGCGTATGGCCTGCCGATCGTGACTACTGAGTGCGGCGCGCGCGGCATAGAGACTGATGGCAAAGAGCCGATGATCGTATCATCGGCTGATAATTTTACCGAGAATTTAAAAGCATTAAGTAATAATAGCCAGTTATGCGAACGTTTATCGGAAGACGGCAGAAGCTTAGCAGCCAAGCATTATGATTGGAAAATAATCAGCCATAAATTAGAGGGAATCATCTTGGAGAGAATGAATATAAGCAATGGATAATAAGCTAAAAATCCTTTTATTTTCTCCGTATTTGCCTTCCCGCGATACTGTCGGCTGCGCCCGTAAAATTTATGATTTTATTCGGCTGTCCAGTCAAAGAGGCCATTCGGTCTACCTCTTATCTTTTTGCAGTGAGGAAGATAAAAAACGAGTTGCCTCAATTAGCCCATACTGTGGTAAGATTTATTTAGAATATTTAAAAGATTACCGAAGCTATCCAGATAAATCATTATATTTTCAAGAGATTATAGGTGATTTTTCTAGGAACAGGACTATTGATATCTTGCAATGTGAAAATTCATATTTAAGGCGATATTTCCCTGCGGGGATAGGCGTACCTTCGGTTTTAGTCGAGCACGAAGTTTTATCGGTTTCATTTTGGGAAAAGGCCGGATTTGAGGAGAATCCGATTAAGAAGTTAATTTTATATGCCCGGGCAGTCAAAAAATCATTTGAAGAAAGGAGTTGGTATCGCCAATTTGACCGGATTATCGTATTTTCGGACGCGGATAAGAATACTATATCTTTGAGGCATAAAACAAAAAATATAGATGTCATTGCTTTGGGTATAAATTCGGAAGAATATGCATTATCTCAAGAAAGCGAGAAATTATACGATCTTATCTTTGTGGGTAATTTTTCCCACTCTCCGAATGTTGACGCGGTATTCTATTTTTGTAAAGAGATCCTGCCTTTAATCAAAAAAAACTTACCCAATATATCTTTTCTAATTGCCGGGGCAAATCCGCCTTTATTGATAAAAAATCTGGCTAAATTTGATAAGAATATTATGGTTACAGGATATGTTGAGAATTTAAAAGATAGCTATGCCAAGAGCAAAGTATTTGTTGCTCATATCCGTTACGGGACAGGGATGCGTTTTAAGATCCTGGAAGCCTTAGCCTCAAGAGCGGCGGTGGTAACTACTTCTATTGGCGCAAGAGGATTAAATTTTAAAGGCATTATTAAAATTGCCGACGGGAAACGAGAATGTGCCGATGCGGTTATTGAATTGCTTGGCGCTTCGGATAAGCGACAGGAGCTGGCAATAAGCGGCAGGCAGGCTGTGGAAAAATATTACGATTGGAGCAAGCTTTTGGATAAATATGAGGATATCTATTATAATTTGCTTCATTCGTGTCCAAATTAAAAGACAGATTTGATCAAGTTCGAGTTGGTGAGCGAGTTGTCGTTATTGGTAATCCGAAAGGATTAGAGAATACTGTTGCTGACGGCCTTGTTAGCGCAATTCGAGAAGTAAACGGTACAAAGATGTTACAGATATCAGCTCCTATCACGCA
>JAHIKK010000006.1 GCA_018897555.1 Candidatus Omnitrophota bacterium
CCGCTGGTTATGATTTTCTTCCCGGAATTAAGCGTATCCGCCGTTTAGGCAAGGAATTTAAATATATTAAATTTGATTGTTTAGTGGTCCTGGATTGCGCAGATTTAAAACGTACAGGCAGAGTCTATAAATTAAACCAGGATAATAAGCCGGTATTAAATATCGATCACCATATCAGCAACCAAATTTTTGGCGATGTAAACTGGGTGGATGCGCGCGCTTCTTCCTGTTCAGAGATGATCTATAAGCTGCATAAACGGTTAGGCTTAGCGATGGATAAGGACACGGCTTTAGTTTTATATACGGGTATGATGACCGATACAGGGTCTTTTCGTTATTCCAATACCGCTAGTTCTACGTTTAAGGCTGCCGCTGAGCTTTTAAAATATGGAGTTAATGTCGCAAGAGTCTATCGTCAGGCTTATGAAAATATTCCTCCGCCAGAGGTAAAATTACTGCTTAAATTTTTGTCAAAAATTAAATTTTTTTGTCAGGGTAGAATCGCCGCCTTTCAGATTGATTCGGAGTTGTATCGAGGTAAAAAAACCGGTATAGATTTAGCGGATCATGTTTTAAGTTTTGGCCGGTCGATTAAAGGAGTTGAGGCAGTAGTATTGTTTAAAAATAACTCCGGATCAAAATCCCAGATCCGGGTTAATTTAAGAAGCCAGGGCGCGGTGGATGTAAATAAGATCGCGGCTTTTTTTGGAGGGGGAGGGCATAAGACGGCTGCCGGTTGCACTCTACCCGGTGGTTTTTCAGTTGTGCGAGGCAAAGTCATTGCTAAAATTTGTCAGGGATTAAAAAAATGAAAATTATTTATGGCGTGGAAAAAATCGGGAAGTTGCGCCGGCCGGTGGTCGCTTTGGGGGTTTTTGACGGCTTGCATCTTGGCCACCGTAATATTTTACAGGCTGTAGTTAAAAAAGCACGTCAGATTAAGGGTACCAGTTTGGTTTTAACTTTTTTTCCGCATCCACAGGGAAAAGAGAGCCTGTATTCTTTGGAGCATCGTTTAAGATTAATTGCTGAACTGGGTTTAGACGTGTGCATCGTGGTGAATTTCAGCCGCGGTTTTGCAAAAACAAGCGCTGTAGATTTTATTGCTAAAATACTGGTTGAAAAAATCGGAGCAAACTTTGTCTACGTAGGAAGAAACTTCCGTTTTGGCAATCAGGCTCGCGGCGATTATAGGTTGTTAGCAAAGAGTGCTAAAAAATACAAATTCGGGCTTAAAATCTTTAACGTTGTAAAATCGGCGGGAGTTACGGTTAGCAGCACCGCTATAAGAAAATTAATTAAAAATTCTAAAATTAAAGAAGCCGAAAGATTGCTTGGCCGCCGGGTAAGTATTTTAGGGACGGTGGAAAGAGGCAGCAGGCTGGGCAGGTTATTAGGGTTTCCTACGGCCAACATTAAGCCTCACCATGAAGTTATCCCGCCTGCGGGTATCTATGCGGTAGGAATCGTATTTTCTAAAAAAAAGTATAATGGCGTCTGCTATATCGGTAAAAGGCCGACCCTGCATCCAGAAAATAAGGCGATGCGCATAGAGGTGCACATATTTAATTTTCATAAAAATATTTATGGCTTGGTGCTGGAGATCCAGTTTATAAAATTAATCCGTTTAGATCAAAAATTTGCCAGCCTGAAAGATTTATCCGCTCAAATCCAAAAAGATATTATCTCCTGCCGCAAGATCCTGTAATCTCCCCGGGCAACACCACAATCGCTAGAGATTCTGGCGGCTTTATCCACAATTGATTGTGTTTACAGTATTTAGGAAATTTTTGTCTTGACAAAAGGGGGGATTTTGTCTATACTTTGTGCATAAGTGGATAAAAGTGGAGTAAAGTGGAAGGAAGAAAAAAATGTTCTACGGTGAGTTTGAGCATTCTATAGATCGTAAGGGGCGTTTAATATTGCCCGCTAAATTTCGCGAAGTCGCTAAAAATCAATTTGTAGAAAAATTCTTCCTGACGCGGGGCCTGGATAAATGCCTTTTTATGTTTTCTGAAGAGGAATGGAGCCTTCAGGAAAATAAATTTAAAAACCTGTCATTTACTAAACAGCAGTCGCGTACTTTTAACCGGCTGCTTTTTAGCGGCGCGGTGGAGGTTAGTTTTGATAAACAGGGCAGGATTCTTTTGCCCCAATACCTAAAAGATTTTGCCGATATTAAAAAAGATGTGATGATTGTCGGTGTTTCTAACCGCATTGAGATTTGGGCAAAGAATTTATGGCAAGATTTTTACGGTAACAGCCGGCAGTCTTTTGAAGAAATTGCAGAAAAATTAATGGATGTATAAATGTTAGAAGATGTGTTGCATGTACCGGTGATGTTACAGGAAGTACTGGATTTTCTAAAGCTACGGGCTGGGCAAACAATTGTCGATGCAACTTTAGGAACCGGCGGGCATGCGCTGGAGATATTAAAAAGGATTACTCCCAAAGGCAGATTGATTGGGATAGACCGCGATGAGAATTCCTTAAATCTCTGCCGCCAAAGGCTCAGCGAGTTTAAAGATAATACTGAATTTGTGCATGCTAATTTTGTGGATCTTGATCAAGTGCTAAATAATCTGGGTATCGAAAATATTGATGGTATTGTTTTTGATTTAGGTATCTCTAGTTATCAGCTGCGGGATGCGCAGAGAGGCTTTAGCTTTCAGGAGGAGGGGCCGCTCGATATGCGTTTGGATAAAAGCAGTTATATCTGTGCGTATGATTTAGTAAATAACCTTAATGAAAACGAGATCTCTCAGATGCTTTGGAATTTTGGGCAGGAGCGTTGGCATAATCGTATTGCGCATCTATTAGTTCAGGAACGCAGGAATGAACCTATCTCGACGACAAAACAGCTGGCTAATTTAGTGATGCGGGCCATCCCGCACCGTTACCGCAGGAGTTATTACCGTATTCATCCGGCTACGCGTACTTTTCAAGCCGTACGCATCGCCGTAAATCGAGAATTAGAAATTTTAGAAAGTGCGATTAAGAAAGCTGTTGATATTTTAAGAAAGCAAGCTAGAATATGTGTTATTTCATTTCATTCTTTGGAAGACCGCGCAATTAAACATACATTCCGTGCGCTGAAGGCTGACGGATTAATCGATATTATTACGGCTAAACCCTTGACTCCCGGATCCGGCGAAATAGAAGCAAACCCTTCTAGCCGCAGTTCCAAGTTCAGGGTTGCTGAAAGGATATAAATACATGAGGCTGACCAAGTTTTTTTCCACGGTAGTATTTATCACTTCTTTTTCCGTACTTTATGTCTACCAGCAGAGCGAAATTTTCCGCCTGGCTTATCTGGGCCAAAAGAAGCAAGCTATTTTTACAGAACTGCTGGATAAAAATACCGCGTTAAGATATAATATTAATAAGAGTTCTTCTTTGGTAAATATTGGTGCGCGCATTAGCGGTACTAATGATTTTGGCATGCCGGATGATTACCGTTTTGTTAAATTTATTTCTTCGCCAGGGGGCTTAAAGCTTGCGGATCAGAATCAAAGCCAGGAAGGTTTGTTAACGCGGATTTTTAGTTTGAAACGGGAAGCTCAAGCAAAGACAATTAACCCCTAATAAAAAGCAGAGGGGACGGTTCTATTTTTCAACCTAGCCAGATGACGGAAAAACAGAACCGTCTCCTAGATTTCTATGTATATCAGTAATTATCGCCGGAGATGTGAGGCGGTATTTTTGTTTTTTTTTATATTTCTTTTTATTTGCGTAGGCCGCTTTTTTTTCATTCAGTTCTTCCGTTCGGAGTATCTTACTGCTATAGCCAAAAAACAACATAATCAGCTGGTGGAGTTGGAGCCGCGGCGGGGGACAATCTATGACTGCAATCTTAAAGCCCAGGCATTTAATATGTCCATGGATTCCCTTTACGCTGTGCCTAATGTTATTAAAAATAAAGAGAGTGTCCTAAATCAGCTGCTGCCTATACTGGGAGCAGAGCGCAGCTACCTGCAGGAAAGATTGAGCCGTAAAAAGTCATTTATCTGGTTGGCGCGTAAACTTACTCCGGAGAAATCCGCGGAAATTAAGAAGTTGAACATTAAGGGATTGGGATTCTTAAAGGAAACCAAACGCATTTATCCCAATAGTTATTTGGCCAGCCATATTATTGGTTTTAGCGGTATGGATAATATAGGTTTAGAGGGAGTAGAGAGGGGTTTTAACAATTACTTAAAAGGAGTTCCCGGTTGGGCGATTTTTTTACGCGATGCGCGGTTGAAAAAACTGGATATTTGGGAGAAAATGGTTCTCCCGCAAGACGGCATGGATCTGGTTTTGACTATTGATGAGGTTATTCAATATATTGCGGAAAGGGAACTAGAAAAGGCTTTTAATGATTTTCATGCCAAGGGTGCCAGTATTGTGGTGATGGATCCGCATACCGGCAGGATTTTAGCTATGGCTAACCGGCCTACTTATGATCTTAATGGCCACTCTGGCGTGAGTAAGGATTCAATGCGTAACCGGGCGATTTGCGATTTATTTGAGCCGGGTTCAGTATTTAAGATAGTTACCGCCTCTGCCGCGCTGGAAGAAAAAAAAGTTACGGAGGAGGATGTGTTTTTCTGTGAAAATGGCGCTTACCAGGTAGGTGGCCGTACCTTACATGACCACACCGCGCACGGTAACCTCACTTTTAAACAGATAATTGAGGAGTCTAGTAATATTGGCACAGTGAAGGTGGCTTTACTTTTAGGCCCGGATACACTTTACCGGTACATTAAGGCATTTGGTTTCGGATCTAAATTAGGAATTGACCTTTCCGGAGAGATATCCGGAATGATTAGCCCGCCGCGGCTTTGGTCAAAGACATCGATCACTGCGGTGCCTATGGGCCAGGAAGTAGGAGTGACTGCTTTGCAATTGGCCAGTGCGATTTCCATAATTGCTAATGGCGGGCAATTAATGAAGCCCTATATCATTGATTCAGTGCGTGATAATCAGGGCCGCATAATAAAACGGAATAAGCCGGTATTGCTGCGTAAGGTTCTTTCCGTGGATACGGCGATGCGGATTAAAAAAATTCTTACCGGAGTAATCGAGGAGGGAACAGGTAAATTAGGCAAGGTGCTGGGCTTTAGTGCCGCGGGCAAAACCGGTACTGCCCAGAAACTTGACCCTGACGGAAGTTATTCGCACAGCAAGTATATTGCTTCTTTTATCGGTTTCTCTCCCGCTGATGACCCTTTATTAACGATTGTGGTAACCGTGGATGAGCCGCATCCGTATTATTATGGCGGGGTAGTCGCTGCTCCGGTATTTCAAAAAGTCGCCGGTGATGTTATCCGTTATTTAAAAGGGAACCAAATACCACTGGAAGTAATGGCACAATGAAAATCGTAGATTTAGAGATTAAGGGCATAACTTCTAACTCCAAAGAAATAAAAAAGGGTTTCCTCTTTGTGGCGATTAAGGGTAATCGCCAGGACGGCAATCATTTTATCCAAGAAGCAATTACCAGGGGCGCCTCTATCGTCGTCGTAGAGAAAGAGGCACCGCAAATAAAAGCCCCGGCGAAAGTTATATTCTTGGTCGTTAATGATTGCCGCAAGTTTTTTGCGCAGGCAACGCATAATTTTTATGGCGCTCCTTCCCATAAGATTAAAGTTGTAGGGATTACCGGCACTAACGGCAAGACCACCATTTCGTATTTGATCGAGGCGATAGCTAAAAAATCCGGTTATGACTGCGGGGTTATCGGTACGATCAATTACCGTTTTAAAGGCAAAACGGTTAGCGCTAACAATACCACTCCCGGATCCGGACAGCTGCAAAGTTTGCTTATGCAGATGCATGCGCAAGGAGTCAAGTATTGCGCGATGGAAGTCTCCTCCCACGCCTTAGATCAAGAGAGGGTATCAGGAGTTAATTTTAGCCACGCCGTTTTTACCAACCTTACTCAGGACCATCTGGATTATCACAAAAATCTAGAGAATTACTTTTTAGCTAAAGCTAAACTTTTTTGCACTTTACCGCCAACGAGTAGCGCGATTATTAATAACGATGATCAGTACGCCAACCGGCTGAAGCGATTGACCAAAGCTAAGGTGTGGACTTATGGCATAAAGAATAAATCTGACGTAATGGCTAAGGATATTAATTTTGGCATGCAGTCAACGGAATTTTCTTTGGAGGCTCCGCATATCAACGTGAGGATGAAGACGCATCTGGTAGGCCGTTATAATATTTATAATATCCTGGCCGCGGTTGCCTGGGGACTAAGTGAAAAATTACGTATTCAAGATATTAAGTTTACGCTTGAAAAATTTAAAAATGTTCCCGGCAGAATGGAAAGAATTAATTGTACAAAAGGATTCAGCGTCTTTGTCGATTATGCGCATACTCCGGATGCGCTCTTGAATGCGATCAGCGCCTTAAGGCCGCTGGTTAAAGGAAAAATTATTGTCATCTTTGGTTGTGGCGGAGAGAGGGATAAGCTTAAGCGGCCGCTGATGGGTAAAGTGGTTACGGAGTTGGCGGATTATGCGGTAATTACCAGTGATAATCCCCGCTCTGAGAATCCCGGCCAAATTATTAAGGATATTCAGCGAGGCATACATAAAAGTAATTTTTGTTTAGCCCCGGAGCGGGGAGAGGCTATACGCAAAGGGTTATCCTTAATTCATAAAGGGGATTGTTTGCTTATTGCCGGTAAAGGCCATGAGAATTGTCAGATATTAAAGAATAAAGCAGTACAATTTAGCGACCGAAAGGTAGTGCGCAAGTGTTTAAGGTTAATGAAATAATTAAAGCCACTAAAGGCATACTTATTCAAGGCAGCCTCCAGGGCAGCCTCGCCGGCATCTCTACCGATTCCAGGGGATTAAAAGCAAAAGAGGCATTTCTGGCTTTACGGGGAGATAATTTTGACGGCCATGATTTTATTGTTTCAGCCATAAAATCAAAAGCCAGTTGTTTAATCGTAGAAAAGGATCCGCAGATTTTTATTCCGGCGGCGGTGGCGGTGATTAAAGTTAAGGATACGACTGTAGCTTTAGGAGATATTGCCCGCTTCCGGAGGCAAAAAATTGATCTGCCGGTTATTGCGGTCACCGGATCCAACGGCAAGACCACCACTAAGGAAATGATCGCTTGGGTATTATCGGCCCAGGCCTTGGTGCTTAAAAATGAGGGAACCAAAAATAATCAGATCGGCCTTCCGCAAACATTAATTCAACTTACCAGAAGAGATAATTTTGCCGTGGTGGAGATAGGCACTAATCATTTTGGAGAGGTGGATTATCTGGCTAAAATTGCCAGCCCCAATATTGGCATAATTACTAATATCGGCCCCAGCCACCTTGAGTTTTTAGAAGATCTAAAAGGGGTGGCTAAAGAAAAAACTTCTTTACTGGATAACTTAGCAAAACCCGCGATTGCCCTGCTTAATGCCGACGATAGGTCACTTAAGGGTTTAATCCAGCGTAAGATCAAAGGCCGGCATATATTTAGTTATGGTATTAATGAAAAAAGTGATTTTTGCGCCTCTGGCATTAAGTTAAAAAACGGAAAGGTACAATTTAAGGTTAACTCTAAATTTAATTTTGAATTATCGACTTTAGGAGATTATAATATTTATAATGCTTTGTGCGCTATTGCCGTTGGCCGCATATTCGGATTGAGTTATCACAAGATTCGGGCAAGATTAGCCGCATTTAAATTTCCTAAAGGCAGGCTTAATTTGGTTGAATTTAAGGGCTTAAGGTTTATTGATGATACCTATAATTCCAACCCCTTTTCTTTAAACGCGGCCCTGGCAGCTTTAGGCGCTGTTGACTGTAAAGGTAGAAAGATTTTGATTATGGCGGATATGCTGGAGTTGGGTAAACAAAAAGAGTTATTGCATAGGCAAATCGCTTGGAGTATAACTAATACCTGTGATCTGTTGATTGCGGTGGGTAGTTTAGCCCGGATTACTGCTTGCGCCGCCAGGGAAAATGGCTTGGCCGCTAAGCATATATTTTGCTGCGACAATGCTCTCCAGGCCAGGGATATATTATTTAAGAAGATATCTGTGCAGGAAGAGGATTTGATTTTGGTCAAAGGTTCCCGGTTGATGAAAATGGAAAAAGTTTTAGGAGGCTAATGCTTTATCATCTGCTTTATCCGCTTAGGGATATCATTTTTGCTTTTAATGTGTTTCGTTACATTACCTTCCGCGCGGCCATGGCGGCTTTAACTGCCTTTGTGTTGAGCTTGATTTTTGGCCCCCTGTTAATCAATAAGCTAAAAGCCCTTAAAATCGGAGAGAAAATAAATAAAGCCGATAGCCAAAAACTGGATGATTTGCACCACTCTAAGCAGAGTACGCCGACGATGGGTGGAATTCTCATTCTGGGCACGGTGATAATTTCAACGCTGCTCTGGGCGGATATCGCGCATCAATGTATTTGGATTGTTTTATTCAGTACGGTTTGGCTGGGTTTAACCGGTTTTGTCGATGATTATTTAAAGCAGATAAAAAAGAAGGCCAGCGGATTATCCCCTAAGGTAAAACTTGCCAGTCAGATTATTCTGGGCCTGATTTTGGGGACGGTCCTCATTTATAACCGGCAGAATGTTAATCTTGAAATTCCTTTCTTAAAAGGAGTTAACTTCGATTTAGATGGCTTGTATATTTTGTTTGTCATCCTGGTGATCGCGGGTACATCCAACGCCGTAAATCTTACCGATGGTTTAGACGGGTTAGCCATCGGTATTGTGGTCATGGTGGCGGTTGCTTTTAGTATACTTTGCTATGTTTCCGGCAACATTAATCTGAGTAATTATCTGCTCGTTCCTTATATTAAAGGCAGCGGGGAGTTAACTATTTTTTGCGCGAGTATCATTGGGGCTGGCCTGGGGTTTCTCTGGTTTAACTGTTATCCGGCCACAATTTTTATGGGAGATGTTGGTTCACTGGCTTTGGGTGGGGCGATCGGAACAGTAGCATTATTAATTAAGAAAGAGATGCTGCTGATAATTGTGGGTGGGATATTTGTTTTAGAGGCACTCTCAGTTATATTGCAGGTAGGAACTTATAAACTGACCAAAAAACGTATTTTTAAGATTGCCCCTTTGCACCATCATTTCCAGTTTTTGGATTGGCCTGAGAATAAAGTAATTGTCAGGTTTTGGATTATTGCGGGCCTACTTGCCCTGTTCACCCTGATCACCTTAAAGATCAGGTAAGCGCTGCATGCCTAACTACACATACTTTAAAAATAAAAAAGTTACCATTATCGGTTTGGCGCGTTCCGGAGTTGCCTGCGCTAATCTTTTGCATCAATCAGGAGCTATTGTCAGTGTCACTGAGATTAAGGATGATCCGCAAAGCCGTCAAGCTTCCGCTAAGCTAGTTTCGAGTGAAATTAAGGTGGAATTAGGCAAGCATAGCCGGAGTTTGATTGAGCAGGCAGATTTAGTGGTAATTTCACCCGGTGTACCGCTGGATTCTTTATGCGTGAACTGGGTTAAGGAATATAATAAATTACTGATCAGTGAAATTGAAGTGGCCAGCATCTTGTGCCCGGCACAGATTATTGCCATCACCGGTTCAAACGGAAAGACTACGGTTACTACCCTAATCGGTAAGGTTCTGGAGGCGGCGCAGAAGAAAGTTTTTGTCTGCGGTAATATCGGGAATCCATTTTGCGATGAAGTAAAGAAGTTGCGGGAGAGTGATTTTGTTGTTTTAGAAGTAAGCTCCTTTCAACTGGAGACAATTAAAGATTTCAAGCCTAAGATCGCGGTTATTTTGAACCTGACCCCAAACCATCTGGACCGTTATAATAATCTGCAGGAATATTTAGATGCGAAAAAGCGTATTTTTATGAATCAGGATCAGAATGACTTTTTGGTTTTAAACGGCGATGACCCTCTTTTAAGTGCTGCTGCCTCCGGCGCTAAGTCCGAAGTTGTTTTTTTTACTAAAGAAGAGGGATTAAACCCTAATCAAAGCGCAGTGATGGCGGTGGGTAGAATCTTGGGAGTGGAATTAAAACAGATACAAAAAGTTTTTCAGGAGTTTAAGGGGATCGAGCATCGCCTGGAGGAGGTGGCAGAAATAAACGGGGTTAAATTCATTAATGACTCCAAGGCGACTACTGCGGATTCAGCTATCTGGGCAATAAACAATATTTCTTCGCCGATAATTCTTATCGCGGGAGGCAGGCATAAAGGGATTGATTATCGGGTAATTCTTGATGCGGCCAAAGGCAAAGTTAAACAGGCGTTTTTGATCGGAGAGGCCAAGGACATAATTGCTGCTGATCTTAACGGAGGAGATTTTTCGATAGAGAAGGCGGATACCCTGAAGCAGGCGGTAACTAAAGCCCATGCCCAGGCCAGCCCGGGAGATTGTGTGTTATTGTCTCCGATGTGTTCAAGCTATGATATGTTTACGGATTATGAAGAACGGGGCAGGGCCTTTCGAGAAATAGTTTTGGATCTAGCGGGAGAGGCCAAAGCTCGTGGTTAGAAAAACGCGGATTAATCTGCTTACGGTATCGGTGGTATTGGTTTGTATCGGCATTGTAATGATCTATAGTTCTTCCAGTATTTATGCCTGGGAGAGTTATGGAGATAGCTTTTATTTTTTGAAGCGGCATTTATCTTTTTTAGCCGTAGGCGTAGTGCTTGCTTTTTTGGCGATGGTTATTGATTATCGCTTATTCAGGAAGTATGCCCACTGGTTAATTTGGATTGCCCTGTTTTTGTTAGTTTTGGTGCTTATTCCCGGAGTGGGCAAAGAAGTATCCGGAGCCAGGCGCTGGTTTAGGTTTAAATTTATCAGCTTCCAGCCTTCGGAGTTTGCAAATCTGGCGCTCATTGTTTATATTGCTGATTTTATCGCGCGCAAAGAAGATAAGATCAAAATGCTGCTGAGCGGCTTTATACCGGCGATCTGTATGTTAGGGGTAGTAACTTTACTTATACTTTTGCAGCCGGATTTAGGCACGATTATTGCTTTAAGCAGTGTAGTTTTAATCATGCTTTTTGTAGCCGGGGCCAGAGGCAGGTATATTTTAAGTTTGATACTTTGTAGCTTACCGGCGTTCTATTTTTTAGTTTTTAGCGTGCCTTATCGCCGGGCCAGGATTTTAGCTTTTTTAAATCCCTGGCTTGATCCTAAAGGAATAGGTTTTCAGATTATCCAATCGCAGATTGCCATAGGTTCAGGAGGGTTGTTGGGAAGGGGCCTGGGGCATTCCCGGCAAAAACTTTTTTACCTTCCGGCAGCGCATACAGATTTTATTTTTTCCATTATCGGAGAAGAGCTGGGTTTGTTTGGCACCTTGGGTGTAATTGTGTTGTTTATGATTTTTATTCAGCAAGGCCTTAAAATTATTAAGAATGCCCAGGATCGGTTCGGATATTTTCTTGCCCTAGGGTTAATTTTGATGATCTCGCTTAAGGCAATTATAAATATCGGGGTTTCTTGCGGCGTTTTTCCGACCAAGGGTTTACCTCTGCCGTTTATTAGTTATGGCGGTTCTTCGTTGATATTTGATCTGGTTAGCCTGGGAATATTGGTTAATATTGCCCGTTGCGGGGAGTATCCTTAAGATGAACGTTTTGATTATTACCGGCTCCAGCGGCGGCCATATTTTTCCGGCGTTGGCCCTGGCAGAGGCATTAAAGCATTCCGGCCAAAAGGTGCTTTTGGTCCTTCCGGAAGATGGGCAGAAAAATAGAATTCCCATTGATTTTACGCAAACTGAATATATTCATGCGGCGAAATTAAGTTTTAGCTTAAACAAGAAAACCTTGCTCGGCGTTTATTTTTTATTCCGGGGTGCCTGGCAGTCTTTGCGGATTATTCTAAAATTTAAGCCGCTGGTGGTAGTGGGGTTTGGCAGCTTAAATAGCGTTTCCTTGATGTTCTGGGCCTGGTTATTTAGGATAAAAACTATAATTCATGAGCAGAATGTCGTTTGCGGCAGGGCAAACAGATTATTGTCCAAGCTGGTAGACAGGGTGGCGGTATCTTTTAGCCAAACCTCATGCTGCTTAAATGTGTCCGGAGCAAAAATCGTCTTAACCGGTAATCCTCTGCGTAAAGATTTGGTGCGTTTGGATAAAAAAGAAGCGCTGGATTTCTTTGGCTTTAAAGAAGGCAAATTTAATATATTGATTACCGGCGGCAGCCAGGGCGCGCATAGATTAAATCTGGCCGTCTTTGAGGCATTATCTATCTGTGATCA
Source organism: Candidatus Omnitrophota bacterium (assembly GCA_018897555.1). Taxonomy (GTDB): domain Bacteria; phylum Omnitrophota; class Gorgyraeia; order Gygaellales; family Profunditerraquicolaceae; genus UBA6249. The sequence continues at coordinate 12,210 of JAHIKK010000006.1, forward strand.
TAAAGATAACCTGCAAGTTATCCATATTTGCGGAACGCAGGATTTGGCTGTCCTTAAAGAAAAATACGCTGCCTCGGGTTTAACTTATAAACTTTTTGATTTTTTCCTCCAGATGCAATATGCTTATAGCCTGGCCGACCTGGTTGTCTGCCGGGCGGGTGCAACGACAATTGCGGAATTACAGAAATTCAGGCTTCCGGCGATACTTATTCCTTATCCTTTTGCCTACGCGCACCAGTCGGCTAATGGGCGAATTTTAGAAAACCTGAAAGCGGCTTTGATTATTCAGGATGAGGAATTGACGGCAGAAAAATTAAGCGTTAAATTCCTTGATTTTTTGGAAAATCCCGGCAAACTGGAATCTATGCGTCAGGCTTATGCGCAGCTGCCGGTTTTAAATGCTACGCAGTTATTGGCTGCGGAGGTTTTGGCGCTTATTTAATTTTATCAGGGGTAAGTATGTTTAAATTCGTGCGCCGGGCGGGATGGTTCCTGCTGATTTTATTTTTACCATTGGTTCTTTTTGCGGATGACCAGGCTTGGCAGGTTGCCAAAAGCACGCATTTTAATATTTTTTATAAAAATGCTTCGGAAAATGCTCTTAATGAATTAATGCAGAAGGCCGAGGAGGGTTATGATTCCATTGCCGAGGAGTTAGGTTTTAACCGTTTTAATTTCTGGACTTGGGATAACCGGGCAAAGATATATTTGTTTGATAACCAAGAGGATTATATAAAAGCAACGCAAGGCTTTGACTGGTCGGCAGGACAGGTAAGCGTTGGAGATAAGCTGATCCAGAGTTATGTTGGTGCCCCGGGATTTTTACAAAATATCTTTCCCCATGAATTAGCGCATATCATTTTCATGGAGAAGGTGGGTTTTAATAATCCGGCGGTGCCTCTTTGGCTTCAGGAAGGCGTTGCCACTTACCAGGAAAAAGATATCCATTTAAGGAGAGAGGAATTAGCGGATAAAATAAAGCAGGATAGTTATTTTGACCTTAGCGCTTTAAGCCGGTTTGAGCTAAAGAGCTCATCAGGCGAAAGCGTAAGGTTGTTTTATGCGGAAGCCTATAGCCTGGTAAATTATTTGATTGCTGAATTTGGTAAAGAAGCATTTGTGATGTTTTGCCGGAATCTGCGGGACAGCCGGAACTTGGAGAGCGCCTTAGCCAAAACCTATTCTTTCATCAGCCTGAAAGATTTTGAAGAATCCTGGAAAAGGTATATATTAGAATGAAAAAATATTATCATTTTATCGGAATTGGCGGGATCGGAATGAGCGGGATCGCGCATCTGTTGCTTAAAAACGGATTCAGGGTAAGCGGTTCGGATTTAAAAGAAAATCGTATGACGCAGCAGCTGGCGAGTGAGGGGGCCAAGATTTTTTTAGGGCATCATGCGCGAAATATAACCGTGCAGGATGTGGTGGTTTATTCTTCGGCGATAGGAGAAGACAATTGTGAATTACGCCAGGCTAAAATTTTAGGCATATCTTCAATTAAGAGGGCGCAAGCCTTAGCCGAACTGATGCAGCAAAAAACAGTGGTCACCGTTACCGGCAGCCATGGCAAGACTACCACTACTTCTTTAATTTCCTGCATGTTGCTGGAAGCCGGGCTTTGCCCTACCGTGGCTATCGGAGGTATCCTGAATAACATTAACGCCAATGCCTGTTTAGGCAGCGGAGAACTATTTGTTGCCGAAGCCGATGAATCTGACGGATCATTCTTAAGTTATGAGCCGAAATATTCCGTTATTACTAATATTGACCGGGAGCATTTGGATTATTATCATAATTTTGATAATGAATTAGATGCTTTTAAGCTTTTTATTAAGCGCACTCAAGCCGGTGGTTGTGTTTTTGCCTGTTCCGATGACCCTAATCTTTTAAATATAATGCGCGCCTATGAGGGCAAACGCGTATTCTTTGGCTTAAACAGTCCAGCGGATATTTACGCCAAGAATATCGTTTTTAATCAATTGGTTTCAGATTTTGATTGTTACTTTAAAGATAAATTTATTTCGCGTTTTCATTTGGCTTTGGGGGGAAGGCATAATATTTCAAATGCCCTGGCGGTAATCGGCCTGGGTTTAGAGCTGGGTATTGATTTAAAGCAAATAGGCAGTAGTCTGGCAGGGTATAAAGGCGCTGGCCGCAGATTAGAGATTAAATTTCAAAGTGATAAATACCTGGTCGTTGATGACTATGCGCATCATCCTTCGGAGATAAAAGCTACTCTGGCAGCAATAGTTAATTTAAAAGTTAAACGAAAAATCGTGGTGTTTCAGCCGCATCGCTATACCCGCACACAGTTACTTTTAGATGATTTTGCAAAATCTTTTGCCCAGGCGGATTATCTGATTATTACCGATATTTACGCGGCAAGCGAGCAGCCGATAGCGGGAGTAAATGCCCTGAGGCTGTTAAATAAAATAAAAGAATTTGACCCGGCTAAAGAAGTTTTATATCTGGCGAAAGAGGATATTCTGCCCCATATTTTGGGTATAATTAGAGATGGTGATTTGGTGATGACCTTAGGAGCAGGGGATATTGTGGGGGTTAGCGATGCATTGGCCCAAAAACTTAAATAAAGCAATAAAAACCGAAATTAATTTGGCAGGTTATACAAATTTTAGGATCGGAGGCCGGGCAAAATATTTTTTTGAACCGAAGAATCTTAAAGAATTGCAGCAAGCCTTGGTTTCGGCTAAGCGGGCGGACTTGCGTGTTTTTATCTTAGGAGCCGGCAGCAATATTTTAGTTAGTGATACCGGCTTAACCGGTCTGGTAATCAGGTTAAGCCATAAGGATTTCAGGAAATGCCGTTGTCAAGGCAGCTGCCTGGTGGCCGGCGGCGGTTTGAAATTAAATGCATTGATTTCATTTTCCCGGGAAAAGAATCTAAGTGGTTTGGAATTTTTGGCGGGCATACCCGGAACATTAGGCGGTTCATTGATGGGCAATGCCGGCGCCTGGGGTAAAGCCATAGGAGAATTGGTAAGCCGGGTTGGTGTTTTAGATTATAATGGGAAATTAAAACTCCTGGGAAGTAAGCAGCTAAAGTTTGCTTATCGGAAATCTAATTTAAATAATTATATTATTATCTGGGCTAAACTTAAACTGCTTGCCGGGAAAAAGAAGGTAATGGCGGCCAAGATAAAGGAATACCTCCTGCGGCGTAAACAAACCCAAGGCGATCACTTGCCTAACGCCGGATGTATTTTTAAGAATCCAACTTGCGGCTCTGCCGGAAGATTGATCGATAGCTGCGGGTTAAAGGGGAAAGCTAAAGGGGGAACGGTTATTTCTAAACTGCACGCGAATTTTATCTTAAATACCGGGAAGGCCAAGAGCGGGGATGTTTTATCGCTGATGGATCTGATGCAAAGGAAAGTAAGGGAAAGATTTAAGATTAACTTGGAGCCTGAGATAAAAATATGGAAATAAAGGATTTTGGCAGAGTCGGCGTTTTAATGGGCGGGCCTTCATCGGAAAGAGAGATTTCTTTAAAAAGCGGTAAGGCTGTTTTTTCCGCGCTTAAGGATGCGGGGGTGGAGGCAGTGGCAATCGATATAACTACCGATAACCCGGCGGAGAATGTCAGTTTACTAAAAAACCATAACTTAGATTGCGCTTTTATCGCTTTGCATGGCCGTTTTGGTGAAGACGGCACAATTCAAAGTATTTTAGAAGGGCTGCATCTGCCTTTTACTGCCTCAGGGGTTAAAGCCAGCCAACTGGCTATGGATAAGATCGGTTCACTGGAAATATTTTCGCAAGGTGGATTACACGTACCGAAATCCCAATTTATCGAAAAATCAGCTTATCAAAAGAACCTTACCTTTGATAATCAACTTGGGTTTCCTCTGGTGGTTAAACCGGCCAATCATGGGTCCAGTATCGGGTTATCCCTTGTAGAGCGTATAGAAGAATTGCCGCCGGCAATCAAGCTGGCTTTTAAATTTGATGAGCATATTATTATTCAGGAGTATATATTCGGACGGGAGCTAACCGTAGGCATTTTGGATGAGCTGGCTCTGCCGGCAATTGAAATTATCACCAATAATAAATTTTTTGATTTTACGGCTAAATATCAAGCAGGCCTAACGCAGTATATTGTCCCTGCCGCATTAGATCCGGAAGTGGCTTTAGAGGTTCAAGGAATAGCTTTACAGGCGCATAAGCTTTTGGGTTGTTATGGTTGTTCGCGGGTAGATATTATTTTGGCTAAAGAAGGTTGTCCTTATATTTTAGAGGTCAATACTATACCCGGGATGACCTCTACCAGCCTTTTGCCTAAGGCGGCTAAAATTACGGGTATTGATTTTAATCAGCTTTGCCTTAAGTTGTTGGAATTAGCATATGCGAAAACAAAAGTTTAATTTACCGGTAAAACTTATTAGCTTTTTGGTGATAATTTCACTTGCCTTCTCTTTTATTATAGGATATATTTGGAAAGTATTAACTACCGCGGATTTTTTTTCCGTTAAGCAGGTTATCGTCAGGGATTCCGATAATCAATTTGAATATTTAAAAGGCAGGAATATATTCAGCTTAAATTTAAGCAATGAGGCCTGGAGGGCGCATTTAAGCTGCCCGGATTGCCGTAAGGTCAGGTTTGCCAGGATTTTGCCTAATTGCATTGTAGTGGATTTTTTAAAACGCAAACCGGTTGCCCTGGTTAAATTCTATAAGAATTTTGCTATCGATGCGGGAGGGGTACTTTTTATACCTGACCCGGCGGCTGGGGAGTTAGAGTTACCTGTAATTTATGGCTTAGAAACCAAGATATTTGCCCCTAAACCGGGAACAAGTTATAAGCATTCAGCGCTGGGATTGGCTTTGAGCATTATTAATGAGTTTAAGGAGAATAAAGCCTTTGCCGGGTTTACGCTAAAAAGGATTGAAGTGTCTAGCCCGGGGAGCGCTGGATTTTTTATGCTTTTACCCGGGCAAATTGCCAATTCTACTTTGCCTGCTGCCGGCGCAGAGTCGGCGGGTTTTGAAGTACGCACCGGAGTAAATAATATCAGGCAAAAGATGATGATTTTAGGCGGGCTGATCATTCAGGAGCGCAAGGAATGGGCCAAGATTAAGTATATTGACCTTCGGTTTAAGGAGCCGTTAATCAAACTGAACAATGTTAAATAATAGTTATATCTGCGCGATAGATATAGGTTCGAATAAAATATCTGCGGCGCTGGCTTTGCTCAGAAAAAATAAAATAAGCAATATTTACTTTGATTGCTTTCCGTCTCGCGGGGTTAAAGAAGGGGTGATTGTGGATGCCACCGAGCTGGTTATTTGCCTGACTAAAATCTTAAAGAGCTTAAAAGCTGAATCCGGATTAAAAATAAAATTTATCCACACTAATTTTTCAGGCAAGGATATCTTAACCAAACATAGCCATGCGATTATTCCTCTTGCTGAGCGCGGGAATAAGGTGGTTACTTCCACGGATATCGCATCCGCTAATGAGCAGGCGCGTATTCTTGGCTCCAGCTTAGAGTATGAAATAATCCATGTGATCCCATCGAGTTATTCCATTGATTCTAAAAGTAACGTGATTAATCCTATCGGTTTATACAGCCATAGATTAGAGGTAGATTTATATTTAGTCTGCGCCAGGCTGGCATCTTTACAAAGTTTAAGCCGGGTGATCAGCCAGGCCGGATATGAGATCAGGAGCCTTTCTTTTTCGGGGTTGGCTACCAGCAAGGCAGTATTCGGTATAGAAGAAAAACGCGGCATAAGCGTATTTTGCGATTGTGGCAGCGATGTAACGGAACTGCTGATTTTCAAAGACGGCCTTCTGCAGAGTATTCAAATTTTACCTTTAGGCGGCAATAGTATGACCCAGCAGCTTTCAGAGGGGTTAAAAATTAATTTTGAGTTGGCGGAGGACATTAAACGTTCTTACGGGATTATCGGGGATATTCAGAATATCCAGGAAGATAAAGAGATTTTAGTTAAGAAAGATGAATTTTATAAGCCCATAAGACAGCGCGATGTAGCGGAGATGGCTACTAATTCCAGCCGTTTAATTTGTACGCAGATTAAGGAAGTGGTTCAGCTGAAGGTGGTGCTGCATGAAATTGACCACTTTATTATGGTGGGCAAGACTTTATTGACCGACGGATTTATTGAGATGATGGAGAGCGTGCTCGGCCTGCCGGTGGTTATCGGAAGGATCAATAATCCGCAGATTGCCTCTTTAGTCAAAGAGAACAGCGATTTAAGCGGACAGAAATATTTGACTTATCTCACCAGCCTGGGGATGATTTGCGAGGAGATTGAGAATAAAACTGTGGGAAATTTAGCTTTAGTTAAGCCTGTCAAAAACCTGGTGATTAAAACTATAAATCGTTTTAAAGAAGTCTATCAGGAATATTTCTAGAGCCTTCTTCGGCGGACACCTTTTATTGTGGATTTAGGTAATTTAAGCGATCATAGCTGTCCAAATTAGCAAAAACTAAACTTTAGCTGTAATATCTCTGGCGGCGCTTCGCTCTTTTCATGAAATGGCGCATTGAGCCAATCCCAGAGGTTTCTTCTTGAAAATAGATTTGTTGGTAATATTGAGCAAA
>JAHIKK010000007.1 GCA_018897555.1 Candidatus Omnitrophota bacterium
AAAACGAGAGATTTGATCCATGATTTTTTCCTCCTGACAATTACAATACTCTTTTTTTAGGGGGAGGCAAGCATATTTATCAGAAGTCACTGTAAGAATAGAAGATAAGAAGATTAAGACTAAAAAATTTTGACAGAACGCGGGATTTTCAAAGGGGGTAATATATGAAAGTCGTAAGCCTATGGAGTGGGGGAAAAGATAGTTGTTTTGCCTGCTATAAGGCAAAATCACAGGGGTTTGAGGTAGTTTCGCTTATTAACTTTACGGATTATAGCGGCAAGGGTTCTTTGTCGCATGGTTTATCAGCGGATATTATTCAAAGACAATCTCGCCTTATTGGCATTCCTTTTTTACAAAAATCTATGCCTAAAGAAGGTTATCGCGATGCCTTTTTAGCGTTAATCCAAGAGTATAAAACAAAAGAGGGCGTAGAGGGAATTGTTTTTGGGGACATTTACTTGCAGGAACATCGGGATTGGATAGATAAAGTATGTGCGGAGTTAAAAGTAAAAGCAATCCTGCCGATATGGACCAAAGATACCAAAGGGTTAATTAAAGAAATTATTGATTCAGGATTTAAAACAATAGTGGTCTCGGTAAAGAAAGGCATTCTGGAAAAAGAATGGTTGGGCCGGCGAATCGATTATGAATTTATAAAGGATTTAGAGAAAATCGGAGATATTGATCTCTGCGGCGAAAAAGGCGAGTTCCATACTTTTGTTTATGATGGACCTATTTTTAAAAAACCCGTGGAGTTTATCGCGGGAGAAAAGGTTTTAAAAGACGACCATTGGTTTCTAGAACTTTTTTCGAAATAAAAGTTTTGTTGGAGTAGAAAGATAATATTGGCGATGAGAAGAAATATAATATTGCTCGTAGTTTTATTTATTATTTGTGCGGTAGTTTTTTATTTTTTGTTAAAGCTGCCGGATAATTCTGCGAGAAAAGCAGGGGTCTGTCGGCATCCGCAAAGAATAATTTCTTTAGGCCCTTCTGTAACTAAAGCGGTATATCTTTTAGGGGCTCAGGATAAGTTGATCGCTGACACTGTATATTGTATTGATCCGCCAGAGGTAAAGAAGAAAGAAAAAATTGGCACAGTAACCGAGGTGAATATTGAAAAGATATTTAATTTGAAGCCGGATTTAGTTCTGGCAACATCTTTGACTAATTCTAAGGCAAGAGAGAAATTGAAGAATTTGGGCGTAAGGGTGGTCACTTTTTCTACATTAAAAGATTTTAATGATATCTGTAATCAGTTTTTGGAATTGGGCAGGTTAGTGGATAAAGAAAATGAGGCAAAGGAAATTGTAAAGAGCGTTGAAAGCGAGATAATTTTAATTAAAGAAAAGGTTAAGGGGTTGCATAAGCCCAAAGTGTTTGTTCAGATGGGAGTAAGGCCTTTGTTCGCGGCTACGGGAAGTTATTTTGTTAATGATTATATTGAGTTTGCCGGTGGAATAAATATCGCTAAGGAAGCAAAAAGAGGCATTTATTCCAGGGAGCAGATCTTAAAAGAAAATCCTGATGTAATAATTATTACTACTATGGGTGCTATGGGTATGGCAGCCGAAGAAGAAAAAAGTATTTGGCAGAAATATAAAACTTTAAGCGCGGCGAAATCCGGGAGAATTTACATTATAGATACTGATGAGATCACCGCCCCCACGCCGCAGAGTTTCGTAAAAACTCTAGCAGATTTTGAGCATATTTTACACTCAGGAGAACAAAATGAGAAGTAAGGTTTTTTATTGGAGTGCCTGGATATTGGTTTTGTTTTGCCTGCTTTTGGCAGTTGTGCTTTTCTCGTTTTGCGCAGGCCCGGTAAATATGCCTTTAAAGAAGATTTTAAAAGTTATTTTTGAAGGAAGAGGCAGTAGTGAGTATAGTATTCTTTTTGATATTCGCCTGCCTCGGATTATCCTGGGGTTTGCTATAGGCGGAGCATTGAGTTTGGCAGGTGTAATTTTACAGGGGATGTTTCGTAATCCTTTAGTTGAACCGTATACTCTGGGTATCTCAGGTGGAGCAGCTGTAGGCGTGTGCCTGAATATCGTTTTAGGATTAAGCCGCGGACTGGGAATAATATCTTTACCCGTATGCGGATTTTTAGGCGCGATTTTGGTTATTTTGCTCGTTTATTTTTTAAGTATAAGAAAAGGTATTTTAAAGATACAGGATCTTCTTCTTACCGGCGTGATGATAAGTTTTATTTCCTCATCGTTAATTATGTTGATCATGTCTGTTTCGCATACAGAAGACCTTCATGGGATTGTTTTTTGGGTTATGGGTTCTTTAGAAGAACCAAGTTGGCTGTTGATAAAATTAGCATTAGGCATAGCTGTGTTTGGCTTGGTGGTTTCCTATCTTTTTTGTTTTGATCTTAATGCCTTTTCTTTAGGTGAAGAGGAAGCGCTTCATTTGGGTATAAATGTAGAAAGGACTAAGAGGCTGCTTTTTATTATAGCTTCTTTGCTTACGGGTTTTAGCGTGTCTGTCGCCGGCATCATTGGTTTTGTCGGTTTGGTTGTTCCACATTTTATCCGCATGCTCGTAGGGAGAGACCACAGGATACTTCTAATTAGCGCATTTCTTTGTGGCGCGATTTTTCTTATATTCTGCGACAGTTTAGCCAGGATAATTATTGCTCCGTTGGAATTGCCTGTTGGTGTAATTACCGGCATATTGGGCGGCAGCCTCTTTATTTATGCCTTATCCAAGAAGCAGGTTAGTTTGGGGGACAAATAGATGCTCGAACTAAAAAGCCTGGCCTGCGGTTATGATTTAAAACAGCCTGTTCTTCAAGATATTGAATTTAAGGTTAATGAAAAGGAGTTTGTGGGAATAATTGGGCCTAATGGCTCAGGAAAGACGACGCTCCTTCGGGTCATAACGCGCATCCTTAAACCAAACAAAGGAGTAGTTCTGCTTAATGGAAGGAATGTCTGGCAGATGAAATTTAGGGAGCTGGCTAAGTATGTAGCAGTAGTTCCACAGAACTTTGGCGGAATAGATATGAGCGTGGAAGATTTTGTGCTTTTAGGCAGAATTCCCTATCTGGAAAGATTGCAATTTTTTGAGTCAAAGATGGATTTGCTTATCGCGCAAAGATGCCTGAGCCTGACGGATACTTTTAAACTTAAGGGAAAGTTAATGTCAGAGATAAGCGGCGGAGAAAGGCAGCTTGTTCTCATCGCGCGCGCCTTGGCTCAGGAGCCGAAATTACTTTTATTAGACGAGCCAACCGCGCATTTGGATATAACACATCAGGTAAGTATTTTGGATCTTATTAAAAAGTTAAATAAAGAACTTGGGCTTACGGTAGTTATGGTTATGCATGACTTGAATTTAGCCAGCGAATATTGCCAGCGCCTGGTGCTTATTAATGAGGGCAGAATTTATAAGACAGGCACTCCCCAGGAAGTCCTGAGCTATAAGATTATCGAGGAAGTGTATAAAACAGTTGTGGTTGTGGAAAAAAATCCGGTTTCTGCAAAGCCATACGTTGTTCTTGTTTCGCAAGAAGAAAGGCAAAAAAGAAATTGAATATTAAGATTTAGCCACAACCAGATAGGTGGAGGAAGTCCTGGTGTAATTCCAGGCACTGTCGCGCAACGGTGATCCCGCAAGGGTAGTCCGGTCGACCACCTATATATAAGGCCTGCCTGCCGGCAGGCAGGTAAGTACTCTCGCAGAAGAGAAAGGGATCTATAATGAAAAATGTTTGCAGAAAATCGTTTGTATCCGCGTTACTGGTAATAATTTTGTCAGGTATCGTCCGCGCAGAAGATGTTGAGTTAGATAAAATCGTAGTTACTCCCTCAAGAATAGAAGAATCTTCTGGAAGTGTTGGCCGCGCAGTCGACGTGGTTACTTCTTCAGATATAGAAAAAAGCGGCTCACAGGATTTAGCGGGTGCCCTTACTGGTCTTACCTCTGTTAATATAAGCAATTATGGCGGGCCCAATGCCTTAAAGTCAATAAAAATGCGCGGATCTACAGCGGCTCAAGTTTTAGTGTTAATGGATGGTAGGCCAATAAATAATCCCAGAAACGGACAAGTTGATTTATCCAGTATACCTTTAGATAATATATCCCGGGTTGAGGTTATGCGTGGGGCTGGTTCAAGTTTATATGGCAGCTCGGCAATGGGAGGAGTGGTTAATATTATTACGAAGAATCCTCCTAAAAAGGGCCAGAAGGCAGAAGTCTATTCAAGCTTTGGCACTGCCCGGACATATATTGAGCGCATGTTGTATGGGGCAAAGGTTTCAAAATTAGGTTTTCTGGTTAGTGGAGGATATGAGAGTTCTGCGGGGTTTAGGGAGAATTCCGAGCTTAATGCTAAAGATTGCAATTTAAAGTTAGGGTATGAACTTAATGGGGAGAATAATATAAACTTTAATTCAGGTTTTTATACAAGCAAAGTTGGTGTTCCGGGAAAAGCGAGTTCTCCGGATATTGACGATAAACAAAATAAGTTGAAACGTTTTTTTGATTTTAATTGGAACTTTAAGCCGGATGAACAGACAGGGATATCTGCTAAGGCTTATCAGAATTACGATCGGCTGGAATTCATGGAGAATTCAACAACCTACACTAAAAACATTCAAGCTACTACAGTAAGAGGGCTTGATTTACAGTTTGATAAACAGTTGTTGGATATTTACAGGATAGTGTGCGGATTTAATTATGTAATGAATATGAATGACTCTACCACTAGCGCAAAGCATGAATATAATGTGGCTTCCGGCTATCTTGCTAATCGCCTAGATTTATTTGACAACAAACTAAAGGTTAATCTTAGCGCGCGTCTTGATGATTATTCTAATTTTGGTACGCAAATCAATCCCAGCCTGGATCTCTTGTATAAACTCAACGATGCTATAAAATTTCATGGTTTGATCAGCCGTTCTTATCGTGTTCCCACTTTTAATGATCTATATTGGCCTAGAAGCGAATATTATCGCAAAGGTGTTTTAGTTGGAGGAGAGGAAGGTAATCTTAATTTAAAACCAGAAAAAGGGGTAACTGGAGAATTTGGGTTTGAGTCTAAAATAAACGAATATCTTACTTCAGGGGTGACGTATTACCGTAGTAATTATAAGCAGCTTATACAGTGGTCTAAAGATGGTAGCGGCTGGTGGCGTCCAGATAATGTTAGTTTAGCGGTAATCAACGGTTTAGAATTTGAAAATAAAATATTTATATCAAATAATCTTGATTTAAATGTTAGTTATACTTATATGATAGCAAAGGATGGGAATACCCATAAATATCTTGTTTATCAGCCAGAGCAAAAAATTGATTCTTCGTTAAAGTATAACGATCATAATGGGTTGACTGTTGAATTAAAAGGCCAATTTACAGGCATAAGATATGATAATGCTGTTAATAGTATTAAGGTAAAAAGTTTTTATATTTTTGGGCTTAGTGTATCTAAGAAATTTAAGTCGGGTATAACTTGTTTTGGTTATATGGATAATCTTCTAAATCGTAAATATCAAGTTCAGAACGGTTATCCCATGCCTGGTTTTTCTTTAACCGGAGGGATTAAAGCTGAATTTTAGAATCGTGGGACCGTTTCTATTTTTTAAATTTGTAATGAATGAAAAAACAGAAACGGTCCCTTGTTTTACTTGCTGCGCGCAACGTGAGTGAGCACGGCTAGGTGGCTCGGCAGGCAGCCTGCCCGCCAATATTTGTGGGGGGGGGGACCCGTTGGTTTCAATTTTTTGCAAGATTAGCTTCTGTGTGTTAACATACAAAGGGGGGCGTTTTAAAAACGTCCCCCTTTGTATGTGGTTTATCAAATATTTTGTGGTAAAATAACACTTAATTAGATACTGTCAAAAGTTCTATGAAAAACACGCTTGAATAGAGATGGGTATTATGAAGATTTTGGATGTGGGTGGCGGTTGTTTTGTCATTCTGAACGAAGCGCAGCGAAGTGAAGGATCTTAATTCATTTGTGACGAGTTAATGGCTGGCGAATAAATAATGCAGCGATTTTTTAGCTCTTCGC
>JAHIKK010000008.1 GCA_018897555.1 Candidatus Omnitrophota bacterium
ACGCACAATCTTGGTATCTATTTTATGCACACGATGATAGGCCATGGTCATCGCTTCAGCAAACCGTTTAGATTCATCATAGCAGCCGCGCACACCAATAGAATTAACATGCCCCCAGTAGCTTTCTTTTTGCGGATGCTCCAGGGGATCACCATAGACTTCCGATGTAGAAAAAAGCACAAAAACAGCTTTCTTCTTTTTAGCTAAGCCTAAAGCATTGTGTGTGCCTAAAGAACCCACCTTTAAAGTCTGAATAGGAAAATCCAAATAATCCTTCGGGGAAGCCAATGAAGCACAGTGTAAGACGTAATCTATTTTACCGGGAATGTTAATATAATTTGAAACGTCACAGTCCTCTAAGCTAAAATTATTATCTTTGGAAAAAGTGCCAAGGTTATTCCGGCTGCCGGTAATAAAATTATCCAGGCAAATTACCTTGTAATTGCTCGCCAGCAGCTTAAGGCATAAATGCGAGCCGATAAAACCTGCGCCTCCGGTAATCAAAACGGCCTGCTTAGGCATTTTCTTTCCAAAAATCAACAGTAATTTTTAATCCATCAATAAAACTGACTTGGGGTTTAAAATTCAATAACTTCGCGGCTTTTCCAATATCCGCTAGGGTCCTAAATACATCCCCTTTCCGGATCGGGAGTAATCTGGGGCGAATATCTTTACCCAGAATTTTATTTAGAATTTTGACTAAATCCAAAATCGAGGTATCTTTACCGCCGGCAATATTAAAAACACCGGATTTAACTTTTCCGGCTCCGGCGGCAAGTAAATTGGCTGCCACCACATTCTGCACGAATGTAAAATCCCGGGACTGCCGGCCATTACCAAAGATCGGGGGAGGCTGATGCTTAAGTAAACAATGAATAAACTTAGGAATAACCACCGCATAATCATCATCCAGAGCCTGGCGCGGCCCAAAGACATTAAAATAGCGTAAGGCAACTGTAGGTAAGCCAAAATGCCGGCTGAAGATCTTACAATAATATTCACCGGTTAATTTACTTAAAGCATAAGGTGAGATCGGGCCGGGAATAAAACTTTCTTTTTCCGGATAATCTCGCACTTCTCCATAAACGGAACTAGAGGAGGCGAAAACAAAACGTTTTACCTTATTCTGCAGGGAAGCCTCCAACATATTAAGCGTTCCATCAATATTCACGCGATTATAGGCATGCGGCTCGAGCATGCTTTTAGGCACGCTTCTTAAGGCAGCCTGATGTAAAACAAAATCAATCTGTCTGGCCGCCTTAATACAAGTTGTTTTGGAACAGATATCCCCCTTAACTAAGTCGATATTTTTTTCCAGGCCCTTAAGGTTACGCATCTTTCCGCTGGAAAAATTATCCAAGACCCGCACAGATTGGCCTTGCTTAACCAGCTCTTCCACGATATGTGAACCAATAAAACCCGCCCCACCGGTTACCAAAAACCTGCTCATAACCTCTCCACCTTTGGCGTATGTTTTCCTTTAAAGACGTTTCTGGAGTCAAAAATAAATTTCGCATTCTTTAACAAAGCAGTATAATTAACTTTCGCGTGATCCGTAGCAATAATACAAGCGTCAAATTCTTTAATTTTTTTAGCCGTTAAGGCTACGGATTCTAAATCCAGCCCCTCAAGCTTCAAAAATGGTATCAGCGGATCCGCATAGGAAATTTTAGCGCCTTGTCTTTTTAAACTTTTGATTACATCGATACTCGGTGACTTACGCAAATCTTTAATATTCTTTTTATAAGTAACTCCCAGCACTAATATTTTCGCGCCTTCAAGCTTGCTTCCCCTGCGCAGCAAAGCCTCCCTAATTCTTTTGACGATATATTCAGGCATATAATTTATTACCTGGGAAGCCAGTTTAATAAAACGCGAATGAAAACCAAAACTTTTAGCCTTCCAATGCAGGTACAAAGGGTCTTTAGGAATACAGTGGCCTCCCACTCCCGGGCCGGGATAAAAAGGCATAAAACCAAACGGTTTAGTACTGGCGGCGCCAATAACCTCCCAGATATCAATTTTCATCTGATGCGCCATCATCGATAGCTCGTCGATCAATCCGATATTGATTAAACGGAAGGTATTCTCCAGGAGCTTCACGGTCTCCGCGGCCCGGCAGCTGCTTACCGGAACAACCTGCTTAATAATGATCCGATAAACTGCCATCGCCAATTGCGTGGCCTTAGGGCTAAGCCCGCCAATAACTTTAGGGATCTTATGCACGGGAAATTTCTTATTACCCGGATCAATCCTTTCGGGTGAGAAACAAAGAAAGAAATCCTCACCATGCCGGAAACCGCGTTTTTGGAAAATCGGCAAGATCTCCTCTTCAGTTGTCCCGGGGTAAGTAGTACTCTCTAAAATTACCAGCGCCCCGTTTTTTAAATGCAGGGCAATCTGGCTTACTGCCTTTCTGATAAAAGAAATATCCGGAAGATATTTTCCTTTCAAAGGGGTAGGAACACAGATTAAGACCGCATCCGCTTGGGCAATATCCGCAAAACTGCTGCTCGCCTTAAAATATCCGCTGGCCATTACCGCGGTTAACTCCTGGCTGCTGATATCACTGATATAAGATTTCCGTCCAGCGATAGATTTCAAGCGGTCAGCATCGATTTCAATTCCCGTTACCTTAACCTTTTTTTTGGCAAATTCTAAAGCCAGAGGAAATCCGACATAACCCAAACCGACTACCGCAATTCCTAACTGCTTATTTTTTATTTTTTTATTTAAATCCGATAAAATTTTATCCATTTCCCCTGCCTACTCCGATATAGGTAAAGCCCAGGTCCACAAGCAGCTTAGGATCATAAATATTCCTGCCATCAACAATCAGCGCGCGTTTTAACTTTTTTTTCATCTTTTTTAAATCCAACTCCTTAAATTCATTCCATTCCGTGGCAATAATCAGGCAATCGGCGCCTTCGGCAGCAAGATACGCATCTTTACAAAAAACAACATGTTTTAGGATTTTGGCGGCCTTCTCCATGGCCTTGGGGTCATAAACCTTAATTTTTGCGCCTTCCTGGATTAAAGCATTAATCAAATCAATACTGGGAGAATTTCTTAAATCGTCGGTGTCCGGCTTAAAAGCCAGGCCTAAAACAGCAATGGTTTTACCCCGGATAATCCACAAGGCATCTTTAATTTTTTGTAAAACAAAAATCTTCTGTTCCTGGTTGGTATTTCTTACTGCTTTAAGGATTCCAAAATCATAACCTAATTTTTCGGCGATGGTGATAAAGGCCTCCAGATCTTTGGGAAAACAAGAGCCGCCATAGCCTATTCCGGCCTGTAAGAAATGCCGGCCGATACGGTTATCTAAGCCCATGCCCTGGGCCACCTCTTTTACATCCGCGCCCACCTTATCGCAAATGCGGGCAATAGCATTAATAAATGAGATCTTAGTCGCCAAAAAGGCATTGGAAGCATGTTTAATCAGCTCCGCGGATTTTATGTTGGTAACCAAAATCGGGGCGTTCAACGGCTGATACAAATTAGTCATTATTTGCTTGGCCTTGAGCGTCTCTAAGCCCAGGACAATCCGGTCAGGATGATTAAAATCATTTATTGCCGAACCCTCCCGCAAAAACTCCGGATTAGAAACTACATCAAATTTATGCCTCTTTTTAATGTAGATAGCCACTGTTTTCTTGATCCAGGCGCAGGTCTCAACCGGCACAGTAGATTTCTCCACAATCAGCCGATAACCATCCATATTCTGGGCAATACTCCGGGCAACATTCTCGATACCGGTTAAATCCGCTTCACCATTTTCCAGCGCCGGAGTACCGACAGCAATAAAGATCACTTCACTGGCCCTGACCGCCTCCTTAATGCTGGAAGTAAATTTAAGCCGCTTATTCTTAAGATTATCAACAATCAGTTCCTCCAGCCCCGGTTCATAAATCGGAACTATTCCCCGCTTAAGATCGCTGATTTTTTTTGTATCATTGTCCGCGCAGATAACCTGATTGCCCAACTCGGCAAAACAAGCGCCGCTGACTAACCCGACATAACCTGAACCGATAATGGAAATATTCATTTATTCCTCTTTGTCATCCCCGCGCAAGCGGGGATCTATTTTTTAGATTCCCACTTTCGTGGGAATGACGCTAAAAATCAATAGAATTTATTGTAATATCGATTTTACTACGCGCCGGATTTCTTTTTAGTCATCGACTGATCAAATCCGAATTCATTTTCAGGAAAAGCCTTGAGCCTAAAGGTAAAGAATATGGTGGTGCCGGAAACTTCTTTTTTATTCAGAGTAATGTCCAGATCCCAACAGTGCAAATCGCGGGTTAAGGTATATTCCTGTTCCTGTGAACCTCTTTCCAAAGAATCCGTCTTTTTAAAGTTATAGCGCTGGTAAATACCGAACTTCCATTTAGGGCTTAGGCGGCAAGTAAAACTGGCAGTAACTTCGTTTTTACCTTTTCTTTCATAGCGCTGGCCAATAGAAAATGAACGCTCTTTACCTAAATCAAAGTTAAAATCATAGCTGGCTAAAGAAAAACGATTGTAGTTTCTAAATAAATTCCCGTTATTATTTATATCATCATGATTCGAATGTTCATATGTGGCATCGCCTTCAAAACGCATCCAGGAATAAGGAAGTATTTTTAATTTAAAAAGAACATCTGAAAGCTGGCTTTCCAACTTGTTACCGGTATTAGTAAGAATGCTATTCTGATTCGCCCCGCTTTTGGGGTCAAGCACATATTCGGTAGTGATTAAAAAATCTACAAAATCCACGCTTTGCCCATTACGTTTGGTTTGCAGTTTATTTGACAAACTTAAAGCAGCGGTATTGCCGCGGGTAATGGCGTCTACTGAATCAATTTGCCTTAAATTGCTCACAGGAATAGTAGGCACATGCGTATATAAATAACCGATACTGGGAGTAATTATATGCCGCAACCCGTCAAGATTTAAACCTAATAAATTAGTTTTAGCATTATAAATACGATAAAATTTAGTACTTAGATCCGCGCCGCTGTAAAAAATAGTGCGCACAATCCCGGTTTGATCATTCGCGCCTTGATCATAAAAAGTCTGACGGCTGGAAACAAAAGGCTTAAATTGAATAAAAGCAATCTTGGTGGGTAGAGAAATTGTATTTTTCGTATCCAACCTGGTAACCGTAACATTATCCCTATCCTGACTATAAGTTGCTGATAATAATGGATCTGGCTCCGCAACAACCTTCTTTTTATTGTAATTCCCCAACTGGCTTATATTTTCAAAATAAAACGGGCTCTCACCTAACTGCAAGCTTGGCAGATTGTAGTTTATCTCCGGTTTTTTCTCTATCTGATCAAACCAGCGATTGGTACGCATTTGCAAAAGCACGTCCAGGCTGGAGTAATTAAAAGCGTGATGAAATAACGCGTAGCTCAATGGCTGAGCGTCTCTTTCGTATTCGCGAAAGAAATATTCTTGCAGAAAACTACGTGCAATTGTATCCTTTTTTCTTCTTTGATCGGTAATTTTGAAGAACTCCGCAGTGAGGTTAGTGCGCGGATCAATATTCCACTTATGGCGCCAACGCATAAAATAACGCTGGAACCCCGTCGGTGCCCCTGTTGGCTGACCCGCGGGTTTTTCATTCGTATAATAAAATTTAAACTCACCTTTTCCGGCTCCCGGAGTCCGATAGTTGGAATAGAAACCTTCTGCCCATCCTAATTTATTGCGGTAATCCAGCAACAATCTGCCGTCTATATTTTCAGTAAGATTATAACGCCAGGCACTCAATAAATACGGGCCCCAATCCTTACGCGTTCCCGGCTCAACCTGTGCATGCATAATCGGATCTTTCATCGAATAGTTAAACTGCGGAAGATAGAGCAGGGGAACCGCTCCGAGATAAAGCGTAGCCTGCTTGGCTTGCGTTTTGTCGCCAGGGAACATATTCAATTTCTTTACCGCAAAACGATAATGCGCCTGATCCAGGCTGCAGGTAGTAAAATATCCTCTCTTGGCGATAAATTCGCTGTCGCTCACCTTTTCCACAATCTTGGCTTTCCCAAAATAAGGATTAGCGCGAAAATCAGCATCATAGATAATTCCGGTTTTATTCGCAAAATCATAAATAATCTTTTCTCCGGTAACTACTCCCTTGGCGTCCTGGATTCTGGCATTCCCCTCAGCCAGGCCTTCTTTTGTCTGCATATTAACCTTTAATCTGTTACAGGTTAGCTTGGTGCCCTTATAGGTAACTTCAATATTACCGGTAGCCACGACTTCTTTGCTATCGGCAGAATACTCCACGTTATCACCGTTAATAATCATCGGTGACTCTTTATTGCTTTCCGCAAAAACCAGGCTCACCCCAAAAACAAAACCCAGTATTATACTTAAGACTACCTTTTTATCCACTTAACCTTTCCCTAACCAAATATCCTGCCCCAACAATCCCGGCATCAATTCCTAATTTAGCTTTAACTACTCTTACTCTTTTTGCCTGCACCCGCATTGCGCGCAGTAGAATTGTTCGCCGGATATTCTCAAACAACACTCCACCGGCAGAAGATACCCCTCCGCCAATTACAATCAGGTCCAGATTAAGTAAATTCACCATCCCGCTTAAAGCCAAACCCAGCTTTTTAGCCACCTGGACCCAAAAACCTACTGCCTTGGGATTATGCCGGCGGGCTAATGCGCTTACTCTTTCTAAGGTAATCTCTGGGCCAAATAATTTACGCGCATCCTTAATAATTTTATGATTACCAATGTATGCCTCCAGGCAGCCTCTAGCGCCACAGCCGCAGAGAGGGCCTTTTTCATTAAGCGGAAAATGTCCGGCTTCCCCGGCGGCGTTATCCGGCCCCCGGTAGAGTAAATCATTAATAATTAAACCTCCGCCTACTCCCGTGCCCAAGGTCAAACAGAGTACATTTTTATATTTTTTTGCCGCACCAGCCTCATGCTCTGCCAGAGTCATCAGCTTGGCATCATTATCAATAAAAACCGGCAGTTTAGTTTTCTGCTCCAGAATTTTTTTCAGTTTAACTTCTTTCCATCCCGGAATATTCGGCAAGAAATGTACGATTCCCCTTAGCGTGTCTACCGGTCCGGGCACACCGATACCCACTCCCAGAATAGCGGAACGCTTTAACTTTTGGTTTAAGATAAAACTATCTACCGAATCAATAATCCCCTGAATAAGCTTATGCTTATTATCAAAACTCTTTGTGCTAAAAGAGCTTCTGGCTTTAATCTTTAAACTTTCATCAAGCAGGGCGCATTTTAAATTAGTCCCGCCTAAATCTATCGCAATGATAAACCTTTTAACCATTGTGGTATTTTATATTAAAACACCACAGTTTTCAAGGAATAAAAAATATTCTACGAGAGTCCCCCCGCTATATAACTTACGCGGGTCCTGTCTTGGGTATTTTCTAGCGCTGACGCGCTTCGAAAACACCCAAGCCACCCGCTAATCATATTATTGATTCAGAAGATTTCCGGCTTTTGCTGGAGGCACAATTAGAAGATTTTCGCCAGTTGTGTGCAAGGAATTACGTCGAGCGTAGGCTGTGTCCTTTTAGCGTAAGGAACATAGCCGGAGCGAGACGTAAGCCGCAGCACACGGCGAAAATCTTCGTGCCGGAAGCAAGAGCCGGAAATCAAATACTAATAAATGATTAAGCTGGTGAAAAACAAACTTTATTTTTTCCGGTTTCTTTGGCTGAATATAAAGCCTGATCCGCCATTTCAATTAAGTTCTGCATATTCAGGGTATTATCCGGAAATGTGGAAACACCGATGCTTACTGTAACTTTCAATTCTTCATCGTAAACCTTTATGGCCTCAAGCATAATTGCCTGACGGATACGTTCCGCGGCAAAATTAGCCTGCTCTTTGTTTGTTTCGGCCAGAACCACAGAGAACTCTTCTCCTCCGTAGCGGCCGATAAAATCGATTTGCCTGACCGCCAGCGAAATAGTTTTAGAAACCTGGCGCAATATAGCATCCCCGGTTAAATGCCCATAACGGTCATTGAACCGTTTAAAATTATCTATGTCAATCATCAAAAAGGTTAGGCATAATTTATTTTTCCTGGAACGTTTAAGCTCTTCGCTAAAACGCTCCAGGAAATACCTGCGGCAATAAACGCCGGTAAGCATATCCGTAATCGTTAGCCCCTGGACCTTCTGATAAAGCAGCGCTCTTCTTAACCCAATTAAGAATTGTTGAGTAAGAATCCCGAACTTTTCCTTATCCGCTTCTTTAATCCTCTCTACCGCCAGGTAGCCGGCGATTTGATTTCCTTCCAAATGCAAAGGCAGAATCAGATGATTTTGATATTTAATTAAATCCGCGCTATCCTTGATGTATCGGCAATCATCTATGCCAATGTGTTTCTTTAAATTCTTATTGAAAAACGTAAATACCTTCTCCTCATCCAGGCTCTTGCAGATATCTTTGGTCAGCTCATAAAGTGCCAGAGTATCATCAAACCTTTTATTCAGCAGGTTATTTTCTAAATTTAAACTTTTCTTAAAATCATCCAGGCGGTTAAGCTCATTTAGCAAACAGGCACTCTGTGCTTCCCGGCGCTTAAGCCGGGCAAAGAAAATCTCTCTATAGGTCAAACCAAAAGCAACAGTAATCAAGAAAAATAATATTAGATTAGACATACCCGGTTTCTGCCTTTTTCCTTGGCCGTATACATCGCCTTATCTGCCTGCTGCACCAACTCATCTTCATCTTTTGTATCCAGGGATAAACTCGCTACCCCGATAGAAACAGTAATATGCGTAACCTGGCGGCGCAACATTATCTTTTCCTTTTGAATCCTCTGGCGCAGTTCTTCGGCAATAATGAATGACTTTTTCTTATCTACACCTGACAACATCACTAGAAATTCTTCTCCGCCAAAACGGCAGATTAAGGGGGTAAATTCCTTTAATGTATCTTTTAATAATATCCCCATCTTCTTTAAAACCAGATCCCCTAGAATATGGCCAAATTTATCATTGTATTGCTTAAAAAAATCAATATCAATCATCATTAAGGATAAATGCTGATCCAACCGCTGCGTGCGCCTGGCCTCATCCTTTAACCTGTCGATAAAATAGCCGCGGGTATACAAAGCAGTCAGATTATCATGAATAGCTAAATCCTGCGTCTTCTGAAAAAGCAAACTATTTTCCAGAGCGACTACCCCCAAATCAGCAACCAGAGAAAGAAATCGCAAATCATCCTGGTTAAAAAAACCAGCCTTTTTACTTTCTAACCGGAGCAGCCCCAACAAAGAATTATTGCTAATCAAGGGCGAACTAATCAAAGATAAAACCGAACGCGTATCCTGGCTGCTAATACTATCAGCATCAAAACGAAAGTCGTTTTTCAGATCCTCAATAATCAGCTGGCTGGAATGCCTTAAGACCCACTGATCAAAAATATCGCCTTCTTTAGAAAGAACGACCAGCTCAGTATCCTCTTTTATGGAATGGGCCAGATTGAGTTTTTGATACTGATTATCCACCAGGTAAAATAGAGCCACTCCGGTACTATTGGAGATGAGCTTATAAACAGCCAAACTTAATACGCCAATCACAGTGTCCAATTTTAAGCTGCGGTTAAGCTCTTCAATTAGTTTTTTTAAATTATCGTAACGGGTAATCTTTAGTTTAAGCGCTTTAGTTTGCTCTTGGTTCTTTTTATTCTCTACCGCGATAATATTTATCTCTTCCTGATGGTGTTCGGCGCCGGATTGGATAAGCAGGATTTTAGCGGAATAAAACTTTAAAAGGAAGGAAAAAATAAAAATATTACTTAAGAAAAACCCGAGAAAAACAACGGGATTAATTTTTTGGTGAAAAAATACGGAGTTTATTATTAACAGGATAACCGCGAAGGATAATAAGTATGGCCAGATCTTTTTCCGGGCGGAATTTTGGTGCATCGAACTTTTTAGTTAAGGAGGTATTTTCGAGCTTAACAAATAGTTTCTTCGGTATTTTTATCGAAGAAATGCACTTTGCTCATATCAAAAACTACATCCATCTCCTGATTGACCTTAGGACGGTCATGCGCGCTAACCCGGGCAATAAAGGTATGCATACCCGTGTTCAGGTAAAGGTAAACCTCTGAACCCATCGGTTCAAATACCTCACAGTTTGCCCGAACAATATTTTCCGGTGGGGCTTGCGAAACAAACAATTTATCATAAACATCTTCGGAACGGATACCAAAAAAAACTTCCTGGTCAAGATAATTACCCATCTTCTTATACATATCTTCCACCAGCTTTACCTGAATCTTACCCTCATCAAAATAAAGCTTGCCTTCTTTTTTGATAATTTTGCCCTGCATAAAATTCATCGGAGGTGAACCGATAAAGCTGGCGACAAATTTATTTTTCGGATGGTCATAAACATCAATCGGGTCCCCCAACTGGGCAATCAGGCCGTCTTTCATCACGGCGATGCGGTCCCCCATGGTCATCGCTTCCACCTGATCATGCGTCACATAAATAATGGTGGTCTGTAACCGGATATGCAGTTTATGGATTTCCGTGCGCATCTGCACGCGCATCTTGGCGTCAAGATTGCTTAAGGGCTCATCGAACAAAAAAACCATCGGCTTTCTTACGATTGCCCTGCCTACCGCCACCCTCTGCCGCTCTCCACCGGAAAGTTCGCGGGGTTTACGCTTCAGTAATCTTTTAATCCCTAATATTTCCGCAGCCTCATTAACCCGCTGCCCGATCTCTTGCTTAGCGATATGCCTAAGCCGCAGGCCAAAGGACATATTTTCCTCAACCGTCATATGCGGATAAAGGGCGTAATTCTGAAAAACCATGGCAATATCCCGGTCTTTGGCCGGAACATCATTCACCCGCTTATCTCCGATATAAATATCACCGGAGGTTATCTCCTCTAAACCCGCGATCATTCTTAAGGTTGTGGATTTGCCGCAGCCGGAAGGCCCGACGAAGACCATAAATTCTCTATTTTCAATGCCTAGATTTACTTTATTTACCGCGGTGACATTACCCGGGAAAACTTTACATACGTTCCTTAAACTTACCTGAGCCATTTAATTACTTCCTATTAAGCAAAATAGTCAAGCAATTGACTTAAAGTTCCCTTCATGTTTTTGCGATGCACAATCATGTCAATCAGCCCATGATCTAACAAAAACTCCGAACGCTGAAACCCCAGAGGTAATTTCTGCCTGATGGTCTGCTCAATAACCCTGGGGCCGGTAAAGCCAATAAGCGCGTTAGGCTCAGCCATAATTATATCCCCTACTCCGGCAAATGAAGCCATGATTCCCGCCATGGTGGGATTAGTCAACACGGAGATATAAGGTAAACTTGCTTTATGGTGATAGGATAAAGCGGCGCAGGTTTTGGCCATCTGCATCAAGCTATACAAGCCTTCATACATCCGCGCCCCTCCGCCTGAACCGGAAACAATAATCATGGGAAGCTTATTTTTTGTGGCATATTCAATCGCCCGGGTGATCTTTTCACCAACTACCGAACCCATAGACCCCATAATAAAACGCGAATCCGTAACCGCCACCGCTGCCCCCCGGGAATTAATTTTACCTTCACCGGAGATAACCGCATCTTTTAATCCGGTTACCTCCTGATCCTGCTTTAATTTATCTTTATAGGTCTTGGGCCCCTTAAAATCAAGCGGATCAGCGGAAACCATATCCTTATCGAATTCGACAAAGGTATCCTTATCCAACAATAGATCTATTCTTTCATACGCCGTTAAACCAAAATGATAGTTACATTTAGGGCAAACCCTAAAATTCTCTTCCAGTGTTTTATTATAAAGAGTCTCTGAACATTCCGCGCATTTTGTCCATAAACCATCGGGGATTTCCTTTTTTTTCAGGCGTACAATGGTATATTTTGGCTTACCAAATAAGGCCATACTTATTCCTTTTCAAATTTGTTCACCACCAGGCCTGAAAGTACCTTCGGATAGAAATACGTGGATTTGGGAGGCATTTTATTACCGCTGACAGCAATGTTGATAATCTGCTGTATTTTAACCGGATTTAAGAAAAAGGCGACGTTTAAGGGATTACTGTCAACTTCCTCCATTAAGGCATAAGGATCCGGGCTATATTTTACCGCCGTCAGGTTATTTAAATTAAGTTTGAGAATATTTTTCAATACCAGGTAATTAAAGATCGCCACGTCCAGCGTCCTGTACTCTTTAGGCTTATCCGGGATTAGTTTATCCAGCATCTTGACATTCTTCAGGCGTAAAAGAAAATATTTTTTATCTTTATATAAACCCAACAAATGCTCCGTACAACCGGCTTTCTCCAGTAAAAAGAAAAAGCGCGTTCGATCTTTAAACTGGTCGATATCAAAATACTCTTTAGCCTTGTCCATAAAATCATCTAAATCCAGCCGCGTATCTAATTTCAGCAGGCGGTGAATAGGCAAAATCGATAATCCCCGGTAATCCGTATTCGTAAAATATGACAGGCAAAAGTTAAAATCCTCTTCGCCGGTAAATTGCGCGCCCAGTTTTTCGCGCTGCAGGTCCCGATAGGCGCAGGAAACTTCATAACGATGATGCCCGTCGGCAATAAACATATTTTCGCTATTCATACTGGATTCAATCACCCGCAGGACATCCGGATCATTCAAGCGCCATAATTTATGCAGGGTTTTTTCATCGTCTATAACTTCAATAAAAGGTTTCAGGGCGGGAATATACCTCTGGAAGATTCGCTGAATAATACGTTTTTTATCCAGAAAAATTATAAAGATCGGGCTAAGGTTCGCTTTTACCTGCTTAACCAGTTTAAACCTATCCAGTTTTGCGGCGCTATGCGTATTTTCATGCCCAAAAACAGCTGAGCCTTTTTCATCTCCCAGGCGAAGTAAAGAGATGAAACCCAGGCGTGTTTTTTTCTCACCCCGGATAACATATTGCTGACTATAAAAATATACGGCTGGCTGCTCATCCTGAATAAGCACCCCCTCCTTAAGCCAACTGCGAAATATCGCTCCGGCCCGGCGGTATTTATCGTCCAGGGGAGAATCTTTAGCTAAAAGTATATGAATAAAATTATGCAGTGAACGCTCATGGAGCATATCTTGAGCCTGGGAGGAAATCACATCGTATGGCGGGCAAACTACATGCTTAAAATCCCCAATCGTTTCCTGATTATAGGCTACCGCCTTAAAAGCTTTTGTTTTGTTCATAAAATTTCACCCACGAAAAAAGTTATCTTTATGCCTAATGCGGTATTTTATCATAAAATATCCCAAAAACAATAAATTAAAAACATATTTATTTACTTTTGAGCCGGGCAACCCGCACATCCAGCATTGGCCTTAGGGCAGGGGCTAGCCGCAGGGGTGTTTGTTGATTTGCCGGCTTTCTTATAATCTGTAGCGTAAAAACCTGATCCCTTAAAAATAAACCCTGCCACTCCGCTAACTAACTTTTTTAACTTTTTACCGCATTTCGGGCACTCATTTTCAGGTTTTGCGGTTATACTCTGTAAAATTTCAAATTTATGTTTACAGGATAAACACTCATATTCATAAATAGGCATATTTTCCTTCTTTAATAATACTTCTTAACTAAATGATTTCTTAAACTTATCCGTAAAGCTTTCTTTAGATCCTAAATCTTCCCCGCTTAAACGGGCAAACTCCTCTATTAGTTGCCTTTGTTGCGCGGTTAACCTTACAGGAATTTCAATATCTACTTTCACCAGCTCATCACCAATATCCCGGGAATGTAAATCCGGCATACCTTTACCTTTAAGGCGGAAAGTTTTCCCGCATTGGGTACCCGCGGGTATCTTCATCATTAGTTTTCCGCCTAAAGCCGGAACCTCAACCTCTCCGCCTAAAATAGCTTTGGCCAAACTTATATTTACGCTTGTAGCAATATCATTATTATGCCTTTGAAAGACCGCATGCTCTCTAACCTCTATAACTACATATAAATCCCCCCGGCTATTTATGCCCGCCTCGCCTTCTGCGCGAACACGCAGTTGAGAACCATTATCCACTCCGGCAGGTATCTTCACTTTTATCTTTTTAGTAATTTTAACTCTGCCTTCTCCCCGGCAATCCGGACAGGCAGTTCCAATAATTGAGCCTTCTCCGCCGCAGCGCGAGCAAGTTTGAGCCAATTGGAAAAAACCGTTAGAAACTACTGTTTTACCCGCTCCTTTACACTGAGAACAAACCGTCCTCTTAGTTCCGGGTTTAGCGCCGCTGCCTGAACAGAGCGTACAATTTTCATAACGGGGCACGGTAATAATTTTTTCCAGGCCTTCGGCTGCTTCCTCTAATAATATTTCAATGGCAATCTGCAGGTCTCTGCCGCGCCGCCTGGCAGCTTGAGGCCTTGATTGCCTCGAACCGGAAATATCAAACCCCAAGTCACCGAATATCTCCTCAAAAATACCCCCTCCACCTCCAAATCCACCCCCCATTTCCCTGAAAATACTGCTGAAATCCGCACCCTTAAAAATATCTTCCTGGGCGTATTTCTGATCTATGCCTGAATGTCCGTATTGGTCATAAAGCTCGCGCTTAGAAGAGTCTGAAAGCACGGCATACGCTTCGGAAATCCCCTTGAATTTATCCTCCGCGGCTTTTTTCTCTTCCGCGGGCACGCGGTCCGGATGAAATTTAAGCGCCATCTCACGATAAGCCTTCTTTATTTCATCCAGGCCAGCAGCCTTGGAAACTCCCAGTATTTCGTAATAATCACCTTTAACCGACATCTTTATTTTTTCTTACCGTCGTTGTCCTCTTCCTTAAATTCAGCGTCAATAATATCTTCTTGCTTCTTTTCTTTCTCCCCTTCTTCCGGCTTCTGTCCTGCGTCTTCGGCCTTCGGCCCTCTGTCTTCTGACTTCTGTTGTTTCGCCGCGGCCTGTTTATAAATTTCTTCGGCAAGCTTATGGGAAACTTTAGTTAATTCCTCCATGCCTTTCTTTATCCTATCTACATTTTTGTCTTTTATTGCCGCTTTTAAATCATTGGCCTTGGCCTCAATATCCGCCCGCTCCGCCTGGCCCACCTTATCACCATAATCCTTTAAGGATTTTTCAGTCGCATATACCAAATTATCCGCCTGATTAATAATCTCGATTTCTTCCTTTTTCTTGGCGTCATCAGCCGCAAATTTTTCCGCATCCTTGACCATTTTATCAATCTCTTCCTTAGACAGCTTCTTAGGAGCACTGATGCGGATAGACTGTTCTTTGCCGGTGCCTAAGTCCTTGGCGGAAACATGCACAATACCATCCCGGTCAATATCAAATTTTACTTCAATCTGCGGCACGCCACGCGTAGCAGCAGGAATCCCCACTAAGTCAAATCTTCCCAATTCCACATTATCATCAGCCAATGGCCGCTCACCTTGCAAAACCCGGATAGTCACCGCGGTCTGATTATCTGCTGCCGTGGAAAATATCTGGCTTTTTTGAGTAGGGATAGAGGCATTTCTTTCAATTAACTTCGTGTTCACTCCGCCTAAGGTTTCAATACCCAAGGAAAGCGGAGTAACATCCAAAAGAAGCACGTCTTTAACCTCTCCGGTAATAATCGCTGCCTGGACCGCCGCGCCTAAAGCCACGCACTCCATCGGATCAACTCCCCGCTCAATCTTTTTACCTACAAAATCTTCAACAAACTTCTGCACAATAGGCATACGCGTAGGGCCGCCGACCATGATAATCCGGTCAACTTCCTTGGAGGTAATCTTAGCATCATTCAATGCCTGTTCCATAGGATGGCGGCATTTGTCAATAATCGGCCCAACTAAGTCTTCTAATTTTGCGCGCGTAATGTTCATGGTCAAATGCTTAGGCCCTGTAGCATCGGCAGTAATAAAAGGCAGGTTGATATCCGTACTCACCGTAGAAGACAATTCAATTTTTGCCTTTTCCGCTCCTTCCCGCACTCTCTGCACTGCCATCTTATCACTCATCAAATCAATGCCGGTTTCACGTTTGAATTGCCCGACAATATATTCCAGCAGAACCCTATCCATGTCTGTTCCGCCCAACTGCGTATCGCCGCTGGTTGCCTGCACATGGAATACCCCCTGAGCCATCTCCATAATCGTAACGTCCAGGGTGCCGCCGCCTAAATCAAAAACCATAATTCTTTGTTCTTTATCTGCTTTCTCTAAACCATAAGCAAGGCAAGCAGCCGTAGGCTCATTGATAATGCGCAAAACTTTTAAACCCGCAATTTCACCGGCGTCTTTGGTAGCCTGGCGTTGATTATCATTGAAATACGCAGGACAGGTAATGACCACATCCTCTATTTTATCTCCCAGATAAGCCTCCGCATCCTGTTTTATTTTCTGCAGGATAAACGCGGAAATCTGCTGCGGAGCATAATCTTTACCATAGACCTTAAATTTAAAATCCGTACCCATCTTACGCTTAGCGGCTTGAACCGTGCCTTCGGCATTAATCGCTGCCTGGCGCCTTGCCGGTTCACCCACCAGGCGCTGGCCATCTTTAGTAAAAGCAACATAAGATGGAAAAGCTTTCCCCGAGGCAACCCCCGCTCCTTCGGCTGAAGGAATAATCACCGGCCTGCCGCCTTCCATAATCGCAGCCGCAGAGTTAGATGTGCCCAAATCAATACCAATTACTTTTGCCATGTTGACCTCCCCATTTTACATAGATTTTTTAGAAACCTTCACCTTGGCGGTTCTTAATATCCGCCCATGAATTAGATATCCCTTTTGTAATACCTCAATAATCGTGTGCTCCGGCAGCTCTTTATTTTCTACTTGCATCAAGGCCTCATGGAAATTCGGGTCAAATATTTTTCCTTCAGCCTCAATCGGCTTGACTCCATGATTCTTCAACATCTCGTATAAATGCGCCAGAATCATCTCTACCCCTTTTACAAAAGCGGACAGATCTTCTTTGCCGGTTTGCGCCAGATCCACCGTGCGTTCCAAATCATCCAGCACATTAAGCAAATCCAGGATAAGGCCTTCATTGGCAAATTTTACAAACTCCTGTTTTTCCCGATCCAGGCGCTTACGGGTATTTTCAAGGTCAGCCTGATTCCGCAGCATCTTATCATAGCCATCCTTGCCTTTTTTAACCTCTTCCAAAAGCGCCAGATATTCCCCTTCTATTAAGGTAACCACCTTTTCTTCTTTTTTCTGGTTATGCGTATCCTCTGGCGTGCCTTTTTGGTTATTCTTATGCTCTTCCATATTCTTCATTTTCTAAAAATCCTCTAAAATTTGATTCAAAACTTCAGAGATATACTCCATAGTCGGAATAATATGATTATATTCCATGCGCATTGGCCCTAATACTGCCAGCCTGCCCGAAGGTTGATTTTTTAACTTAAAACTAGAGACGATTAAAGAACAATTTTCCATTTCCGGAAAACCCAATTCACTTCCGATATAGACCTTTACCTTGCCGGAAAAATCCCGATTAATAATATCTAAAAGCTTGCCTTTATCCTCCATTAACCTGACCAGCAGGCGTATCTTATCCGCATCCTTAAACTCCGGCTGATCAAGTATGCGGCTGATACCTTTATAGAATATCTTATCCTGCCACTGTAGAAATGAAACAATGCCGGCATAATGCGTAATTTCAGAGATCACCTCTGAGGTATTCTCCAAGGCATCATCAAGCCGGCGGATTTTTCTTTTGCAGTCTTTAAGAATGCGCTGCTTCTCTTCATCCAAAAGCTCCATCTGCTGAATAAGGAAATCCACATAATAACGGTATCCCCTATCCGTAGGAACTCTTCCGCCTGAGGTATAAGGATGTTTTAAATATCCGGATTCATCAAGTTCAGAAAATATATTCCTGATGGTTGCTGAGCTTAAATCAAACTCTTGAGCAATATCATCTGAAGCCACCGGAAGCGCATGCTTAATATAACGGTTAATCGCCGCATTCAAAACCTGCTTCCGGCGTGAATTATAATCCACAGTACTCACTATTTTGTCTCCTGATTACACCAGTTACTGCTTAAACGTCAAGGCGTAATTTTAACACAATCTACTATTTTGTCAATAAAATTAGCACTTAAATCCCCAGAGTGCTAATTTAAATAATTTTTATATCCTTATCCTTTTCTATCCGGCTAAAGAGCTCCCGGGAAATATCCAAACTGATATTAATTCCTCCCTGCAAATAATCAATCTTCTTTACCTTGGCTTGCCGGTAGAAAAAATCAACCAACTCCATACGGCTATGCGGTATAGTGACCTTTAAACTTAACATGAGGCCGGAAAAATAACCGGTTATTTTAGCAATTAAACCATCCAAGTTCTCCCCGGTTTTAGCGGATAAAAGAATAGAATCGGAAAATTCTTTCTTGGATATTTCCAGCCAACTACGGTCACTAACCAAATCAATTTTATTTAAGACTACCAAAATTGGCTTATCCTGCGCCCCTAACTCCTCCAGGACACTGAGCACGGCTGCATTATGCTGAAGCAAACGCTGATCAAACACATCTAAAACATGGATTAATAAATCCGCCTCATTAACCTCTTCCAAAGTTGCCTTAAAGGCTTCAATTAAATGATGCGGAAGGTCGTGTAAAAATCCCACGGTATCAGAAACAATAATATTTTGTCCGTTAGGAAGGCATAGGCTTTTAGAAAGCGGATCTAAGGTCGTAAACAGTTTTTCGGAAGTGATCTGGGTGGAGGAGGTTAAAAGGTTTAAGAGTGTAGATTTTCCGGCGCTGGTATAACCCACCAAAGCCACCGTCGGTAAATTATTGCCCTTTCTTTTTTTACTCATGGTCAAACAGTGCAGGCGAAATACTTTTAAGTCTGCTCTTAACTTATCGATTTTTTTCCTGATCTGGCGGCGATCCAT
Source organism: Candidatus Omnitrophota bacterium (assembly GCA_018897555.1). Classification (GTDB taxonomy): domain Bacteria; phylum Omnitrophota; class Gorgyraeia; order Gygaellales; family Profunditerraquicolaceae; genus UBA6249. The sequence goes on from JAHIKK010000008.1 coordinate 18,856, forward strand.
CTCCAGTTTGGTCTCGCCGGGGCCCCGGGTACCGATACCGCCTCCTAAACCTGAAAGCATTATTCCTTTACCCGACAGGCGCGGCAGCAAATACTGCAGCAAGGCTAATTCCACCTGCATCTTACCTTCCGGGCTCTTGGCGCGCCTGGAAAATATATCCAGGATTAATTGCGTACGATCGATTGTTTTTTTACCTAAAGCCCCTTCCAGGTTACGTTGCTGCGTGCCGCTTAAATCATGGCTAAAAATTATTGTATCCACAGCCTGTTCATTAGCGATAAAACCAATTTCCTCTACTTTACCGCGGCCAATAAGATAATTAGAAGTAGCCCGGTCACAAATACAAACTACATTTTCCACCACTTCCACGCAAGCCGAAACCGCCAACTCCTCTAACTCCGAAGAGATATCCTCAATGCGCCAGTGATGTTTATCCGTTTTTAATTGAATACTTACCAGGAGAGCTTTTTCCATAGTTTAAGCGCTATTTGTGCGGGTGTTTCTGTTTTATTAATATTAATCCACTGGATACGTTTGTCTTTTCTAAACCAAGTCAACTGCCGTTTAGCATAATGCCGGCTATTACGCTGCATAAGGCGTTTTGCTTCAGCTAAAGAATACTCTCCGGCAAAATAACCTTTTAACTCCCGGATGCCTATAGCGCATTCAGCTGTCCGGCTTAATTTATGTTTAAGCAAACGCTTGGTTTCATTAATTAAACCCAGGTTAAACATTTTATCAACCCTTTGATCAATGGCAGCATAGAGAGATTGTCGCGTTGAATTTAATCCAAAAATCTTTAGCGCGTACTCTTTTCCCAGCCCAACCCTGCTTTTCTGTAATTGGGAAATGCGTATACCTGTTTTTAAATATACCTCCAGGGCCCGAATAATCCTTCTGGTATCATGAAGATGGATTTTGGCGGCAGCCGCGCTATCCACCTTAGCTAACCGGCGATAAAGATATTTGTTCCCCTTTAACTTAAGCTGTTTTTCCAATTTAGCGCGAATTAATTTATCGCGCGGCACTGCCGGAAATAATCCGTCAACAATAATCGAATAATAAAGCCCGGTCCCTCCTACAAATAACGGTATCTTTCCCTGAGCCAACAGTTTATCACAAATCGCTAACGCCTCCCGGCGATATTTAGCCACATTATATTCCTGTTCAGGATCAATCACTCCCAACAGATGATGCTTAACTTTCTTTCTTTGCCCGGAAGTTGCCTTGGAAGTAACAATATCCATCGAGCGGTATACTTGCATGGAATCGCAGGAAATAATCTCGGCATTGATCTTTTTAGCCAAACTTACTGCTACTGCGGATTTACCTATACCGGTAGGCCCCAAGAGAAAAATTATCTTCTTTTTTAACATAAGCTACAACGGACAGACCTTGGTTTGAAAACCCTCTCGGGAAAGCTTACTCTCTAAATCCAGCGCTTCCTTCTGGGATTTAAATTTACCCACTTTAACCCGGTAACCTGTGCCTGAATTTTCTACGTAGGCAGGATAATTTTTACTTAACAATGTGTCCTTGAAGTTATTGGCATTAACATTACTCGTAAAAAATCCTACCTGTATAGAATATTCACCGGCTTCTGCGTGAACATTAACTAAAGGCTCACAGGCGGCTAGAGAAGTATTAACGAAGGCAATGCCTTTAGTTACCCGTAACTCCGGGCTCAAAGGAAAATCTCTCTTCAGTTTAAACCAATAATCATTGCCTTTCTGATGGAAACCCTTTTTAAATTCTAACTGGCTTAAACGATACAATATTGCCGGTTTTTGGCTGCTATTGGAATTATCGGCAATTAATTTATTATAGATATCTTCTGCCTGCTGAAACTGGCCGCTAACTAAATAAGTATCCCCCAGCCCCAAACTTGCCTCTTCCTTAAATTTACTGCCGGAATTATTCAGGATGCTCCGAAAACAATCCCCAGCTAAGTCTAATTTAGACTCTTTAAGATAACTTAAACCTAAGATATAATTCAATTCATCCGTATTGCCCAGATGCATCCGGCTGAGTTGAGCCTGGCCTTCAAAGATGACCCGCCGGTAGTTGCCTTGTAAAAAATCCGTTTTTAAAGTATCCATGTCCGCCGCCCAACAAAAACCCGGCAAAACAAAAGAAGCCAAAAAAACCAAAATCAATTTAATTTTTTGCATCTGTCTGCCTGCTCCTTATCTCTTTAGAAATCCCCCTTTGCAAATCCAGGATCTTTTTATGCCGCTTCTCTTTGTCGCCCGGTTTAAGCTCATCAGCCATTTTCGCCGCCTCTGTGCCCGGCCGGGATGAATATTTAAAAATATAGGCGGCATTAAACCTGGCCTTTTTAACCAAAGCGCAGGTTTCCTTAAAATCCTGGTCTGTTTCAGTAGGAAATCCCACGATGATATCCGTAGTTAACCGGCCCCCTTTAACAATCTTACGATAAGAATCGATTAAAGCCAAGTAATCTTTTACTGCGTACCCCCGGTTCATCGATTTCAGAATCCTGTCAGCGCCTGACTGCAAAGGCAGATGCAGCCGCTTGGCTAATTTATCTAAGTCCCGGATGGCTTTAAAGGAATCAACGCCGGCATCCTTAGGGTGAGAGGTAAAAAAATCAAACTCTTTTATACCCTCCAGCGCGTTAACCTGCCCAAGTAACTTAGTAAAATTAACCTGATTATCCTGATAAGCATTGACGTTCTGCCCTAGGAGAGTCACCTTGGTTATCCCCCGCGCGATTGCTTCCCGGATTTCAATTAATATATCTTGATGCTTGCGGTGGCGCAAAGGGCCGCGCACATAAGGCACCACACAATAAGAACAAAAGTTAGAACAACCTTCGGATATAACCACATAAGCATGATTGGTGTCCTGGTAAAAATCGGTATGATAAATTTCTTCAGGCCGCAATTTTCCCTCTGTTTCCCAAATTTTACGTTCCAATAAACGGGGACTGTCCCCATTATTCGGGGACTGTCCCCGTGTTTCTAATATCTTCCCAAGCATTTTCGGAATCTTATCAATATCCTGCGGCCCGACTACAAAACTAATATTTGCATCACGCGTAAAAGCCTGCTCTTTATAATTCTGAGCCATACACCCCACCAAACCGATAATCTTAGAACCCTTATAGCTGCCCATCAAGCTCCAGACCCTGTCTTCAGCATGTTTACGCACCGAGCAGGTATTAAAAATAATCACATCGGCATCCTGATCAGTAACACTAATCCTGTAGCCGGCCTTTTGCAGCAACCCGCAAATAACCTCCGAATCCCGGACATTCATCTGGCAACCAAAGGTTCTGATATACAGGACTGGCTTCTTTTTCTCGGAACTATTTGAATTTCCTCGAGTTGGCACTTATCCCACCCTTTCTTCATTTCTTCTAAATAGCCTTTAAACGGCTCATAAAGTTCATAATCCACGATCTTAGAATCATCAATCTTTATCCATTTGAATATCAATCTTACCAAATCTTTTTTATCTTGAGTATCCAAACTGCATTTTGTTTCTTTAAAGTTACTTATCACATCTTGAAGAGATACAAGATATTCCCGGGAACGCTCTTTTTCTATCAATTTTCTTTCTAACAAATTTAACTGTTTTTTTAAATTCTGCTCCTCTTCTTTTAATACCGCATTTTTGCTCTTATATATCTGTATCCCTATCTCGTTATCTAAATAAACATCAGTAAGCCTACTCTGTTTTATTAATAACCTTTCTAATTCTTTTTTGACTAACTCTATCTGCTGCTTGATTGCCTCATTTGGTTCAACCTGGGACTTGATGACATTATTGATCCGCCTTGTAAGGTTCCCTCCTTTTTCTGTAACTTTCTCAATAATATCCAAAACCTGAGCCTCAATTATTTCAGCTCTGACTGCCGGATTACCGCATTTATCCCTGAATTTATACCTGCCTGAACAACAGTACCACGGCTTTCTTTTCTTCGTTCTATGATTAGTCACATAAGACGAACCTGTGTAACCCAGGCCACATTTTGCGCAAATCAACACGCCAGTCAAGCTATACGGGCTAGGGCTTACCCGATGGTTAAAATTCTTTCTTCTTTCTTTTAACATTACCTGAACTTTTTCGAAATCATCGGGAAAAATCATTGCTTCATGCCTGCCTTGGCCAAGAACTCTTTTTTCGGGCGGGTTAAAAGTATATCTCCACCCTTTCGGCGTTCTGTAATAATGACGCACATTCCATAATAATTTACCGGTGTAAACAGGATTCTTTAAGATACAAAGAATATGATGCCCCGTAAAGGGATTGCCGCATCTGCTTCTATAACCATTTTGAAAAAGATATCTTCCTATTTGTATTGAACTTTTATTGCAAAGGTACATCGTGTAGATGAGCTTAACTGTCTTAGCCTCATCCGGAACCACTTCTAATAATTTCTTCTCTTTCTTGTAACTATAACCGTAGGGTGGCTGCGACGCTCCCTGCCAGTTCCCTTTTAGAACCCCTTTTACCATCCCAGGGAATACTCTCTCAATAATCCTATTTCTTTCGAACTCAGCAAAACTACCCAGCTGTTGGCACATAAGTTTACCTGCCGAAGTCATTGTATCAAAAGGCTCGGTTGCTGATTTAAATGCTATACTTAAACTTTCCAGTTCATCAATCACGTTTAACATGTCTTTTAGCTTACGACTAAACCTATCAGTCTTGTAAACAAGGACCAACTCAAACTCTTTACGCTTAGCATCAGTCATCAACTTTTTAAATGCCGGCCTGTCTAAGGTGTATCCGCTGGAACAGCCATTTATCCCATCATCCTGATAAATATTATAAACTTCATAGCTATTTTGTTTGGCATAGTTTAATAAATATTCTCTTTGCACCTCAAGAGAATACCCTTCTCTTGCCTGTTCTTCCGTGCTCACCCTTACATAAATCGCGGCTTTCATTTAATTAACCCTTTAGGGTAGATCTCCATTTTTTAATCTTACGAATATCCAGCGGGGTAAATACAGGAAAATTCCTGTAATCCTTCTTTACTTTAATCCAGCCTTTTCTAATCCAATAGCGAACTGTCCTCTCGTGAACTCTAAAGAGGCTGGCAGCTTCCATGACATTATAAGACTTTGCTGGATGCCCTTCTTTTAATACATTTGACATATCCATATTTTAGACCATTATCAGACATTGTCAAGCAATTTGTTCTCATCGTTTCTTTTAGATTGTAATCGTTCAAGGGTGCGAAGATCAGCTCTAAGAAGTATTTCAAAAAAATTATCTAAACGCTCCTGCGCTTCATCTATAGTTAATTTATCTATCCGTTTGTTATTCTCTTGAATCATCTGCTCTCCGCCATTACTTATCCACAGAATTCACAGCCTCATTTATTTACTACTATTTCTTTATTTATTTTCTTTAATTATTAGCAGAGGGTAAACTCACCCTCTTTCTAGGGGTGACCTTACCCCTTATGTAGGGGTATTTTCACCCTGTTACTACCGCGAGTTTTCCACAGTTCCCAAGATGTTTGAACTTGGTTTATTCCGAGCATATTTTTACGGCCTGTTTTGTTCTTTATAATTACATTGGCCTGGACAAGCAGGCTAACTGCTCTTCTGACATTGCGTTTATCAAGATTTGCCTCTTTTGCTATCCAACCGTAACTAAAGGCTCTGCTTTCCTTATGAAAACCCCTAGTCATTCTGCTTATGACAAGAATAAGTCGAATCTGAGTACCATTTAAAGGAGACCTGTAGAGCTCCCTTAAAACATTGTTGTCAATCTTTGTATAGCCTTTACCGGGCTGCGAATAATTTTGTTCCATAGGAAAAAGGTAAATAAAAAAGGCTGGCTCTCTGAAATTACTTTCAGAAAACCAGCCCAGTTTTTCTCTGATCAATTGTTCAGACCGAGTATACTGCGACTGCGAATTTACATTAACTTATACTTATATTATTTATACACTGTACTTTTTTATTTGTCAAGTATTTTTTATTTTTGAGTGTTATTTTGAAAAATCCACCCTACCTTCTTTAACAGGACTAAACTCCAGATAGAATTGTGTACCGTCTGACTTTAAACTCACCTCTAAATGGCCTTTGCGGTGACGCTTTACCATACGCCAACCCTCAATTATTTCTATTTCATCGGAACTAAATCTTTTTCTGCCGAGACCGACTTCTTCTCTATCCATAGCGCCTCTTTCGATCAAGCAAATACACTTACCTTGAAACTAAAGCTATATAAAAAACCCTACTCTGAAACCGTTAATTCAAGCAGATCTATTATATATAGTTGGCATTAGACACAAAACAGTCCCCTCGCAGGAAAGCGCTTTCTTTGTTACTGGTAAAAGAAGTATACCATTTGCTTGCTGTTTTGTCAAGTTTCATAACAAACTAATCTATTTGTTACGCAATAAGATATATTTCTATTGACAAAACAGAAATTATATTCTAAAATTACGCTATGGATTTAGGTCAGCGGGTAAAAAACTTAAGGGGCACTATAAGGCAACGGGAGTTTGCTAGACGTTGCAAGGTAGATGCTTCCACAATCAATAAAATTGAAAAAGGCAGCTTAATAGGGACATTAGACATCCATATCAAGATATGTCAGGCATTAGGCATAAGTTTATCAACGCTTTATAAAGGCGTTTACGAAGAAAAGATAAATCCCTTTGAATCAATTTCCCATCCAGAAGAGAAACCTCTAATTTATAATAGACAGGTCATTCGTCATATTCTTGCTAAAAATATCCTTTTCAATAAGAAAATGCTCCCTGAGATTTTAACATTAGATCCTGGCGGCTTAGTTGAAGAAGGGTTGCCTCCTGATTCACAAAAATTTATCTTTGTACTAGAAGGCAAGATCGCGATAGAAACAAAAAAAGATAAATATACATTAGACCCCGATCAATCACTTTATATTACCGATGCCTCTGTAGAACACTCCCTAAAAAATATTGGCTCAACTACAGCAAAATTATTAACTGTCACCCACCCTGTCATTTTATAAAAAGCAGACCTAGAAGTATATTCCATTAAGCGCCCAAGAGATATATAATTATTTTAAAAAAGGGAAATTGCTGTTGGCAGGAGAACTATACCTAAATATAGGCATCAACTAAAAATTTTACCTTCAAAATTAAGACGGAAATAAACACTTATCTTCTTTTTTAATAACCATCAAGCTTAAAAATAGGCTAATTGCGCTAAAGAGCAAAGAACCAAAAAATGCTAGCCAAAAGCCAGTTATGACAAAATCTTTTACAATCTTTGAAACTAGATAAAAAAGAAAACCATTCATAAAAAAGGTAAATAAACCCAATGTGAATATGTTTATAGGTAGTGTAATTAATATTATAAACGGCCGCAAAAATGTATTAATTATCCCTAAAACCAAAGCAACTACAATAGCGGTAATAGGACTAGCAACCTGTATTCCTTTTACAATATAAGTAACAATAAGTATGGCTAAAGAATTAATTATCCATTTTGTTAGGAATCTTCCCATCTTAGAACCCTTGCCTTTCTTTTATTCTGTTCTTGGCCTCTATTCTTTCTTTTGATTCAACGGCCTCATTAGGCATTTGACAATCGCCTTTTAACAAAGCACCCTCAGCCATAACTAAAAGTGGGGCTTCAATATTTCCTGTCACTCTTGCGGAAGCAGCAAGTTCAAGTCGTTTACTACATATAATATCCCCTTCCACTCTTCCCAATATCGTTATGTTATCGCCCTTAACCGTTTTAGCTTTTACATTTGCCTTTTCACCGATAATTAAGACTCCCCTTGCTTCTAAATCACCTTCAAAATCACCGTTTAATCTTAGATTAACCGGTCCAGTAAATTTGAGATTACCCTGCATACCAGCTTCGATATTAATTGTCTTATCTTCTGTTTGAGGTAAGTCATTTTTCTTAAACATACGCTTCCCTCCAATTTTCTGATTATACCATTTTTGTTTTTTATCTTCACACCCGCCCTTCCTTCCAACTTATAACCCTTACCCCCTAGGAAAGGCGGGATTCATATAAATATTCCTGATCTTCTAACAGTATTTTATCCATTAGGATTGGATAAGTGGCCATATTCTTGGAGATACTTGCGCGAAACGGTATGACAATTCAGACAATCAAGATCTTTAGAATTATGATTTGAACAAAGCAATAAAGTATTTACTTCAACTAAAATATCTTGGGCATAATCATGTTTTTCTTTAGAGTTAATATTCTCAAGTTTTAAAATTATATTTTTAATTATCCCATCCGATTCGCGAAAAACTGGACATTTTATATTATTTTGGATAGATTCTTCATTTTATAACCGCTCTTCCTAAACATAAAAGTAACAGCTACATCAGAATTCCGCCCTTAAGAAACAAATTAAACATATATCCTCCTCACAAATCACATTTATTTAGGCTTGGTATACCACTACCTTGGTGTTGTCCTGTCTTAAGATGTTGAATGACATTTCGTACATCTTCCGGAGATTTACCTCATTGACTACTGCGTTAGGATGACCATAGTCAATTATCCGGCCTTCTTTCATCAATGCTATTTTGTCTGAAAACATTATTGCATCATTTGGCTCATGAAGGGTCATAAGAACGGTCAGATTCTTTTCCATCGCAACTTTTTTGATAGCATTCAACACTTTCACCCTATTTTTAAGGTCTAAATGCATTGTCGGTTCATCAAGTAGCAGCGCCTTAGGATTTTGCATAAGGGCACGGGATATAAAAACAAGCTGGCGCTCGCCGCCACTTACTTGTGTGTATGGTCTTTCTGCCAACCATAATATACCAAGGTCATCAAGCACCTTTTTTGCATCTTCATAGTCTTGTCGGGATGGCGAAGAAAAGATGCTTAGATAGGGAGTTCTGCCTATAACAACAATGTCTATAACTTTATAAGGAAATGTCAGATAATGATCCTGGGGAACTCCGCCTATAGTTTTGGCTAGTTCGAATTGTGTAAATTCATCTAATTTTTTCCCATCGAGATAGATACAACCGCTCTTTGGTTTGAGAATAGCGTATATACATTTGAGTAATGTGGTTTTGCCCGACCCATTGGGACCAAGTAGTGTTACCACCTCACCGGATTCTATTCTCAAATTCACATCATGCAATCCAAATGTATCGTTATATTTAAAATACAGGTTCTCTATTCTTATCATCGCCACCCACCTCCTACTTTTTTAAGCAGATATATAAAATATGGCGCGGCGATTAAGGTCGTAACTACGCTTATCGGCATCTCAAATGTAAAGAGTGTCCTGCATAAAGTGTCGGTAATTAATAAAAAACTTGCGCCAAATGCGGCTGAGGCCGGTATTAAATACTTATTATCGGGGCCGATGAGACTTCTTGTCATATGTGGAATTATCAAGCCTATCCACCCGATTATCCCAGTAACCGCTATTACTGAGGCACAGACAATCGTGCTTGAGATTATCACGATAAGCCTATCACGTTTGAGGTTTGCCCCTAATAATTTAGCCTCCTCGTCACCCATAGATAAAACATTCAGCCTCCAGCGAATTGAAAATAATACCGGAAGGCCTATAATTAAACCAGGAGCACATATAAAAAAAGATTGCCAAGAGGCCCTGTGGAACCCTCCTAAAGCCCAAAATACCACACCCGCAAGACGATATGGGTCTGCGATGAGTTGTATCATAGAAAGTAACGCCGTAAATACCGCTCCTACAATAACGCCGCCCAAGATAATTGTTATGGTAGAAAATTCACCATGGATTCGTGCAGCCAAACAAGCTATAGATACCGCTAAAAAACCAAAAACAAATGCGACTATAGGCAAAATATAAGGATGATAAGGCAGAACGACCATTGCAAGGGCGGCTCCAAAAGCTGCGCCTTGTGATAACCCTAGAATAGAAGGAGAAACAAGGGGATTACGCAAAGTTGCTTGAAGTGAAGTTCCTGCCACAGATAACGCAATACCGGCCAACGCACACAAAAGAATCCTTGGAATCCTGATATTAAAGAGAATATGCCAGGCGGTATCAGTTAGGGGGAATGACCATATAGAGTATCTTCCAATACCCAATACAATGGGAATTATCAATATCGGAGATATAAGAATAAGAAAATATTTTAACCTCATGAAATTTGCTTAACCTGTGTCTTTCAGGTTTTACGGAATATATATATTATATTCTTCTGCAAGATTACTAAAGAAATCGACAACTCCATATAGCCCCTCGTAAATCTCATTGCCTTCCTTTTCAACATCAAGGTCTTTAAACTTTTCAGGATAGGCAGTCTTTGCAATCTGCATTGCGTTGATAACTACCGTTTCAGGATACCAACCACAGTAGCCTATAATGACGTTGTAGATCCTTTTATCTTTCACCGCTTTGACTTTTTGCCACTGAGGATGTGAACAGATATAATCCGGCGACACTCCTGTAGTTTTATGAAGGATATGGCAAAAGATAATATCAGGCTCCCAGGCAATTATCTGTTCAAGATTCGCATGATACCATACGTCATATTTCCTGAATGCTACATTGATCACTCCGCCTGATTCCAGAGGATCACAATGTCCGTTGACCATCTTGGTAGGACCAATCACAAAGCCTTTCAATCTATCGTCTCTTGGGATTTGAGAAATAACTTCCCTTAATCTTGACATTTTGTCATCTAAAAATCCCTTTAGGTAAGTCGCTCTTTTTCCCTCGTGCACGCACCTTCCAATCAAAGTTATTAAATCAAAACGGCATTTGCCTCTTTGTGTAAATGGGGCGATTCTCACGCATACAACAGGAATGCCGGTTTTGTTTTGTATATCATCTGCACTGCTTGCCTCATTGACTTGATGGAAAACTATATCGGGTCTCAACGAAATCAATTCCTCAATATTTACTCCTTTCCCCATACCTCCCAACCCGGGCAGATTTTTGAGCTTTGGAAAGATTTTTGTAAATATCGGGTCAGCGGTATCGCCCATTGTGGTCACACCCACTATTTTATCGCTTACGCCAAGGGCCACTAATACTCTTGTAGCTTCAGGCCAGAGACTGACTATTCTATCTACCTTTTCCGGCACATAGACAACTCTACCTGCTTGATCAATTATTTTTATTGTTCCGGTGTCAAAATGAGACGATTTATGCCAATATAATCCGACTGCATATATCGCCCCGCATACCAATATAACTGACACCACAATTGACGATATTCTTTTGATATTCATTCCAGTACCTCTAAAACGAATAAATTCTAACTACAGGCTTTCAGAATGGATGGTTCGACATCCATGCCGCCACTTCTAATATAGCAAGTTGAAATAGATAAAGGACTGATTATCTCGTAGCCGTTTCCTGCGTCAATATGTTCAATCCCCGCTAAAGACTCTAAATCGGCAAAACGAGAAGGCTGACCCTTCTTACTCAAATGAGCTCCTGCATGGGTCATGCGGTTTACTCCACTCATAACCCAAAGGGGAATATTCTGATAGCCGCCACCTGCCGAAATGTAGATATTACGAAAAATCAATCTGGCAATGGCAAGCGTCCTTGCCCCTTCAAGAGGCGAGGCAGAAGACATTTGACCTTCCAGAGAACTTCCCGGGAAAACCCTAAGACAGGTAACGGACAACCGATGAAAATTCTTGAATCCCTTCAAATAAAAAAGGTGGGCTACCCTATCTTTGTAGCTTTCTCCCAAGCCAACCATGAGAACACTATTGAGACTCACTCCATTTCTATCAATAAGTTCAGCGAGCTGCTTTCTCTTTTTCAAGCTATCACCCGGTTTAACGCGGGAAAAAACCTCCTCATTCATAGTTTCAAAGGAACATGTAATCGCTTCAACATCTAATTTTTTCATCTCCCGGATATGTTCTTCTTCTAATGCCGGACCAACATTAACCCAAACATTAAGCCCTGACTCTTTGAAATGTCTTAACAGCTCGATTATTACAAGGCCGGATTTCTCCGGATCAGTTCCGCCGCCAATCTCCACGGTGGTAGTTCCAGTTTTCTTGAATCCTTCCGCAATCTGTGGGATCTGTTCCGGACGGATATCTAAAGTCCCCCATTTATGACCGGGCTTTGTGCGCCAACAATAACAGCACGGTGGCTCAATCTTACACTCCATACTAGCCCCTACAAAACCGTCCAGGCGAAAAACATTCCCCATCTCTTCTTTCCGGACCGTACAGGCCGCTTTAAAAAGGGGTAAATACCCTTCTGGCGCCTGAGTATTCTCGAACAGGTAAATAGCTTCTTCCGGCGTGATTTCTTCCTCAACTGATTTTTCCAAAATTTCTTCCAATCTCATCTTAAACTCTCCTTTCAGGTTTTATCTAAAACAAAACCTCTAATGAACCGGTAAAAAGTCTCCCCGGCGACTCCATCTCAGTATCAACATCGTACTTTTTATCTAATATGTTTTCGCACCCAAAGGCTAACTTTACGTTCTTCCCTATGTCCCTAGATATCTTGACGTCAAACGTCCAGTAACCATCAAGCTTCTCTGTATTTTTCAAATCGGTGTATTTGCTACCGACGTATTTCAATAAGCTGCTTAAGGTAAATAACCTGGGGTTATCATATACGATACCAAGATTCAATTTGTGTTGAGGAATGTAACCAAGAAAATTTCCTTCAATGGTAGGGTCAGTCACATCTTTTTCAACGGTGGATTTGTTGTAGGTATAATTGAAAAAACTAGACCATTTTTCGGTAATCTTATATTTTAACTCTGTTTCTATCCCCCGCATGCGGACTTTGTTTATATTGTCAAAGTCCAGTCTATTGGGTGCGGTTGTCCGGGTACCTATAAAATCATCACCGTCGCTCTGGTAAAAAGTTAACTTCCCCTCCAAGCCATCCGTAAATGAATGGTCAACGCCTACTTCATAACTAATCAGGGTTTCCGGGTTAAGGTCGGGATTGCCATATATTGTTCGAAGACCGCGGGTCATTATGGTGTATAAACGGGGGAGGGAAGGCGCTCTGAATCCTCTGCTTACCGATGAACGTAAAGCAGTTCTCTCTGTAAAATGGTAGAGTAAGCCCAGCTTAGGATTGAAAGAACTCCAACTTTTATCATCATAGTTTATATTGATCGCTGGAGTTGCTCCTGGCGGATCGGTATCGTAGCATGAGCCATCGAAATTTTCCCACCAATCCTGGCGTCCTCCTATTACCACCTTAAAGCGTTCATCAAAAAACGACATTTCATCCTGAACATAAAGAGATAGATATCGCTGCTTCCCTTTAGTCTCTCCGCGCCGACTCGATGTTTGATATTCATCTTCTTTGTCTATTTTACTGTGTTTATATTCAAAACCTAAAGTCAGAGTATTCCAATCTGATAGAGATATGGCGGATTGAAGCATCCCTCCATAAAAAGGTAGATGGAATTTTTCTACAAGATTCAAATAGCTATAGGTCGGCGCCGTATCAAATTCCACTTTCTGAGTTTCATTATGTAAATAAAAAGAAGCCAGCCAGTCAAATCTTCCTAAATCACCATGATAAATAAGATGCCCCTTATCTATGCTCCTGTCTACATTTGAATATTCCCTACCGCGCCCGAATTTTCTATCGAGGTGCGAAAACCCCATTTTTAAGGAAGACTCCTCATCAAAAAAGTAGAAAAGCTTTCCATCAATGTTGTCGAGGTTGTAATTGCTTTTAATATCATAAGACTGCTGAGGGACATGGGAAATATATCCATCCGAAGCATTATATTTGCCGCTTAGATAATATCCGATTTTTTCCGTTCGGCCCTCCATGCTCAGGAATGACATCCATGTACTCAAACTGCCATAGTCTTGTTTAAATCTTATCTTATGGCCTTTCTCCGGTTCCCTCGTAATGATATTAATAACCCCTCCCATGGCCTGCGAGCCATAAAGAGAGGAAGCAGACCCTCGCACTATTTCGATTCTCTCTATATTTTCTAAGGGAATCTGGTTCCATTCCACTTCTCCATGCCAGGAATTATTTATTGGAACTCCATCTACCATCATAAGCATCTTGCCTACATCGTTGATACCCCGCATATATACATCCGAGCGGCCGCGCCCATAAGTATAGTTACCCTGCTGATCAACTCCTGGGGCCGTCGCCAAAACATCTTCTAACCTTTTGTTAGAATATTCATCAATCGTCTCTCTGCCAATAACTGTAACGCTTGCCGGAATATCACCGATGGCTCTTTCGGTTTTAGTGGCAGTTACTACTATTTGACCTAAGTTAAATTTTGTGCCCTCTTTTTTCTCCTTAGGCAATTCTCCATTTTCTTGCGCTAAGCTAAGCCTCGTTAGGGCAAAAGATAAAATTACTACCAAGGAAAACAAGATTCTATTAACTCGCATCAATCCGCTCCTTTCTCTTGCCCCTCAAGCCCTGAATGTGGTATAATCGCTCTGGGCTTGAGGATATTTTTACCTGTCCTTCAAGTACCAGCGCCCCGCTGCCGCTGTCCACAGTGAGTTGCCGGGGTTGCTATTTATATTTATAGTAGCACTTTCAAGTTTAGTCGTGTTATTACGATAATCAAAATCGTGCTACGATTGGGTAAAAAAAATAATACCAGTTAATCTATTCCTTTACCGGTGCTTGACATGCTTAAGGTAGCGTGCTTTACACCCTTTATTGATTTCAAGCTGTCGGTCAATTTTTGCGCCTCTTTAGGGTTGCCTTTTATGGCAACTATCTCTAAACAATTATTATGATCCAAGTGAATGTGCTGTGTAGAAATGATTATTTTCTGGAAATGATGCTGGATATCCGTAATCTTATTAACAGTACTTTGTTAAAAAATATTTTTCTTCCCGATTATTTTTAAAAACTGTCTTTATGTAACTTTTGAAAATACATAACTTACGTCATTTCAATGCGTTGCGTCAAAATTCTTGTTGATTTTCCTTCCTAACCCCTGC
>JAHIKK010000123.1 GCA_018897555.1 Candidatus Omnitrophota bacterium
AACTGGAAGACGCGGCTAAAAAACTGAATATAAGCTATAAATACCTTAGGGCGCTGGAAACAGGAGAATATGACAAATTGCCAGAAGGAGTTTATGGAAAAAATTTTTTGCGTGAATACGCTTTTTTTTTGGGATTTAGCCAACAGGAATATGACGAGCTGGCTCAAGATTTCGCGGCAGAAAAAAGCATTGGGCATTCTCCTGAAAGAAAAGAGCTGTTTTCAAAGCAAAGAGTTAAGAGGCGCTATTTTTTTGAAACTCCGAAATTTTTAAAAAGCTTAGTGATAGTTTTTATTATTTTTGTTTGTTTTGTTTATTTGGGCTTCAAATTAAATAAAGCCATTTCCCAGCCGCTGCTGATTGTTTATAGCCCAATGGAAAATTTTATAACAGAAAAACATTTCGTGGAAGTTTCCGGCAAAACCGAATCTGAATCAAGGATTACAATCAACGGCGAGCAGGTTTTAAGCAATACAACCGGCGAATTTTCCAAGACGGTAAATTTGAAAAACGGCATTAACACTATTGTTATAATTTCCCAAAAAAAATACGGGCGCGATAAAATAATAACAAGGCAGATTATGGTAAAAGGAGAATAAGTTAGGACGGGTTTAAAAACCCATCCTAACAAAAGGGTGAAATTTTAACGCAAATCATCAGCCCTCTTTTATTTTTTTTAAACAGAAAACTTTACAAAAAAAATTTTTTATGATAATATAATTATTGTAAAAAATTCTACTGTCAGGATTGGTTATATAAGCAAGATATCAAAGTTAAATTAGCCCAATGTACTTAAATAACAAATTTTTTTCAACAAAATTAATAAAGGAACCAGTAAGCATCAAATTTGAGCTATAAATTTTGTGTTGCTTTTTAATTTTATTGTTAATAATAATATTGTTAATAATAATATAGTACTTTGTGGTTTAAATTAATAGTAAATTTTTAACTTGAGTCCGCCTCTTGCCAGTAGAATATTAAAAAATATGGAATATATTATTTATGTAATTCTAACTGTAGGCGGTTTTTTTATTGGTTATTGGATAAGGCAAAAAAGAGCATCTATACAAATTGACAGCGCTGAAGCTAAAGCGCAAAAGATGCTTGCGGAAACTAAAACTAAGCAAAAGGAAATTCTGCTGCAAGCGCAGGATAAGGCATTAAAAATCATTGAAGACGCCAAGGAAGAAGAAGGAAAAAGGCGCGTAGAAACAAACAATCTGCAAGCCAGATTGGAGAAGAGGGAAACAGCTTTTTCACAGAAGTTATTGGAATTGCAAGACAGGCAGCAGAAGCTTTACGACAAGGTAAGCAAAGTTGAAGAAGTAAAAGAAAAAATTCAGCAAATCAAGCAGGAGCAATTGGATAAGCTGGAAAAAGTGGCAAACATGACTAAGGATGAAGCCAAGGAAACATTGATGAAAAATGTTGAAACGGAAATTAAAGATGATTTGATGCTCAGAATCAATAAACTGGAAAAAGAATCCAACGAAACCCTTGAAGAAAAATCACGCGACTTAATGGCAGGGGCAATGCAGCGGCTTGCTTCAACTTTTGCCGCGGAAATGACGACAACTACGGTTGATTTGCCAAGCGATGAAATGAAAGGCAGAATTATCGGCCGCGAAGGCAGAAACATTAAAGCCATTGAACAGCAGACCGGCGTGGAAATAATCGTTGATGATACGCCGAACGCCATTACTATTTCCGGCTTTTCGCCTATCAGAAGGCATTTAGCCAAGAGAGCGCTGGATTATTTGATAAAAGACGGCAGGATACACCCTACAAAAATAGAAGAAGCCATAAAGGAGGCCAGGGAAGGCTTGGCTATGGACATTAAAAAAGCCGGCGAAGAAGCAATCTATGAAGTTGGAGTGGCGGGATTTGATCCTAAATTGGTTCAAATTCTCGGCCGGCTGAAATACCGCACCAGCTACGGGCAAAACGCCTTAAAGCATTCCGTGGAAGTGGCTCATTTGTCAGCGCTGCTGGCGGAAGAGCTGGGCGCCGACGTAACAATCGCCAAAAAGAGCGGACTGCTGCATGATATCGGCAAGGCGGTAGACCATGAAGTGCAGGGAACTCATCCGGAAATCGGCGGCAATATCGCCAAAAAATTCAACCTGCCGGATGAAATTTCAGCTCCTATACGCACTCACCATGATGATCGGCCGGACGGGCTTATTTCAGTAATTGTCAAAGTGGCTGACGCGCTTTCGTCCGCGCGCCCGGGAGCCAGGCATGATACTTTTGAGCAGTACATACAACGTTTGGAAGAGCTGGAAAAAATAGCAACTTCATTTGATGGGATAGAAAAGTCTTATGCTATCCAGGCAGGGCGCGAAGTAAGGGTGTTTGTAAAATCCGAAGAAGTTGATGATTTAAAAGCGCATAATTTAGCCAGAGACATTGCCAAAAAAATTGAGCAGGAATTAAAATACCCGGGAGAAATCAAGGTTAATGTGATTCGGGAAATGCGAGTCACTGAATACGCTAGGTAATCAGCGCAATACGCAACACATAACTTATAAATATTAAAATATTATTTAGTTAGCGAGTTAACGGGTTAACGAGTTATTGTATAAAACTTAATCAACTCGTTAACTCTTTAATTCGTTAACTAAATAATAAATAATTTTTCTTATGTGTAACGATTTAAAATATGAAAGTTCTATTCATAGGCGATATATGCGGCAAAATTGGGAGGAAAGCGGTTGCCAAAATATTGCCTGAACTAAAAAAAGAATTAAAGCCGGATTTGGTTGTGGCTAATGTTGAAAATCTTGCTCATGGCAAGGGCGTGACTAAAACAACCTTGGATGAAGTTTTTGAAGCCGGGGTTGATTGGGCTACCGGAGGCGACCATTCTTTCAGCAACCACAAGCAAGCGGAAGAAATTTATAACGGCGATTTGCCTATTTTGCGCCCGGCAAATTATTCCGCGGGCGTTCCGGGCAAGGGTTGTTCGCTCATTAAACTTGGCGATAAAAAAATTCTTTTAATTAATCTGATCGGCAGAGTGTTTATGCGAATGGATTATGATTGCCCTTTCAGGAAATTAGATGAAATATTAGCTGACTATGCAGCGGAAAATTTATCTGCTATAATAATTGATATACATGCTGAAGCAACTTCGGAAAAGATTATCATGAGTTATTTCGCTGACGGAAGAGCAAGCGCTGTCTTGGGGACTCACAGCCATGTAATGACGGCTGATCATGGAATAACTTCGCAAGGGACCGCGCGCATTACCGATGTGGGCATGGCCGGCTCCGCGGAGGGAAGCTTGGGCATTGCGAAAGAAGATATTATCAAGACATTTTTAACGCAAATAAAATATCCTCATATCATACCGGAAAAAGGCAAAGCGATTTTTAACGCCGTGCTTGTCTCCATTGATCCAAAAACCGCGAAAGCAAAATCAATAAAGCCGATAACTAAATTTGTGGAAATAGAGTAAAAAAATTTCAACTATTTTTATAATAATTTGATATTAATAAAGTGATTAGTTGATTAGTTACTTAGTGATTAGGGAGATTTTCCTCAATTAACTAATTAACTAAGCCCTAATTAACCAAAATTTATGAATAAAGCAGGATTAATTGAAAGAATCGCCGCTGAAGCGGCAGTTACAAAAAGAGAAGCCGGAGGCATGCTTAATGCCTTGGTAAAGATTATTATCAGCGAGCTTAAAGCAGGCAATGAAGCGACCATTACCGGCTTCGGCACTTTTATGGCAAAAACTCGCCATGCCAGAGCGGGCGTTAATCCTCAGAATCCAACGGAAAGAATTCAGATTCCGGAAGTAACGGTGGCTAAATTTAAAACAGGCAAGACGCTAAAAGACGCTTTGAAAGGAAAATAATTTACAGAAAATGTTGAAAAAAAATTCCGCTCGTTTTGAGCGGAATTTTTTGTTTGTGCGCCCAGCAGGACTTGAACCTGCGACCGTTTGCTTAAGAGGCAACTGCTCTACCAACTGAGCTATGAGCGCTTGTTAATTTACGATTTTCGATTTTCGATTTTCTTTTATTTTAATAAAAACACCAATTCAATCGTAAATCGGCAATCATAAATCGAAAATTTCAAGTGGCTGGGGAGAGGCTTGAACTCTCGACCTCGGCGTTACTTGCCCCGCACCAAAAATGATGTAGCGACGAGTGGGATTGAACCACTGACCTCGGCGTTATGAGTGCCGCGCTCTAACCATCTGAGCTACGCCGCCTAAATTAAATATATTTTTCAAATTTTATTAATACAATATACTATTTTTGGTGCGGGGTGAAAGTGCCGCGCTCTAACCAGCTGAGCTACCCAGCCATTTCAGATATCAGATATTAGATGTCAGATATCGGATGTCTGAAATCCGAAATCTGAAATTGTGCCTCCGTCAGGATTTGAACCCGAAATTCTTGGTCCGAAGCCAAGCGTGATATCCATTCCACTACGGAGGCAAAAAAGGGGCGGGGCTATCCAATTGAGCTACGAGTGCATATTACAAAAACTCCTCTAAAGGAGTTCAAATTAATGCTAACATGAAAGCATAGAAAAATCAATACATTTGGCATGATTTGTTATAAGACTAGCGCTTTTACAATACGGAACGAGGTATTGAAATTAATTTTATTTTTTGATATACTTAAATAAAATCAATTTTAGCTGTTCTTTTGTTATAATTAATCTTTTCAAAGAAACAATAAACAACCAAGAAAGGAGGGCGATTTATTATGATTGTTGTTAAAGAATCGGCAAGAGAAAAAATAGAAAATTATTTCAAAATCAAAAAAATTGAAAAATCGCCAATTAGAATTTATTGGTTTGACGGTTGAGGGGTTGGCCTTAAAATGACTTTGGATAAGTCATCAGAAAATGATTTTGTATCAATGGAAGGTAATCTTAAATTTATTATCAAAAAGGATTTAATGGAAAAGGCCGGCATGATTACCGTTAATCATTCTTCTGTAGAAGGTTTTACTGTTTTGTCCGATAATCCGTTAATAGGAATTTGCTCTTTTGCAAATTAAAAATCTAAAAGCATAAACCGCGTTTCGTAATAAATTAAACGCGGTTTTTATTTTTTTAAAATAATATAATAATTATATTTGTCTTTGTAAATTTTTTCAATTTTCAGTCCTGCTTTTTTCGCGATTTTTTTTAATTGGTATTTTGTGAAAGCATGATAATATCTTCGGCTTACAATTTCGCCTGCGCTGTTTTTCCAGTCAAATAATATATCGCCTATGTCCATTTGATTTTTTTTAATTAATTTCAGCAGAGCAAATCTTAAAATTAATTTTCTAAATTTTTTCTGTCCCCATAAATTCCACACAGTGATTATGATCTTGCCTTCATTGTTTACTTTATTTTTAAGCTGGCGCAAGGCCTTGATTCGTAAATCTTTTCCCGGGATATGGTGCAAGACAGCTATGCAAAAAACATAATCAAAATTAACTTCGGGAATATCGCCTAATTCTAAAATATTTCCTAGTTTAAATTCAAAGCCGGGCTTTTGCTTTTTGGCGTTTTCTAAAAGTTTTTGGTTGCTGTCAATTCCAAGATAGTTAATATTTTTTCCTTTGAAAGCTTCTATTAATCTTCCGTTGCCGCAGCCAATATCCAGAATGCGGCTGCCGGTCTTTGCTTGCCTAGCGTATTTTATTAATTCACTCCAAAGAGGCTCCAGATGTTTTTTTCTGGTTTCATTATAATGTTCCGCGATTTCTTCGTAATTGCGCTTAACGATATTCAATAAATTTTTTTGAGTTTGGTTGTTCATAGGTATGATGCTAATAGTTAAAATTTCTAAATTATAATTTCTAATATCTAATAAAGCCACAATGTCTAATGCTAAAATGGCTAAAAATTAATTATATTTTAGGCATTTTGACATTAGACATTTATTGGATATTATAATTTAGATATTATAATTTTTTTCATGTTTTTATTATGTGTTTAAGCTATTTAAATTTTTACAATCCTTGCTTGGATATAGATACAACCATCCTTATCTCATCCCAGCTTACATCATCGTCCAGCTCTTCTTTGATTTGAGTTAATTTTTCATCGCCGACTTTATTTATTGCTTCTGTAATTTTTTTCTGCTTGGCTTGGCTGACGAATTTATTAATATCTACAGCCAATTTCTTTTCCATTAAATAACATAAATGCTGGACGATTGTGCCAGGCTTTACATTGCGCGTTTGCGCCATTTCATCTATTGTCATGCCTTGATTGTATAAATCAAAAGTTTGGAGCTGGGTTAATTTGGTGGTAAAATCAATATTTATGTCCGGCGCTTCAACTTTTAATTCATGGTCTTTGCCGCCATGAAAATGTATATTTCTTTTTTTGTTTTTTTGCTTGCTATAATCTTGGCGTTCGCGCGGCGCGTCTGTTTTCCGCGCATAGCCATTGCCGGTTAAGCAATTGTCGCAAATGCCGCAATTTTTAGCTTCGCTGTCGCCGAAGTAATCCAAAATATGTTTTTGCCGGCAGCCAAAATGATAAACATAATCTTCCAGCATATCCAGCTTTTGGCAGGATTTTTTCAGCTTATTTTTTAGCGCGCTGAAATCTATATCCACTTCATCCGCGGAAACTCGCTTTAAAATATTAATTTCCGTGCCTCTGAAAGGCGGGCGGTATTCAGCAATATTATTTTCCGCCAATGTTTTGATCGCGCGCGCAAGCGTTTCTTTTTTTATATCAAGTATTTCCGCTATTTCTTCAAAATTAACTTCCCAGCCGCTTTTCAATTCTTTTTCAAAGCGCTGGTATAATTTATCTAAAATTTGCCGTTGTGTTTTTGCCCGCTCTCCCAGTGAATTTAAAGCGGTGGTGAAATCGC
>JAHIKK010000039.1 GCA_018897555.1 Candidatus Omnitrophota bacterium
CTTTGGAATTACGCCGAGTCAGTATAAGAAGTTAAAACGGTTAAAACGCGAAAACTTGCGCGATCATATGGATGATTTTGAACTTATTTTTACCATGCTTGGAGAAAGGTCAACTACCGAAATTCACCGCACTGAAGATTCTCGGGGCGTGCCGAAGCTTAAATCGGATGCCAAAGCAGGAGGAGATATTGCCGGTGGAGCCAGAAAACAGTTGGAAAAAAGAATAAAAAGGCCCATTGTCTCAAGAGATAATTTCTTGGAGCAATCTAGGAAAACTAAAAAATTGCCTAAAGGCGCCGTGGACGCTGGAAGAGGGGATTAGGGAGACGGTTAAAGGGAAGTAGAAGAAATACTTTATATTTAAATTATTTTTGTTAGATTTTTCCACTTTGAACGTCTATTGGTGTAGGAAGAGGAAGTCGCAAGTTAGAGTAAAGATTGTAGCAGGAGGAATGATATGGTGCTAATGAGCTTGAGCAGGAACTTTTGTTGTTGATAAAAAAGTACAATGAAAAGCGTCAAACATATTTACTTGTTATGGTCAGTGCGTTGAATAAACCAATACCTGATATTGCTCTTTCGCAGGAAGATTTTTATATGGTAGCTGATATGTTGAATGATTTGAAAGGTTTTTCAAAAACGGATATCTATTTAGAAACACCCGGTGGTAGTGGTGAAGCGGCTGAAGAGATAGTTGAGTTTCTTCATAAGGAATTCGAATATGTTTCTTTTGTGGTGTCAGGCGAGGCCAAAAGCGCTGGGACCTTGATGGTTTTATCTGGGGATGATATTTTGATGACAAAAACTGGTAGCTTGGGTCCTATTGATGCTCAGGTTCGAATCGGACGCACTACAATATCGGCATATGATTATATGGAATGGGTTGCAGAGAAATCAAGAGAAGCAGAAGAAAAAGAGCGTCTTAATCCTTTTGACGCGACAATGGTTGCTCAAATTAGCCCTGGTGAGTTGAAAGGTGTTAATCATGCCTTGAGATTCGCGGAAGATTTAGTTGGTAAATGGCTTAAGCAATATAAATTTAAACATTGGAAAGTGACCGAAACTCAAAAGAAAACAGTTACCGAAGATATGAAGACTAAAAGAGCAAAAGAAATCGCTCAGAAGCTTATTGATCATAGTACGTGGCGCTCACATGGACGTTCAATTAAGATAAAAGATTTAGGAAGGATTGGCTTGAGAATTACAGAAATTGAGAACGACGCGGAGCTTAAAGATATTGTCTATCGTATTCAAGTTGTTTGTCGGCTATTGTTTGCGACCACGAATACGTACAAAATTTTTGCTACGGAAAAGGAGAAGATATTTAAATCAGCGGTTCCGGTACAAGAGATGCCTCGAATCCCAAATAATTTAAAGCGACCTGAAGTGGCAGAATTAGAACAAAAGTGCCAGCAGTGCGGAAAAGTTCATAAGATTTATGCTAAGCTTGTCGATAATCCTCAGATTGATAGGGATTTTAAATCTAACGGGGTTGCTCCTTTTCCTAAGAATAACAAGCTGGTATGCGATTGTGGGTTTGAAATGGACTTAGGTGGTATACGTAATGAGATAGAAGTCAAGACAGGATTAAAAGTGCTTGATTCTTGATTCGAAATAAGGTAGACTTATTTGGAGAGAAAATATGAAAAAAGACACAAATTTGAATAGGATTGAGGAAGATCGCCTCTTAAGGTTCTTACAGAAGACCAAAGATGGCAAATATGCTGAGATTGAGCAAAGCTCGCTTTCTTTTGTACGTTTTCGTGAAAAGAGTGAATTTGTTGATTTTGTCCCGGAAGAATCTTTTTATTATAGCGTTAGTTAGAAATTTAATTTTTTCATTCGATTGAAACTAGGGGACGTATCTATTTTTTAACTTAAGCTCCGGAAAAATAGATACGTTCCCTATTTATTTTATTTGCCTTTTGGTATTTTGAAGGCGTTGTGTAGGGTTGCGGGAAAGGCAGAAGAGTTGGAGAAATTAACTGGGTCGCTGGTTGTGGATAGTAGTAAAATCAGGAATTTGCTGGGGTGGAAGGCGCCGTTTACGCTGGAAGAGGGGATTAGGGAGATGGTTAGATTCCCGCTTTCGCGGGAATGACAATGTGCGGGAATGACAATGTGCGGGAATGACAATGTGCGGGAATGACAACTTGTGGGTTTTGAAAAATAAATGTTAGATTTTAAC
>JAHIKK010000040.1 GCA_018897555.1 Candidatus Omnitrophota bacterium
CTGTTATGTGACTCACTTTCCTTGCTTGAATTGCACAAAAATGTTGATAAATGCAAGGATTTCTAAGTTAATTTATAAGAATTCTTATCGAATCGATCCAATTGCCCTTGAGTTTTTGAAAACGGCAGGAGTTGAAGTAATCGTCTACTCACCCGAATAAATTATTAAAAGTGAAGATAACGTGCTCGCTGATCGTTCCCCAAGACATAAAAGCGTTAAAATGAAAAGCATTTTAAAAGAGCAGGAATTAAAGGATTATTTTGTTAAGCAGGAAGATGTTGAATTTGCCTTGCTTTTCGGATCTTTTGCCTCCGGCCGTGTTAATCCAATGAGCGATATTGATATAGCGGTATATTTTAGAGATGGGAATGATGCATTAAGGCTGGGCGATAGACAAGTAGAGATTACCTGCGCGGTTATGAGCATTTATAAAGTTAATCGAGCGGATGTGGTAGTTTTAAACCGCGCCAACCCTTTTCTTAGGTTCCAGATTATGAAATACGGCCGGCTGCTTTATGCAAGAGACGAAAAGATATTTTATAGATTTAAAGCCAATTCATTTGGAATTTATCAGGATATCAAGCCAATGTATCATTTGTATGAAATAACCGCAGAGAGAAGCTTAAGGAGGGGGATATATGGTTGATGTATCGGTTATCCGCAGGATATTAGCTTCGTTAAATGAAACTCTTGAACATCTTAAATCCAAACAAGGCGTATTTTTTGAAGAATACAAAAGAGACAGAGATATTCAAGCAATAGTAGAAAGAAAATTAGAGACAGCTATTCAGGCGTGCATTGATATAGGTAATCATATCGTAGCGCAGGAAAATTTGGGAAGCCCGTCTGATTATGGAGAGATATTCTTGATTTTGGCGCAAAAAGGTATTATTAATGGAGAGCAGGCGGAGAAGATAATTCGGATGGCGGGTTTCAGGAATATAATTATACACGAGTACAGAGACATTTTAATTGAGAAGGTTTACGACGTTTTCCAGAACAGATTGGCGGATTTTTATGAATTTGCCCGGATTATTCTGGACTATTTAGAGAAAAGTGAAAGGAGAGGATAAGATGCCCAGAAAACCAAAATTTAAGCCGGTGATTACGCGGGTAAAACTCACGGAAAATAGCTGTAAGTTATAAGCTTATAACTTAAAACCTATAGGAGGAGATTAAGCTATGCGTAAAGTAAACAAAAAGAAAAAATGGGATAAGCCAAAGCTGGTTATTTTAACCAGAGGAGAACCTGCGGAGAGGGTGTTAGTCTCCTGTAAGGTTAAGTATGTGACGAGCGGACCGGGCGCGGCAGATTGGTTGTGCGAGAACTACAGTTATGGGATGTGCCAGAATTGTAGTCAGTATGGCAGCTCGTAGCCCAATTAGCCCTTGGTCTCTTGGGATTTGGTTCTTGGACTGCTTTTTGGCAGTCAGGGGATTAAACGGAATTCCGGGCGAATTCCGGGGACACAATACTTAATTGGGAAGAATCTCTGATGAACTAATGAGATTCTTCGGCCTCGCGTACTGCTCGGCCTCAGAATGACGTATTTGGGACAGTGATATTAAATGGAAAAACAAAATCTATCCCGTTTTTCTCTTAAGCTGTTGAACAAAAAAGAACATTATCCCTGGAGCGGCCAGATTGATATGACGCGAATTCGCGTGTACGAATTCTGGCGCGGTGGGAACCTCCTCGGCGGGCGCGGAATTCCGGCGGCCAGATTGATATGGAAATTCCGGGGACATAATACTTATTCCGGGAATTCCGAAAAAGAGGGGTAATTAAGTAATATATCCCCTGTCCCCCTGAAATCCTATTGATTTTAGGGTATTGGTTATAGGTTTTAGGGCGTTATTATTACGGCTAACAGTATAGAGGAAAGATAATGATTAAAGAGATAAGAAAAGTATTCAAGGAAGGACGATACGAATACAGTCTTCATGCACTCGATCAAAGCATCCTCAGGCATATTACGCGAAGGGAGATATTAGAGAGTATTGAGAAAGGCGAGATAATCGAAAATTATCCCGAGGATAAATTTGGCCCAAGCTGCCTTATCTATGGAAGAACCGACCTGGAAAGGCCGTTGCACATTCACTGTTCATATCCAACGAGGCCAAAAATCAAAATTATTACTGTGTATGAACCTGATTCAGCAGAATGGATAGATTTTAAGACGAGGAGGTAAATTTATGAAATGTGATCTCTGCGGTGGAAAAGTCGAAAAGAAATTGATTAGTTATACCCTTTTCTATGAAGGGCATTGGATTGTTGTGGAAAATGTTCCAGCGAAAGTTTGCCGGCAATGTGGAGAGAAATTATTTGCTCCTGATACGGTAGACCGATTGCAAAATATTATTTGGAGTAAACAAAAGCCCACCAAAAAGATCGGGATGCCCGTTTTCAATCTTGGCTTGGCAAAATGAAAACAAGCTTAGATTATTTTTATAGGTTATTATCTGTGTCTAAACTGCTAAACTGTTATACTGCTAAACCGTTAGAGCATGGAACGAGGGTTAAGAGGGTAAGAGGTAATCCCCTTTAACCCTTAAGAAAACAGGAGGTGCAAAGATGGGAAGAAAACCAAAATTTAGACCAGTAATTACGCGGATAAAGCTTAATCCAGAGCAGGCGGTGCTGACGTGCTCTTGCCTCCAGTTTGGGAAGATGCGGTCTGGGGTTCTCTAGGTGAGACCTGAAGATCATTGTGCCGTTTCTTCCAATCGAGCGACGGGGGGTGGCGGGGGGTTCACGGTTTGGTGGTCGTACAGTGTGGCCAGCTCCTAAGCCTTTTTGCCCGCCCGCGGCGAATTCCCGAATTCCGGGGACACAATACTTAATTACTTTGAAATTCGCGTACATTAGCGTTTGAAAGAATGAAAAAAAATAGTCTCAGTCGTTTCGCCCGCAAGTTAGTTGGCAAAAAAGAACATTATCCCTGGAGCGGCCAGATTGAGTTTACCTATAGATGTAATTTAAACTGCGTTCACTGTTACTGTAAAGGCTCAGAGGACAGAAGTCAGAGAATTAACTACTGAAGAGTGGAAGGAAATCCTTGATACGCTTCAGAAAGAAGGATGTATCTGGCTTACCTTTACCGGGGGGGACCCTTTGGTTAGGGATGATTTTTTAGAGCTCTATTCCCATGCTAAGGAAAAAGGTTTTATTATTATGCTTTTTACCAATGGTTACAGCCTTACCAAAGAAATAATCAATTATTTGGTAAAATTGCCCCCTTTTTCCATAGAGATAACCCTAAATGGCATAACCAAAAAGACATACGAATCAATTACGCAAATCAAAGAGTCCTTCCCCCGCGTAATTGGAAATATTAAGTTATTATCAAAGAGCAAAATCAAGCTTATACTAAAATCCAATTGCCTAAAACAGAATAAAGATGAGGTTGCCAGGATAAAGGGATGGACAGAAGAGCTTTTAGGCAAGCCAGCGCAGAAAAAGTATCGCTTTAAATACGATCCAATGATATTTCCTCAGCTTAACCAGGATAAAACGCCTTGTAACTACCGGCTTTCTTTTGAAGAATTAGTGGAGTTAAGAAAACAAGACCCGGATATCTGGGAAGAGTATCAGAAGGGGCTGCACAGCGATTTCCCGGATTTAAAAAGAGACGGAAGTTTCCTTTATCATTGCAATTCCTGGATGCAGCAGTTTTTTATTAATCCTTATGGAAGGCTTAAGTTTTGCATATTTTCGGATAAATTCAGCGTAGATTTAAAAACCACCCCATTTAAAGAAGGTTTTTACCGCTGGCCTTCACAAATCTTAAATGAGCGGTTTAACACCAACTCTAAATGCCGGGATTGCGGCCTGCGTTCGGTTTGCTATCATTGCCCGGCAAGGGCGTATTTAGAGACGGGTGACGAAGAGTCACCGGTGCCTTATTATTGCCGATTGGCGGAAGAAACAGCAAAAGAGATGGCCTTAAAAATAAAAACAGGCTAAATAATGGCAGTTTTATTCGAAGGGAGTGCGGCGTCATGATGATGAAATGCAAGGTTAATCTTAAAATCGCGGATACAGTTATCCTAATGCAGAGTCGTTTTCCTCAGGAGCAGCTTAGCGCGGAAGAACAAAAGCTGCAAGTTACTGAGCGGTTCGATAACTTCTTCTATAAAGGAAGCCAAAGGCCGGACATTTTAATTCACATAGATATAGTGGATAAACTACCTGAAATCCACAACACAAAACCGGTATTTATTACCTATCATTTTCAGGATAAAAGCGAGAACTGGCGTCTGCTTAAAAAAGGCGAGACTTATATCTATAAATGCCCGCTTGAGGATAAAAAACAAATTATGCTGGTAAATAAAACATTTAATAGAGTAAAAGCGTATCTATTGCCTAAAAAGAATAAAGGCAAAGTATGGAATACCTCGGACATAATCTATGATTTTTTGCAGGTGCTTTTAATAAATTATTTTGCTCAGAGAAATCAGGGTATTTTTACCCATTCAGTGGGGATAAAAGATGTCGATGACCGGGGCTTGCTTTTTGCCGGTAAATCCGGGGCAGGCAAAAGCACTACCGCCAGGCTCTGGCACAAACATTCCAAGGCAATGGTCTTAAACGATGACCGCATTATTGTGCGGAAAGTAAATGGTAAATTCTTCATCTACGGCTCGCCTTGGCACGGTGAATTTAGCGATTATCTTGCTTCCAGAATAGAATCAGCGCCGCTTAAAAAAATATTCTTTATTCATCATTCCCCTAAAAACATTGCCACACAGATTTCGCCAAAACCGGCATTTAACCTGCTTTATCCCGCCTTATTTCCGACCTTCTGGGATAAAAACTGTTTAGAAAACATCGCCGCCTTTTGCGCTGATTTGATTAAGCATGTGCCTTGTTATAGTTTAGGCTTTGTGAATAATGAGAAAGTGATTAATTTTACGCGGGGGTGTAAAGATGGGAAGAAAACCAAAATTTAAACCAATGATTACGCGGATAAAACTTAATCCGGAGCAGGCGGTGTTGACGTGTAATTGTTTCAATGCCGGTTTTCGCTTATACAGAACATCTATTAAGACAAGTATAGCGGACGTGAGCGGATGTGACAATGCACGAATCAGGGCAGGGAACTCCTGTGATGATGGGGATTCTCTGTATAGTGGGGCAACAGGACATTGGTCGGGTACTTTGGGATCGTCTTAAGCGGGAATTCCGGGGACACAGTACTTAATTACCTTTAGCTCTTTGATAACGAATCCACTAATAAATCTTGGTTAGATTTTGCTATTTCTTGCGTCTCTTATAGTAGGGGGGTGATTATGGCAAGAATAGCAAGAGTGGTAGTCCCGGGTTTTCCTCACCATATTGTGCAAAGAGGAAATAGGCGTCAAAAAGTCTTCTTCAATGAAGATGACCGAAAAGCCTACCTTGATTATTTAAGGATATACGCCAGGCCGGCAGGTATCCGTTTTTGGGGATATTGTCTGATGGATAATCATGTGCATCTTATCGTTGTTCCAGACAAAGAAGACAGTTTTGCGCGTGGTTTTTCTGAAGCGCATCGCCGATATACTCGGATGATTAACTTCAGAGAAAACTGGAGAGGATATCTTTGGGAAGGCAGATTCAAATCCCATCCTTTAAGCGAATTCCATCTCTACGCTGCCATGCGTTATATCGAAAGGAATCCCGTAAGAGCTAGAATAGTAAAAAATGCCTGGGATTATTCTTGGTCTAGCGCCAAGGCGCATGTTTTTAAGCAAAAGGATTCCCTATTGGAAGATAATTTTATTATTTCAGAAATAAAAGACTGGAAAGTTTTTCTTTCAGAGAATGATAAACAGGCTGTTGTTAATCTTCTTAAGATGCACATAAACAATGGAAGGCCATTAGGGGATAATAAATTTATTGAAGGAATTGAAGGATTAACCGGGAGAATATTACATCAACAGAAACCCGGCCCAAAAAAAGAAGGATAATTAAGTAATGTGTCCCCGGAATTCAAGTGTGGCGACATTTGTTGCCACATAATAAAAAGGAGGTTATCGTGAGCGCGGTAATTGATTTAATAAAAGCAGAGCATGTAGGGGTAAGGGAATTAAGAGATCACTTGTGTGAATTTATGAAAGACAAAAAACCGGCCATAGTGGTAACCGAAAGAGGGCAGCCGGTCAGGGTAATTGTGCCTTACGCGAAGATGGTTGAATTACTGGAATTCTTTGATGAAGTTTCAGATTCGGATACGATGCGGAATATTCATGAAGGCGCAGAGGCAATTAAAAAAGGTTCTCAAGGCGTTTCTTTTTCGGGAACCTATAAAAAATATCGTTCAGCGGGCCAAGCGGTAAAAGAATGAGTTACGATATTCGATATCCAACACTAAGGCTGAAAAGGTATTTTGATGAATTTTTGCAAAAAAATATCCCGCATAAAAATCAGAGGGAAAAAATAGCAGATGAAGTAGGCGGCCTCAGAGACAATCCCAGGCCATTTCATGAAAAAGGGTTTACGGAAATCAAGCCGCCAATACCTGTTTCTTATCATCTGGCGGAATACAGATTAAGAATTGGGGATTATCGGGTCTTGTATAATGTGGATGATCGGCAGAAAATCGTCTGGATATTAGATATAAGGATCCGCGCGGAGAAAACTTATAGAGGATAAATGTAAATTCCGCTGCATCCAGCCGCCCTAATCACATTTGAAAAACCGCCTTATATTGTAACAGTTCAGCTTTCAGAATAATTTTCGTTTCAACCTATGAACATAGGTAACCGATTAGAAAAAATAAATTGCCTCGGGATGATCGCTTTATTTTTAGGGGTATCTTTTTTTGCCCCCTTCGCTGGTGAGCAGTGGGCGTCCAAATTTATTATTTTACTTTGTATTTTGTTAATAGTATCATTCGGGTTTAAAAAAGATATTTATAAATCAATTTTTAATAAAGTAGAGATACCTTTTTGGGTGTTTTTGTTAACAATGATCGGCGGGCTAGCCGGTGTAAAGGATTCCGCGGTTGCTTATCGGCATTTTTGGCTGTTTATCTTCCCGATGCCATTTTTGTATTTTTTCGCCAAAACCGCTTTTAGAGAAAATTCTGGGCGCTTAATCATCAGAAGCGCCTGCCTGATGGCAACATTGGTCTGCATTTATGGAATTATAGAGTTTTTGACCAAGCAGAATTTCCTTTATACCTATTTCACAAGGAATATGTATTTTGAGGTTTTTAAAGGAAGAAGAATGATGTCAACGCAGTTACACCCTACTCCATTAGGGACTTATCTGGTGGCTATTTTACCATTGTCCATCGCGCTAAAATCATTGGAGAAAAAAATATTTTTAAAGTTTATGTCTAGGATTTATATGGCGATTATATTTATCGGCATAATTTTGACTTTTTCCCGGGGAGCTTTTTTAGGTTTTTTTGCAGCGATGTTGGTGATGGTAGTTTTTTTAATTAAGCAAAAGAAATGGCTTTATATCTGGGCATTGATATTGCTATCTGCAATAATTATTGGAATCAGCTCTTTATGCTTTCCTTCCGCGCGTTATTCTTTGCAGGTGCTGGCTCTCCCGCATTCTTATTATGCTAAGCTCTGCCGAATTATGTCCATCGGGCCGATTTTAAGGGATAAGCTGTTTTGGGGATTAGGTTTTGGGCATTACCGGGTTTTCTTTGACCATTACCTGCCGCGTTTAGCCGGTTATTGCAGTTATGACGGGAAAGTCGCGGATTGTATGTATATCACGATCTTAACCGAAACCGGGATTATCGGCTTGAGCGGATTTTTAATATTTATTTCTTTTCTTTTTATGCGGATCAGGAACAGGCTGAGAATATTATTAAAAAACGCGGATAGGCTTTTATTGGTATCTTTTTTATCCGGTTTTATCGGGATGCTTTGTTCTTTTTTAACCTATGACGGGCTTTATTGGGTTGCGCCAAGTTATTTATTTTGGAGTTACGCGGGAATCTTAGCTTTTTTAAGCGGTCCGAAAAAAGCCACCGGATAGCATTACAAACAATGAAAATAAAAGCACCTCTTACTCATAAAAAAGAAGTCGCGCCTTTATGCGCGGCAGGCGCGGATGAGTTCTTCTGCGGAATTGAGCCTTATAATTGGAGAAGAAAATATAAGGACTTCTCCATAAATCAGCGCTCAACCGGAGTTAATTTTACTAAATTAGCGGATTTAGAAAAGGCAATTCTGGCTGCGCATCGATATAAAACTAAGGTGCACGTAGCAGTGAATGCCTTTTTTTATTTAGAAGAGCAGTATAAAGCAGCGCAAACGATTATTAAGGATGTCTTGAATATAGGCGCGGATGGAATAATTTTTGCTGACCCGGGATTGCTTCGCTCCTTTGGGGCTCGCAATGACAATAATGATAAGGATTTATTAAAAAATAAAGATGTGGTTATGGGTTGCGATGCGGCTATTTTTAATTCCGCTGCCGTTAAGTTTTATAAAAGATTAGGGGCAACGCGGATTGTTTTCCCGCGTTCAATGACAATCGGTGAGATAAAGGATGTTGTTGAGGCGGATAATTCTTTGGAATACGAGGTGTTTATTATCCATGACCTTTGTTTCTTTGAAGATGGATTTTGCGCCTATTGTAAGGAGCAGGCCGGCAGCGTGAAAAAAGAGGGTAGAGCCAAGAGGAACGCGTATTTTTTTACCGCCTCACGCCTGCCGCTGCGCGGCTATGGCGGCGGTTGCCGCACTTCTTTTAAGCGGCAGAAGATTTCAGTAACTAATAATAAACAAATAGGAAAAATCAAGCCATTCACATTTTGGATGAAAAAGCATATTGAAGGCTGCGGCGCCTGCGCGATTTATGATTTTAAAAAAATCGGAATAACTAATCTTAAAGTATTAGATCGGAACCTGCCCACGGAAGAAAAGATTAAAGCAACCGTGTTTATAAGAAAATCTTTGGGCTTTTTAGAGAGTAATATTTCTAAAACGGATTATATGGAAAAATGCAAGGAGTTATTTAAAAATACATTTAAGATTAAATGCAATCAATACGATTGTTATTATCCATTAATTCAACCAGATTTAATATAAATTATACCCTATTAGGTATAATTTATTGATAATTCAGCAGATAATTTAATATAGTATACCCTTTAAGGTATAATAAATTTATTATCATCACCAATAGGGTATAATAATAATTAAAAAAATACTTGCAATTATACCCGAAAGGTGGTATATTTTTATCACCATGGTACAGATTCCAATTAATATGCAGATAAAAAATTTGCGAAAAAAACTGGGTTTAACCCAAATTGATTTCGCGAGAAGAACGGGAGTAGGCTTGCGTTTTTTAAGAGAACTTGAAAGAGGGAAAACTACTGTTCGATTGGATAAACTCAATCAAGTCTTGGGTTTCTTAGGGGTTCATTTAGAATTAGCGCGGGATGAAAACGTAAAATCTGAGCAATAAAGATAAAATTTAGATTCGGGACGAAACTATGGAAAAATTTAGAAAAGCGCGAGTTTTTTACAATCAGGATTTGGCTGGGTATATCAGCGAAACAAAAGACGGATATTCTTTTGAATACAATAAGGAATTTTTAAAAAAGAATATACCTCTTTCGGTAGCGTTACCTCTTAGGGAAGAACCTTATGAATCTAAAGAATTATTTTCTTTTTTTAGGGGCCTTTTACCTGAAGGTTGGTATTTAGATATTGTTACTGCCACCCAAAAGGTCGACAGAGAAGATTTATTCGGCCTTTTGCTTTGCACTACGAACCTAGATACAATTGGCGCTGTAACTGTCCGGAGGATAGATGATCCTGGAAATGAATAAGAAACTCATTAAAGAGATGTTTAATACCTCTAAACTGCCAATAATAGAGTTTGGCTTGCAAGATGTTTCTCAAAAAGCGCAGAAATTGGCAGGAAAATTATCTATTTCCGGGATTCAGCCAAAATTATCCATGAAGCTTGATAAGAAAAATAATTCGCTAATTTCTGTTGCCGAAGGCGGGGAATATATTTTAAAACCACAAACTTCAGCTTTTTCGTATATTCCTGAGAATGAGCAGTGTTGCATGGATATCGCCTCAGAGTTTAAGATAGATGTCCCGCCGCATTGTCTATTGCCTTTAAAGGATGGAAGTTTGTCATATATTGTAAAAAGATTTGATAGGGAATCGGGCGTAAAAATCCATCAGGAAGACTTTGCTCAAATATTAGGATCAAGAGATAAGTACCAAGGTTCCGTTGAACAAATTGGGCACAAATTGAAAGAGGTATCGACCGGGCCCGGGTATGACGCGCAATTATTTTTTGAGAGAATCGTCTTTAATTTTATTATCGGAAATGGAGACGCCCATTTAAAAAATTATTCGATTTGCTACAAAGATAAAGAAACTATTCGTTTAACACCCGCCTATGATATCGTTTGTTCGAAGTTAGTGATTTTAGGCGAAGAGGACTCGGCTTTATCGATCAACGGCAGAAAGAATAAATTAAAAAGAGAAGATTTTGATAAGTTGGCGGATTATTTAAATATACCAGTAAGAATTAGATATGAAAAATTTGAAAAGAAATTAAATTTAATGGAAACAATAATTAGAAATTCAGAAATTAAAAAAGAGGCTCAAGAGCAATTTATTGATATTATCAAAGAGCGCCTTTGGCGTATGGATTTAGCGGCAGAATAAAGAAAACTTTAAATGCTAGAAAAGGCTATTCACATAACCAATCTTAAAAACTTAAAATACTTCCAGAAAGATAAATATCGCCGGCTATATTGGGGGGTAGAGTTTTGCCAGAATCTTATCCCTGCCTTAGTAGATACCGGGAAGATTTTAAGATTTGTAAAAGAAAATAACCTTAAATTTACCATGGTTACGCCCTTTGTTACAGAGCAGGGATTAAAGAGGCTAAAGGAAACATTTTCTTGGTTTAGGGAAAAGAAGATTGGCGCTGAAGTAGTGGTGAATGATTGGGGTGTTTTAGAATGCCTAAATAGGGAATTTAACGGGTCTTTTGAAATTGCCTTAGGAAGGCTTTTAGTAAGGCAGCAGAGGGATCCGGCGATGAAAAGTGTTTTAGAAAAACAGCCGCCTTTTGCGGTAAGAGGTAAAGATGGGAAGATTCATATAGTTGTGCATAAGCTTCCTGATAAGCAGTATCAGGACGGCGCAAGGCGATCTTACGTGAACTTTCCTTTTGTTCAAGATCTTTTAGCCAAATTTGGAGTCCAAAGGGTGGAGTTGAACAATCTTTTACAGGGGCTGAATTTAAAAGGGGTCGGGTTTAAGAAATCCTTATACACGCCATTTGTGAATATTTCCACCGGTCGTTTCTGTCCGATGGAAACAAGATTCCAGAAGATACAGCGTATTAATGTCTGTAAAAGAGAATGTCAAAAACACTATGATCTACTGCGTAAAAAAGCGGTTCCCAAGGTTATCTACAAAAGAGGAAATACCACTTTTTATAAAAATCCTTTGAGTTTCGCACTGTTAAAAGATTATGGAGTAGATAGGATAGTTTTTCAACCCGAATTACCTTTTTAACAATGAAATATCAACCCTACAATAATTTCTGGCAACGGCTGCACAGCTCTGCAAAAAATAAGGGTTTTCCTTTGCGGGTAATGTTTGAATTGACCTACCAATGTAATTTTAACTGTAAGCATTGCTATGTGCCAAAGAGTTATAGAAAAATAAGGGAGCTAAAGACAAAAGAGGTTTTTTCTGTTTTGGATGAGCTTAAAAAAATCGGCTGTTTTTATTTGGGCTTTACCGGAGGGGAGCCGTTTGTAAGAAAAGATATAATGCAAATACTCTGGTATGCCAAGAGAAAAGGGTTTGAAATTATTATTTATACCAATGGTTCATTAATAGATAAAACGGCTGCCAAGGAATTAAAGCGGATTAGAGTAAATAAGGTGGATATTACTATCCCGGCGATGAGTAAGCCGGCTTTTGAGCGTATCAGCGGAGTATCGGGCTCTTGGGAAAAAGTTTTCGCTGCCATTAACTTTCTGCGTGAAAATAAGGTTCCTCTGGGATTTAAAACCTGTGTATTGAAGGAAAATGAATCCGAGATAAAGGGTATTCAAGATTTTGCTCGTTCATTGGGCGCTTTGCATCGTTTAGATGATATGCTTTCGCGGCGCTTGGATGGCTCAGAGGAACCCTTTAAGTATCGGGGGACTATTGCGAAATGTAGAACTTCTAGTCATTCTGAGTGTAGCCCGCAGGGCGAAGCGAAGAATCCCGACGATAAGATTCTTCGGTCGGCCGTAGGCCTCCCTCAGAATGACGGAAATGGCACCTATGAGAGCATTAGCGTTAATTCGCGTCTATTCGAATGCGGCGTAGGCGTAAGCCAGGCGGCAATTACTCCTTTGGGAGAGCTTAAACCGTGCCTGATGATTGATTCCCCTAGATTTAGGATACTTAGAGAAAAGAGAGGGCAGAGCGCGGATTTTAAGGTGGCGTGGTTACAATTAAAGAAATTTGTCAGCGCAATTGCGCCGGATGAAAATTATAATTGCAATAAGTGCAAATTGCAAACTTATTGTAAATGGTGCCCGGCCAGAAGCTGGCTTTATAATAAAAATTTTACTTCTTGCGAACCGGAAAGTAGAAAAAATGCAAGAAATTCAATACAAAACTTTTAGCTTAAAAACCCACAAGAAAAACTGGCATTTAAAAAGCCCGAATGTCTGCCAGTTTGAATTGACTTTTAAATGCGGCCTTCACTGCAAACACTGTTATACAGATTGTTATAATCGGCTGGGTTCCACAAGGGATGAACTCGGCACAAAAGAAGTCAAATTTATTTTAGACAAAATTCATAACGCCGGGGTGATCTGGTTGTGTTTTACCGGAGGAGACCCTTTAACCAGGAAAGACTTTCTGGAAATATATGCTTACGCGAAAAATAAGGGTTTTATCGTTACCGTATTTACCAATGCTTATTCCATGACCGAAGGAATCGCGGATTATCTTAAAAAAAGCCCTCCATTTGTAATTGAGATTACTTTGAACGCGGTTACTCAGGGGCTATATGAGAAAATTTCTCAAGTAAAAGGCTCGTTTGAAAAAGCAATGGCTGGTATCAAGTTAATAACCCAAAGAAGGTTACCAATAAAGATAAAAACACAGGTGATCAAAGATAATTTTGCAGAGTTGGGAAGAATAAGGGAATTTGTGGAGAAGTTAGGTCTAAATTTTAGGCCAAGCGTATTCCTTCAGGCGCGGTTAGATGGAAATTTAATGCCATCCAGTTTAAGAATTTCTGCTCAAGAGGTTTTAAGTTTAAACGGCAAGAAAGGGGCAATAAAAGACGATTGCGGCTTATTATCGCCGGCTTTAGCCTCCCAGCCGGCCAATAATTTATTTCAATGCGCGATTGGCGGAGGAGACGGTGTGCATATCGATCCTTACGGCAATCTCTTTCCTTGCATTTGTATCAGAGAACCCAAAATAAATGTATTAAAAGAAAACGTTGAGCAGGCGCGGAATAAGATCTTAACTTGGGTAAGAGAAAAAACTTTTACCATTAATTCAAAATGCAAAACTTGTTCGATAAGAAATAATTGTAGCAGTTGCCCGGGCAAAGCATTATTAGAGACAGGTAGTTTAGAGAGGCCTGTTGAATGGTTTTGTGAATTGGCAAAAGCCGATCATCTATACAAATGTCAGTAATATGCAGAAAATAAATATTTTATATTTAATCACTAAGTTAGAATTAGGAGGGGCCCAGAAGCAGTTGTTAAGCATAATCAGCGGTTTAGATAAAGAGAGGTTTGGTGTTTTTCTCTTTACCGCTCAAAAAGGGCTAATGCTTTCTGACGCCGGCTCTATTAATGGTCTGATACTAAAGCGTTCAAAGTGGTTAGAGCGGCCGCTAAATCCTTTTAAGGATATTTTGGCTTTTTTCGAGATTTACGCGTTGATTAAAAAAAATAATATCCAGATTGTTCATACCCATAGTTCTAAAGCCGGTATATTAGGCCGTTTGAGCGCCGGCTTCGCTAAAGTAAAATTTATTTACCATACTGTGCATGGCTGGAGTTTTAATGATTTTCAGCCGTTTTTCCTCCGCAAGCTATTCATTTTGCTGGAAAGGCTGAGCGCGCGTTTTACCGATAAGATAATCGTAGTTTCTTATTCTGATCAACAAAAAGGCCTGGCTAACCATATCGGCGATCCGGATAAGTTCCAGCTTATCCGCTATGGCATTGGTTATTCGGGATTCACCTTAAACGGCCGGGATATAATAAGAAAAGCATTAGGCATAGGCATGGAAGAGTTAACGGTAGGGATGGTCTCCTGCTTTAAGCCGCAGAAAGCCCCGCAGGATTTTATCCGGCTGGCCTTTTTGGTTAATCAGAGCATGCCTGGCGTGAAATTTATCCTGGTAGGCGACGGGGTTTTACGCGGGCGGATCCAGGCATTGATTAATAAATTTAACCTGCAGGGGAGCGTAATCTTAACTGGCTGGCGCCGGGATATCCATAGGATATTATCGGCAATAGACGTGTTGGCGCTGACTTCTTTATGGGAAGGCCTGCCCATTACGGTATTGGAAGCCATGGCTGCATCTGTTCCGGTTATCGCTACCAATACCGGGGGGATCGCGGAGGTAATCATTGACGGAGAAACAGGATTTTTAGTTTCGCCTCAGGATACGCGGGGCATGTCTGAAAAATTGACTCTTTTATTAAAAGACGCCGCTCTGCGCAAGCAGGTTGGCCGGAATGCGAAGAATAATTTAAATGGAGATTTCGCGCTTACGAATATGGTAAAAAATTATCAGGATTTATATCGGAGTTTATTCTTCCCCCTTGCTTTTTGCAATTTGTAATATTGCTTGACAAGGGAAATTTATTCGGATAGAATACCCATTATGAAAATTAAAAAAAGGCTGTTTGAACTTAATCTTCCGGCTGGAAAATCCGCTTTTTTATGGGGGCCTAGAAAAGTCGGCAAAACCTACTGGATTTCTCACTCACTAAAAAACGCCGCGGTTATTGATTTACTTAAAACCGATACCTTGGCGGAATACGTTTCTCGTCCGGCGTTATTGCGCGAACGTTACCAAAATCACAAGCCAGGGCTTATTGTTATCGATGAAGTCCAGAAAGCCCCGCGGTTGTTAGATGAAGTCCACTGGCTTATTGAAAATAAGGGGCTGTCTTTTTTACTTACCGGTTCAAGCGCGCGAAAATTGCGCCGCGGCCAGGCTAATCTGCTCGGCGGCAGGGCCTGGAGAAAAACCATGGTGCCGCTTTCATTTATAGAAGTAACGGATTTTGCCCTGGAAAAGGTGATGATTTCGGGGTTATTGCCGCCGCATTATTTATCAGCTAATCCAGTTGAAGAGCTGCGCGCTTATGTCGCCGATTATCTTAAAGAAGAGATCATCGCTGAGGCCCTTATACAAAATATACCGGCTTTTAGCGAATTCCTGCGTGTAGCCGCGATAACCTCAAGTGAGCTTATAAATTACGTCAATATTGCCAGAGAAACCGGCGTCTCGCATAAAGTAATCCGTACCTACTTTGATATTCTCGAGGACACCTATCTTGGTTTTCGCGTACCCCCTTGGAAAAAATCAAAAAACCGGCGGATGATTACCACTGAAAAATTTTATTTATTTGACGTCGGTGTTGCCAATTATTTAGCCCGCAGGCAGCCGCTTCTTGGCAGCCCGGAGTTTGGTAAATCGTTTGAACATTATATCTTGATGGAATTAAAAGCTTATCAGGCTTATAGAAATCCCGATATGCCGATAACTTTTTGGCGGACATCCACCGGCCGGGAAGTGGATTTTATCTTGGGAGAAAAAGAATTAGCCATTGAAATTAAAGGCTCTTCCCGCGTGCACGAGGGGGATATCCGTTCACTCCAGGCCCTTATTGAAGACGGCCCGATAAAAAAACGCTGCCTTGTCTGCATGGAAAAACAACCTCGTAATTTAACTAACAATATTCAAATCCTGCCTTGGCAAATGTTTATTGAACAATTATGGAACGATGAACTTCTCTAATATATTTTTTTAAAAAATGGCGGGGAATATGTTCTCTATTTATTTTTTCTTAATCTTATACGGATTTTTTCTGGGATTGGTTTTTATTTATATGCTGAAGAGATTCAGCTTGAGGCATAACTTGTTAATGCCCCAGGGAACGCCTCTTATTGGCGGGATAGGAATGGGGTTATCTTTTATTTTTGTTGCATTGTTTTTTCTTATTAATCAAGGCCTATCCAAAGAAATCGCGGGCATAATTGTTTCTTCCAGCCTAATGCTGGCTTTCGGGGTATTCGATGACTGGCGAGAGCTATCCATTGGCTCAAAATTTTTAATGCAAATTATTGCCACTAGCATATTAGTTTTGTTCGGGGTTAGAACGCAGATTGTCTATATCGGGAATATTTTGAATATAGTGATTACTTTTATTTGGGTTTTGGGTATTACCAATGCTTTTAATCATTTAGATATAATGGATAGCTTGGCCAGCGGTGTCGCGATTATCGTCAGCGCCGCTTTTTTGGCGATTTCAATTTTAAATGCCGATATGCGCAGCGCGACTTTATGTTTAATTTTAATCGGGGCTGTTTTGAGTTTTTTCTTGGGCAATCGCCCTCCAGCCAAAATCTATATGGGTAATGCCGGCAGCCATTGGTTAGGGTTTATTTTAGCCGCGATCGCTTTGATCATAAGTTACGCGCCGCTAGACAGGAAAGCCGCTCTTTTAAGCCCGCTGCTTATCTTGGGCCTGCCTATATTCGATACTACGTTCCTGGTTTTGATCCGCTTAATCAAGAAAAGCGTGCCTTTTAAGAAAAGCAATGATCACCTTGTTTTAAGATTGTCAGCTTTGGGTTATTCGAAGAAAAAGGTTTTGTTGATTATGTTTGGCCTCTGTTTGTTTTTCTGCTTATGCGGAATAGCGTCCAGCCGGGTTCCTAATTATTTGGGCGTAGGTATCGTTGCTTTCGCGGCTCTGGCAAGCTTGATTATCGGAATTAAGATGAGTAAAACAACGGTTAATGGCTAAGAAGAGGATTATTTTTTAATTTGATCGCTATAATTAAAGAAATATTAGCTAGGAAAAATTTAATCGGTGAGCTGGTTTTAAAAGACCTTAAGCTGCGTTATGGCCGGCCGGTTTTGGGGCCATTTTGGGCGTTTTTATCCCCCTTAGCCACGGTTTTTATTTTTTATTTGGTATTTTCAGTTTTCTTAAAAGCTAAAACCGAAGAGTCGCCTTATGTTTTATATTTGATGGCCGCCATATTTCCCTGGCGCTTTTTTAATGATTCGCTTGTTTGTTCCACTACCTGTTTGGTCGATAATAAAAATTTAATCCGGGAATCTAATTTTCCATATTATTTTTTGCCGCTTTCGATTGTTTTGGCGAATATGATTAATTTTTTGCCTTCCTTGGCAGTATTGATATTTACCGCTTTTTTCGTGTTAAAAGGTTTACCGTTATTAATAATTTTATTGCCTTTGGTGTTGGTAATGCAGTTACTGTTAACTATTGGCTTGTCGGTTATTTTTTCTCTGCTCTATGTGAAATATAGGGACCTAAAATATATTTTAGAAATAGCGCTGACGGTTTCCTTCTATTTAACACCGGTATTTTATTCCATATATTTAGTAAAAAATTCTTTAGCGCCGGTTTTATTTAAAGCCTATCTTTATAATCCATTAACCGGAATATTGATTTTTTATCGATCTGTAATTCTTAAGGGTTTTTACCCTTTTATCGATAAAGACCTGGGGTGGCTGTCGAGTATAGCCCTGGTGGTTTGTTTTTCATTGGCAGTGTTGTTTTTAGGGTTCTATTGTTATCTGAGGTTTAAAAATAAAATACATGACTACCTTTCCTGCTAAAATTTCTGAAAAAGATAATCCTGCTGAATTGGCCAAAGCTCTGGAGCTGGTTTCTGTGGGCAAAAAATATACCCTTCAGGGAGGACAAATAAGTAAAAAGGCAGTTGGCGAAGATTTTTGGGCCTTAAAAGATGTGTCTTTAAATGTATTCCCGGGTAAGATCTTAGGTGTCCTTGGCAGAAATGGAGCAGGCAAAACCACTCTCTTAAATATTATTTCTGGAGTTTTCGCGCCCACCGAAGGAAAAATTATTGCCCGGGGCAGGGTTTTGGGGTTATTTAACCTGGGGGTTGGTTTTCAGGATGAGTTTACCGGCAGAGAAAACATTTTTCTAAACGGGGCTGTCCTTGGCGCTTCCCGAAAAGAACTTAATGATCAATTAAATAAAATAATCGAGTTTTCGGAATTGGATACTTTCATTGATATGCCTTTAGGCACCTATTCTCAGGGGATGCGCTTGCGCTTAGCGTTCAGTATTATCGCTAATTTAGATTTTGATACGCTGGTAATGGATGAGGTCCTGGCAGTAGGCGACGCGCTTTTTCAGAGCAAGTGCTTTGAACGGCTGATGGATTTTAAGCGCGCGGGAAAAACTCTGGTGATAACTACTCAAAGTATGGACTTAATCGAAAGATTATGTGATAAAGCAGCGCTTTTAGACCACGGACATTTATTATTTTACGGCGATACGCCCGCAGGCATTAACAAATATCGCGCGTTGTTAAATACCGAAAAGTTTTTTGTCGGTCTGGTAAAGAAAAACATGGATTTAGTAGAGAATACCAAGAAATGGGTAGATGATGTAACTGAATGGGGTAAAAAATTGGGGACTAAAGAGGTAATA
Organism: Candidatus Omnitrophota bacterium; assembly: GCA_018897555.1. GTDB lineage: Bacteria > Omnitrophota > Gorgyraeia > Gygaellales > Profunditerraquicolaceae > UBA6249. The sequence goes on from JAHIKK010000040.1 coordinate 18,702, forward strand.
ATCGAATCAGTAGAGTTCATAAATAAATGGGGCCTGAAATGCGAAAAAATAAAAAGCAGAGAACAGTTGAAAATTAAAGTGCGCTTTAGAGCAAAAAACAGGGTTAAAGAACCTCATTTTGGCGTAGCTATATTCAGGGAAGACGGGGTCTACTGTTATGGCCCCAACACGGCATTTGATGGCCATACAATTCCCGAATTAAAACCGGGGCGGGGTTATTTTATATTAGATTGCCATAAATTATTGCTTGCTCCGGGAGAATATCGGATTTCTGTAGCGGTATGGGATAAAAATGAAACCCTGGCTTATGATTACCATGCGGGTTTCTATAAATTGATTGTTACAGGATATCACTCGTGTCCAAATTATGATTGAAAAAGCCTAACCGAATCCTTATGATGGTGATAGTCACCAACCATCACCAATACCGATATCCGTCGGCAAATAAGGAGGGCTAGGCTATGCACCATTATAATACAATTTTAAGTC
>JAHIKK010000041.1 GCA_018897555.1 Candidatus Omnitrophota bacterium
GAATCCCTGAGTTATGAATGGGCGGTTAAATGGCGCAGGCATTGAGGCTAAAGAGCAGAAGATGACAGAAACCGCTGTATACGGAACCGTACGTACAGTGGTGTGAGAGGACGGCGGGAGTAATCCTGCCTCCTACTCGATTTGCTTGTATTTTTGGCAATTGTGATAGAATATGTAGTAGATAGTTTTTGCTTGGGTTATAATAAACTAAACCTATAATTTAGGGAAGGATAAGAATGGCTTTAAGAGAAGATATGGAAAAGCAGGGAAATTGGTTATTTAGATGGAGAAGTTATTTGCCGCTTTTAGGTATTCCGATTTTCATTATTGCCATAAGACAATCGGGAATATTAGAAAAGAAATTTGGTGATGATGTGGGTGATTTTTGGGGGGTTTTTGCAATTATAGTATCTTTTTTAGGTCTTATCGTCCGTTGTATTACTGCGGGGTATGCTCCACGTGGTACATCGGGGAGAAACACAAAGTCGCAAGTAGCTGAAAGGCTTAACACAACCGGAATGTACTCTATATCGAGAAATCCACTTTACCTTGGTAATTTTATCATTGTTTTAGGGGTTACCTTGTTTATCCAAGTATGGTGGTTAGCGTTATTAGTTTGGTTTGGATTCTGGCTCTACTATGAACGGATTATTTTTACCGAAGAAGAGTTTTTAAGAAGCAAATTTAAGGAGCAGTTTATGGAATGGGCTAAAAACACGCCCATCGTTATACCCCGTTTTAGAAATTGGAAGAAACCCGAGCGGAATTTTTCAGCGAGTTTGACCTCATGCGGGTTGCCTGCCTACCGTCAGGCAGGCATGACTACTTCTAAAGCCGCTGGAAGCAGTGAAGAACGGCTTGCTTTCCAAGCAGTATAGCGTAGCATGCGAGCTGCCGCAAGATTTTGTTTTCGTTGGTTTAAGATCACCTCCTTTTGGCCCGACAGTGCCTGAAGCGGGGTAACGTAGTTTAAGGAACTGTGAGGGTCGTTATTGTAAATGTCAGGGACGCGATTGAGCCATTGAATAATATCATCGACCAGCTTGAATGACCGCGGAGCATCCCGGTGATATTTAAGTGTTTTAATGAATGCTTCTATCCAAGCTTGGTCGTCCGGCGTATGCGGCCGCCCAAAATGAACGGGCGCGCCGAGAAGTTCTTTGATAGTTTGTTTTGTAGACGATGATTTCATCGCAGAGCCCCTGTCTGAATGGGCAACGAGTTTTATAGTCAAGTGTTCCGGCAGCAGGACATATGCTTCTTTGATGGATTGCGTAAGATCGTTTGACGATATTCCGTTTAGGGAATGCCCTATATGCAGCAAGTATCTCTGAGGCAGGATCATTACCGGAATAGCCCAGACAATTATACCGGAATCTGTCTTAAACTGCGTGCCGTCATAACAGAGGAGCGAAAAACCTTCGTCTAAGAGCGCATGCGCGTTGACATAAGGCGTTGTTCTATGCCATTGCTTCCTTGGCTCGACCATATTTTTAGCTTTTAGCGTGCGATACACCGTCGATAACGAAGCAAAGAATTTGCCGGACTCATGTCCGTGAACGAAGATATGGCTTACCGGTTTACCGATAAGCTCCGGTTCCCAGGCAGCAGCTTCAATTGCATCGCGTTCATGCGCAAGCGTTTTGTTCCATGCGGTGCGCGGCTTTATCGGTTTTGGATTTGCCCACCTGCGGAATTTCCTGGGAGCAATTCCGAATATCCGGCAGGCGCGTTTCTGGGTAAGGCCTTGAGTGGCAGCTTCATTTATTATATTAATCACAGTTTTTTTGATCTCAAGTTTGAAATGGCCGTTTAGCGGCCCTTTAAGTTCTAACTCGTTCTTTTTTTTAACAAGGATAGCTCGTGCCCTACGGCAGCCAGCGCGTCTTTGGTTTCGTCGAGTTCTCTGGATATTTTCTGATACTGCTCTACGGGTATGACTTGTTGTTTCCGTCCCTGTTTTCCGGAATGGGCAAGGGCTTCCATAGCCGCGGCTTTGATTTTTTTGCGTATAGCAATTAGGTTCCAAGGCCTTAAGCCGTAGCGTTCCATAATCGGTTTTACCGGAGCGCCCGGTGCGTTGCATTCCAGATATATGTTGAAAAGCTGTTCTGGCGTGAGTTTTAAGCGTTCTTTCTTTGAGTTTATATTCATTATCACTCGTGTCCAAATTATGATTGAAAAAGCCTAACCGAATCCTTATGATGGTGATAGTCACCAACCATCACCAATACCGATATCCGTCGGCAAATAAGGAGGGCTAGGCTATGCACCATTATAATACAATTTTAAGTC
>JAHIKK010000009.1 GCA_018897555.1 Candidatus Omnitrophota bacterium
CCTCTGCGTATTTATTATACTGCCATCAACTACAAATTCAATGTATTGTTCTTTTCGTGCCTCCGGAGAAACAGATAAATCAAGATACGCGGGGCTGGGCGTCAGAAGAGAATCTGGCTTTCCGTAGGCATAGAATTTATAACTACTGAACAGGTGATCCTGAGGCTGTGAAACTATTCCCGCGCGGACAGGATTTAATTCAATATACTTGCCGCACATAAGAAGGTGAGAATCAGTATCAACGATATTACTTTTAAATCTTCCCTGCCAGAGATGGCCTGTATGCCCATAGATCTTCTTGTAGTAGCTGTAGTAACTCAAACTCAACTGTTTCATAAATTTTGAGAGTTTGCTTTGGCTATTCAACCAAACAAGCAGATGTGGATGGTTATCCATCAGGCAATAATGAAAAATACTGATGTTGTTCTCCTGCTTCAATTCAAGCATCAATGAATAGTAGCGTAGCTTATCTGTATCGTTATTAAAGAGGTGCTGCCTGTTATTGCCTCTGTTTACCAGGTGCATCGCCGCATCTACCGGAATTACTCTTATGGTTTTCGGCATAAAAAATACCCCCTTCCTACTATAATTGACGCAGAAAGAGGGGAAATCTAACTAAAATAAAAACTAGGGACCGTTTCTATTTTTCAATCAAATTAGACGAAAGAAAAATAGAAACGGTCCCATTATTCTATCGGCAATGCGTTACGTCTCCGCTGGAGATCTTCTGAATTAGGCCGGAGTCTTTACGGATAAGCAGGGAGCCGTCGGCATCGATATCGGTGGCCTGGCCTTCGATATGTTTATCCTGGTAACAAACCTTAACGCGCGTACCTAAAGTAAGATTAAAATTACGCCATTTATTAATAATCTCGCTGCTCCCCTTATCTTCCAGGAGAAAATAATTGTTTTCTATCCTGCGCAGAAGTTCCTGCAATAAAACCACGCGGCTTATTTCTTCACCCTGCTGCTCCTTTAATGAAGTAGCCTGGGCAATTAAAGATTTCTTATCATTATTTACATTCAAACCGATACCGATCACCACAAAATTCACCTTATCCACTTCCGCATTCATCTCCGTCAAAATACCAGCAACCTTTTTATTATGGATCAACACATCATTCGGCCACTTAATCTGCACATCCAGATCAGTAACCTCTTTTACCGCCTCGCAGATGCTTACTGCGCTCATTAAAGTTAATATCGGGCAAGCAGCGGGTAAAATCTTAGGCCTTAAAATTAAAGAGAGATAAATTCCCTTGTATTTGGGCGAGAACCAGCTTCGTCCTAATCTACCGCGGCCTTTAATTTGCGATTCCGCCAACACTAAGCTGCCGGCGGCAGCCCCATCCACACCCAATTGCATGGCGAAATCCATCGTAGAAGCCAAATAATCAAAATAATGAATTTTCTTACCAACAAATTTTGTATTCAGGGAGCGTGCGACTTCAAAAACAAAAAGCCTGTCCGGGCAAGATTCAAGGCGATAGCCTAAATGCGGGACAGCGGCTATCTGGTAACCGGAATCCTTGAGCTCCTGGATGTGCTTCCATAAACCCTGGCGGCTAATCCCCAGATGTTTACTGATCTGGTCTCCGGAAAGATAATCATGTTTTTTATTTAGATAATCGAGTATTTTTTCTTTCATTTCTTCATTGGTGATTTTCTTTAACGGGGTAAAGCGGGGACATGGCGCGCAGCTTTTGCACCACCAGAGGTAATTTTTCCAAAAGATAATCTATATCGCTCTGGCGGGTCCAGCGCCCCAGAGTAATCCTTAAAGAACCGTGCGCCGTCTCATGATCTAAACCAATCGCCAATAAAACATGCGATGGCTCAAGAGAGCTGGATGTGCAGGCGGAGCCGGTAGAACAGGCAATCCCCAGCATATCCAGGCTTAAAAGCATGGATTCGCCTTCGATATATTTAATGGAAAAATTTACACTGTTGGGTAATCTTTGCGTAGGATGCCCATTAAGCCTAACCTCAGGAATTCTAGCAGGAATCTCTTTAATCAATTTATCGCGCAGGGCGCTCTGAAATTTAATCTCATCTTCCATTTTATTTTTACAAAGCTCAATGGCGCAAGCCAACCCCACGATTCCGGTAATATTATGCGTGGAAGCGCGCCTGCCTCTTTCCTGATCTCCGCCGCGCAGGAATGTTTCTAATCGCGTGCCTTTTCTAATATACAAAGCCCCCACTCCTTTGGGCCCGTAAAACTTATGGGCTGAGAGCGATAAAAGGTCCACATTCAGCTCATCGACATTTACCGGAATATGCCCCACGGTCTGCACGGCGTCCGTATGAAAATAAATTCCTTTGTTTCTGGCCAGCTTGCCTAATTGCGCGATCGGCTCAAGCGTGCCGATTTCATTATTCGCGTGCATAACGCTGATGAGGATAGTTTTATCGGTAATTGCTTTCTTTAGGTCCTCCACAGAAACCAGGCCGTCTTTATCCACCCCCAGATAAGTAACCTTAAATCCTTTCTTTTCCAGGAAATTCGCCGGTTCACTAATGGCATGATGCTCAATCGCCGAAGTAATAATATGGTTGCCCTTCTTCTCTAAATCGTAAACCACACCTAAAAGCGCAGAATTATCCGACTCTGTGCCTCCGGAGGTAAAAACAATCTCCTCGGGTTTTACGCCGATAAAATCCGCCAGTGTCTGGCGGCTATCCTCAAGAGCTTTCTTCGCTTCCTGGCCGTAAGCATGCAAACTGGAGGCATTGCCAAATTTCTCAAAGAAATACGGTTCCATCGCCGCGATAACTTCCGGATCCGTAGGCGTAGTTGCCGCATAATCTAAATATACTTTTTTCATCTAACAATTACCTCATTTAAACTCCCCTGTCGATACCCCTCTAAATCCAAGGTAATATAATTATACCCTAAATCTTTTAAACGCTCAACTACCGCCTGGCGCTTCTTTAACAGGCGAGGAATATCTTTTTTATCCACTTCAATACGGCAAAGGCCGTTATAATGGCGTAAACGCACCTGCTTAAAACCCAAGCTGCTCAAATATACCTCCGCCTGATCAATACGTTTAAGCAGGCCGGCAGTAATTTTAGTGCCGTAAGGTATACGTGAAGCCAGGCAGGCAAGGCTCGGTTTATTCCAGCTGGAAAGGCCCAGCTTTTTGCTTAATCTGCGAATATCCTCTTTATTAAAACCCGCTTCAACTAGAGGTGATTTTATTTTAAGTTGGCGCTTAGCAATATTTCCCGGCCGGTAATCTTTTTTATCGGAAAGATTACTTGCCTCCAGAACAGAATGCAATTTATTTTGCCTGGCAATAGCAATTAACTTTGAAAAAAGCTCCTGCTTGCAAAAATAGCAGCGTTTAACCGGGTTAGCCACAAACTTTTTATTATCCAGCTCGCGGGTATTGATTACCTCAAACCTTACCCCTATCTCTTTAGCCAATATCCTTGCCTTGGCTAGCTCACCTTGAGGATAAGTAGCCGAAACAGCGGTAACGGCCAGAATTTTATCCGGCGGCAACACCAACGCGCAAATCTTAAGAAGCAACGCGCTGTCCTGGCCTCCGGAAAATGCTACGAGAGTGGATTTATACGCAAGAATTATACGCTTAAGGCGATTAAGCTTATCCTGGAGCACCATGGTAAAATTTATTCTATAAAGCGATGACTTCTTTTATTTCCGGAACTTCCTGCTTTAAGATCTTTTCAATCCCATTTTTTAAAGTCATCGAACTCATCGGGCAGCACCCGCAGCTTCCTTTTAGTTTTAATTTGACTACTCCGTCAGCTGTAACATCAATTAATTCCACATTCCCGCCATCGGCCATTAACATCGGCCTGACTTTATCCAGCGCCTTTTCAATTCTATCCCTCATCTTATTTTCCTCCCTTTAAATAAAGGCATTATCCCCGCCGCATGCATATATTGATTGTACCACTGCCTGAATTACCCGCAACTTATTTTCTAAAATTTTTTCTGGGACAGATAACGAAAAGCGCTTAAAGCGGCTTTTGCACCTTCTCCGGCGGCAATGATAATCTGTTTCTCCAAAACATTAGTAACATCGCCTGCGGCAAATATTCCCGGGATATTGGTTTGGTTATCTAAATTTATATTTATCTCATTCCGGGAGTTCTTTTCTATATCCTTAAGGAATCCGGAGTTAGGAATAAGCCCAATCTCCACAAATACTCCCTCGACAGCTAACTCTTTTTCCTGATCCTTATGCTTAATTTTAATCGCCCGGACAAATTTATCTCCCAAAACAGCACTAACCTGATGATTATTTAAAATTGTAACATTGCCGGCTTCCTGGATCTTCTGAAGCATAACCGCATCCCCAGTCAACCGGTCTGTATTGTTTATAATATAAGTCTGCTTGGCGATTTTCATCAGCTGCAGGGCAGCGTCCAGCGCAGAGTTACCGCCCCCGATTACCGCCACAACTTTACCCGCAAATAATGGACCGTCGCAAGTAGCACAATAGGTCAGGCCGTGATTCTTGAATTCTTTTTCCCCCGGAACCCCCAACTCTCTGGATTTTTTCCCGGAGGCAATAATCAGGCTATAGGCCTGATAATCTGCTTTATTGGTCTTAACTAAGAATATTTCATTGGTTTTCTTAAACCCTAAAACCTCTTCATTTTCCTTAAGCGCAATGCCGTATTTGCGCATATGTTCTTCAAACTTTTGCGTAAGTTCCGGGCCGCTGATAAATTGATAACCTGTATAATTCTCGATATCCCCGCTCCAGGCAGTCTGCCCGCCGATATCCAGGCTAATCACTAAAAAATCTAATTTTTTCCTGGCCGCATAAACACTGGCGGTAATTCCCGCCGGTCCGGCTCCGATGATAATTAAATCATAAATTTTCATATCGCACTATACCCTAATAGATTTTTTTATAACCCCAGGGCTAATTTAATTTTTTCTTTATCAAATCCGATGATAATTTCGCCGTCAATATCTAATACCGGAACCCCCATCTGTCCGGTTTTGGCCATCATCTCATCCGCAGCCAGCTGGTCACCGGAAACATCCAAATTCTGAAATTCAATATTATTCTCTTTTAAGAACTGTTTAACCCGCATACACCAGGGGCAAGTCGAGGTGCTATAAACTTTTACGCTTTGGGCCATACTAAACCTCCTTTTTAAAACGTTGCGGGGCAAGATCCACTATCGCCTCAACTTCCAGGGCAATGAGATGCTGCGGATGCGGCAGGCTGGCCTCGGGATGATGCCCCTGGCCTTTGTCTTGGACTAAATTCTTCAGCAATCTTTTCGCCAGGCGCGAAGTAATATTATCCTCCCAGGTTTTAAGGATCTCCTGGCTGATCAGCTTATCCTGCATCATTCTGGCTCTGCCTTTAAGGCAGTAACCGATAAATTTATGCTCATCCACCGCGCTGATGCTGACATGCGGATTATTCACTATATTTTTACTGGTTAAACCATGATAGACATCAACCAGATAAATTTCTCCGGCCGGATCAATCTTAACAATGGCTTTAGCTGAACTATGGGGAAAGCCGTTTTCGTCAATAGAAGAAACCACCACAAAATCCTGGGTGCGCAAAAAATCGATTATCACCGTAGGTATTGGTTTCATTTTAAGCTTTGCGCGAATTTAGAGCCGAATTCAAAACAACCGGCTAACTCCGAGGCATCCGGAACATATTTAAAAGATATTCCGGGGATAATTTGATCCGCGGCGTTATCTTTGAGCATCTCCTGCATTTCTTTAACTGCTCCGCCTGCCCAGCCGTATGACCCGAAGAAACCCGCCTTTCTGCCTTTTGGCTTTAAGCCCTTAACGATTTCCAGGAAGGCGGCAATATTCGGCAGCATATCATTATCATGGGTAGATGAACCAAAAAGAAATCCTTTGGCCGTTAACATGCGCGTGAGAATTTCCGTACGGTCACTTTGCGCTACGTCATAAAGCTCAACCTCTGTGCCGGTAGAAGCTATCCCCTCGACGATTTTTCTGGCCATCTTTTCGGTTGCTCCCCACATCGTTTCATAAACAACTACTACCTTCTGTTTAGTTTCACCTTTAGCCCAGGAAATATAAGCATTGATGATCTTAGCCGGATCCTTACGCCAGATAATCCCATGGCTGGGCGCGATAATTTTAATCGGTATATTCAACTTCTGAACTTCCTGGATCTTTTTGAGGATGACCGGGCCCAGCGGCCAAAGGATATTCGCATAATATTTTTCTGCCTCCTCCATTAATGCGCATGGGTCAACCTGGTCATCAAAACGGCTGCTGGAGGCAAAATGCTGGCCAAATGCGTCATTCGGTAAAAGCAGCGCATCTTGCGGACAGTACGTAAACATACTATCCGGCCAATGGATCATCGGCGCCTCAATAAAAGTAAGCGTGCGCCTGCCCAACTTTAATTGATCATTAGTTTTAACGGCCTGAAAATCCCAATCTTTATAATAATGCTTATACAGGCCTTCTTTACATTTAGCCGTGCCCAAAATTTTAGCGTTTGGGCAAAGCGGCATCAGGCTAGGCAAAGCTCCGGAATGGTCCGTCTCCACATGGTTGGCAATAATATAATCTATCTTTTCAAGAGGAATAATTTCTCGAATATTCGAAATTAATTCCTGGGTGAACGGGCCATAAACAGTATCAATAAGCGCGACCTTCTCATCAATAATAAGATACGCGTTATAAGAAGAGCCTCTTTGCGTAGTATAGGTATGGCCATGGAAATTGCGCACACTCCAATCCACCGCTCCCACTGAATATATATCCGGTAATATTTTTATGGCTGCCATAAGTATCTCCTCATTTTTCCCCAGCCTCCGGCGCTTGGGGAAAAATGACCCCGAGCTCCCGCGAGGGGGGAAACATTATAGGCCTAATAGCCTTGAAAATTTTCCGTAACGATCATCTCTGCGGATACCCCTAACTCTTGAGCCAAGAGCAAACGCATCGCCTCCACCATCTGCGGCGGGCCACAAAGATAAAATTTCCTTTCCTGATAATCCGGGATTTCGCTTTTAATTACTTCGCGGTTAATCCGGCCAACCGTACACTTAAACCCGGCTTGAGTTTCACACAACACATGCGCTACCCTTAAAGCCGGGTAACTTTTAACCATCGCATCAAAATCGTCCTTGAAAACAACATCCTTGACAGATTGATTCGCGTAAACCAGCACCATATCGCTGCCTAGATTTTTATCAACCACATATTTACAGATACTCCGGATCGGAGTAATCCCGATGCCGCCGGATAAAAAAGCAATCTTCGGAAAGGATTCGTCCAAAACAAATTTTCCAAAAGGATACTCAATCACCACTTGATCCCCGGCTTTTAGGCTATCCAGAATTTTAGAAAAATCACTTTCAGTTAATTTCTTAGTAAACTCTAAATAGCATTTTTCAGTAGGAGAGCTGGAGATAGAAAGATACTTTTTTAGCTGAGGATCATCTTTAAGTTTAACCGAAAGAAATTGACCGGCTTTAAAATTCAGGGGGCCGGGAACCTCCAGGCGAAAACTCTTGACATTATAGTTACGCCGGATAACTTCCTTGATTTTAACTTTAATCTCTACGGGCATTTTTATTTACGGCAGCCACAAGCGCCCCAGGCTTTTTTAATACTTAAGGGAGCGCTTAACACCTTCTGTAAATTATCAAAAACCTCGCCAAAATTAACCGAATGCGTTATTTCACTGACTACCTGAATATACCTCAGGCAATCGCTCTGATCAATAATCAGGGTGCCTCTGGCCAAAAGATTCAACTCCTTGATCAGAAAGCCATAGTTTAAACCAAAAGAGGAAAACCGGTAATCCGAAAGCACTACCTCATTCTTTATTTCATTGGCTGAACAGAATCGGGCTTGAGCAAAAGGTAAATCCTTGCTTACCCCAATAACCACTACCTCCGGGCCAAGCCCGGCGGCTTTACGGTTGAACTCTTTTACCTGCAGATCGCAAACCGGCGTATCCAATGAAGGAAAGAAATTAATCACTTTAATTTTACCGCTAAAATCTGACAACTTTACAACTTTCAGATCCGGGGAAATCAGTTTAAAATCAAAAGCTCTCCTGCCGACCTTAACCGGTTTACCGGTTAAGGCTAAAGGCGCCCCATTAAAAGTAACTGTTCTGGCCATTATTTTATCTCCTTAAACTATTTTCTCAAACTGGTCCTTACCCACCCCGCATTCAGGGCAGACCCAATCATCCGGCAGGTCTTCAAAGCTGGTTCCGGGAGCAATCCCGTTATCCGGATCTCCGGCGCTGGGGTAATAAATGTAACCGCAAACTAAACATTTGTATTTGCTCATTAATTCCTCCTACTGTTTACTCTACTTTAACTTCTTTTTCACTCCTCCAAAGGCCATGAATATTACAGTAAGCCGTAGCCATAATTACGCCGCTCTTTTCAGTTTTAAAAACTACCGCTACCTTAGGCTCAGAAAATATCGTACTGGTATTCGGCCCCTGCACAGACTCTCCGTGCGCGTTAAACTCAAAACGCGCCAGCTGATAAGGAAACTTTTCGCCGGTTGCCAAAAAATACACCTCGATAAACCTGATATGATGCTCCGTGGTATTCGGGTGCGCAATCTGCTTGCCCACGCTAATCTCAATCTTGAGAACTTGGCCCTTGCTTATTTTATCCGGCCCCTCAATTACCGGCACATGTTTTTCCGTTTTCCAATCTGCGCTCTGCAATAAATCTCTTAAATCTGCCATAATCTACCTCCTCTTCATCTCTTTCGTTCTGTCAAAATTTTTTAGTCTTTATCTTCTTATCTTCTATTCTTACAGTGACTTCTGATAAATATGCTTGCCTCCCCCTAAAAAAAGAGTATTGTAATTGTCAGGAGGAAAAAATCATGGATCAAATCTCTCGTTTTGTTGTCTGGATCTGTTCGAAATTCAAC
>JAHIKK010000042.1 GCA_018897555.1 Candidatus Omnitrophota bacterium
TCCTGGCTGACAATAAAGCTAGTTATTCTGTTTTTACTTTAATAACCGGCTGGATTGCTCCGGAATGGGTGGCTGGCATCTTCCGGAATAGGTGGCTGGCTTGTAACGGAATCACCGGCTGGATTGAAGCGGATTTTACACCTAGTGATCAAAGAATGGGCCTGCGCATGGATCTTAAGAATAGGCAAGCATAGAAGGGCCCTAGTACCCGACAGCTTTATAGTGCTTCAGTTCGGCACAGTTATTGCTTTGGAAATCGAAACTCAATCTAAGAAGCTTTCTGAGTTGAAGAGGATGGTTGACATATACCGTTATGATATTGACAAAAAATCCAAGTATCAAGGTGTTTTAATGATAGTTGAATATAAGTTTGACTATGAAGGCATTAAAAAGAGGCTGCTTCATCTTGCGCCGGAATTTTGTTCAAGGGCCTTTGTTTTGGCGGATTTAGATATGTTTAATCAAGGATTGTGTTTTTATGCAAATGAAGTAAGGAGTTTAGAAGATGCGTTTAAATTATTGGCGGAGAAAAGAAAAAATGGACAAGAGATTTAATATAAGAAAATTAGCCGTAAGATTATTATTAATACTTCCGCTTATTTACATAGGCTTTGGCTGGTATGTCGGCCTCAGCTACGGCAGAAAGGGTGTTATTTTGGGGCCATATCCGGATATTCCTGTGGTAATGAAGACTCAGCTTTTAGGCTCTTCGCTTGAGGATATCTCTGGCAGCAACGCGCTGGTTATGGTTGTGCCGCCAGGAGAGGCGGCTAAATCTGATCAAGATTCAACCTATTTTAATATAACCGGATATTTTGAGATTCCCGGAACTTGGAATTTCGATTTTATGCCTTTTGTTGCCGGCTCTAGCTTTAAGAAGGCATTTACTCTAATAGGAAGCTATTCTCGCGCCATAGCCCACGAGCTAAAGAATCCTAAGCGTAGCTTAGGAAGCATGTCAGTAAGTCAGCTTAATGATTTTCTTAAAGCAACCGGAAGAATCAAGGATATGGAAAAGTTAAAGTCCTATCTTTTTCTTGCAAGGCTGGAAGAGAAATATCCTTGGTTATATTCTGATACAGTGTTTTTATCCAGGGCAATGGGAAATATCTTTAACGATAATATGGCCCCTTATGACATCTTGGGTTTAACAGGCTTATTGGTTTTATTTATCGCTTTAAGCATAAGGAGTATTTGGCTATGGACATATTACTTATATTGGATATTTGCTTATTGGCTGGGGAGAATTGGATATCACGATCCGAATCTCATCTTGAGTAATGGGGGCTGGCAGGTAATTCTCTGGAGCTTTTGGCATGGCTTTATCCAGAAAGAAGGCAGGCTATTTTTGGTGATTGCTATTGGTGGTTCGGTAGTCTTCTTTGGGGCAGCTGGTCTCGTACATATAATCAGATGTATTCTTAATAAAAATGAGAAACAGGAGATCTTTAAATCTTAAAGGAAACTTAAAATATGCAAATGCAGAATTTTAGTTTAGCAGAAATAGGATTAATAATTATTGTCATTTTCGGTTTGTATCTTTTACCTTCATTAATTTCCTTTCTACGGCGGAATAAAAACTGGATGGCAATATTCTTTCTTAATCTTCTCTTAGGATGGACTGGTATTGGTTGGGTAGTTGCTTTGGTTTGGTCTGTAATACGTTAATCCTTCCTTTTCTCATCTTCTTTAGGCTTTAGCCTCCCTTAGTGGTTTTGAGTGATTTTTTTGTGCCTGACATGCGGTTGCCTTCGCAAGGCTTGTTGGAAGGATTGCGCGAAGGCTACCGCAGGCAAATAACTTTAAGTGCTTGGGGATATTTTTTGGTTGTTTCTTGGGATATCTCTGATATAATATGGCATAAAATGTAACAGAGGAGACCTAATGAAAGAATTGTCTGAAGCTTATACCGCAGAAGATGTCGCTCAATATCTTAAACTTCATCCTTACACTGTGCGCCGTCTAGCCCGCGAGAAGAAAATACCAGCGTTTCGCGTCGGTGGCCAGTGGCGCTTTAGAAAAGATGAGATCGATCAATGGTCGCGGTCATATCCATTTTCCGATAAGCCAGAAGGCTATGGTTTGGCCTCCAATAGTCAAAGCCATAAGAAAGGGAAGTAACGATGAAAGATAAAAAAATAAAAAATGGCGGGTTAATTAAGGCAGATCGGCAGTCACAAGGAATCTATCTCCGCATAAGAAAAATTATTGAAAACGCCCGGGGGAATGTTGCGCGAGCCATCAATGCGGAAATGGTTGTGGCGTATTGGCAAATCGGTAAAGAAATTGTTGATGAGGAACAAAGGGGTAAATCGCGCGCGGAATACGGCAAGAAGATTCTTGAAAATCTATCCAAGCGTTTATTGGATGAGTTTGGTAAAGGTTTTGACGACAGTAATCTGTGGAATATGCGCAAATTTTATCTAACGTATCCGATTCTCGACGCAGTGCGTCGAGAATTAAGCTGGACGCATTACCGAATCTTGATGCGGGTCGAAAAACCGGAAGCCCGCTCTTTCTATGAGATTGAGTGTATTAATAACAATTGGTCAGCGCGCGAACTTGAGCGGCAAAAAGGCTCGCTTCTTTTTGAGCGACTGGCTTTGAGCAAAGACAAAAAAGGCCTTTTGAGGTTAGCCCGGAAAGGCCAAGAGATTGTCTCATATGAAGACATGATTAAAGATCCGTATGTTCTTGAATTCACCGGATTATCTCCCCAATCAAAGCTCTATGAAAGCAAATTAGAACAGGCTCTTATAGATAATCTCTCTAAGTTTCTGCTTGAGCTGGGTAAAGGTTTTACCTTTGTTGCCCGGCAAAAGAGAATTTCATTGGATGGAGACCACTTCTATATTGATCTTGTATTCTACAATACAATGCTGAAATGCTATGTGATCATCGATTTAAAGATTGGCAGACTTGTTCATCAGGACATCGGACAGATGCAGATGTATGTGAACTATTATGACCGCGAAGTCAGGCAATTGGATGATAATCCGACTGTTGGACTTATCTTATGCGAAGACAAAAAGGAAGCGGTGGTTCGGTATACGTTGTCTAAGAATAACAGGCAGATATTTGCATCGCGCTATAAATTGTATTTGCCAACCGAAGATGAACTAAGACGGGAGTTGAGGCGCGAGCATCTGCTTCTTGACATGGTTAAACGTAATAAATAAGACGACGCGTTGAATGGAGTCGAAAAGCGGGTCGCTGAAAAGGTCACTGAAGATCAACGGTTGAGTTTCCCTTTTTGAGGGGATTAAATGAGGGATTAAAATCACTGCTGGAGGTTATAAAAGTAACCTCTGGAGTTAAAGCGAAAGATTTAAGTCCGCGTTTGAATGGAAGATCTATAAAAACAATAGAACGGCAGATAAAGGCTATAAAACTTATTAAAGAAAAAAGGGCAATTAGTCTTTCTGATATTCAAGTTTTCTATGTAACAACTACACGGAAAACTTTGTATCGTGATTTACAAAACCTTGTTGACAAGGGGCTCGTTAAGGCTCAAGGTGATCGAAAAGGACGAAAATACGCCCTCTAAGATATGGGACATTTATGGGACATATGGGACAGGCTATAAAATAATTAACGATATTCCCTTCAGAGGGAATTATTGTGGAATAAACAGATATGAACTACTGGTGGACATCAGATTATCACTTTTCACATTTCAATATCATCCGTTATTGCAAGAGGCCGTTTGAGACGGCCGAGGAAATGAATGAAACGATCATTCGCAAGCATAACGAAAGGATTAAGTCCGAGGATACGGTCTTCTTTAGCCCGACTTTAGTCTTACGGACGGGTTTGTTACCACGGTGCACCGTAAGCCTGGCCGTGCTTTTGAAGCTGTGGGTGGGAAACGGGAGATAGAATCATCGGCCCAGTCGGGAATCCAAGAGGACCAAGTCGGGACCAAGTCCTCAATCCGCTTATTGAGGATAAGCTCATAGAAATGACCGTGCCCGACAAACCGCGCAGCAGTCAACAGAAATATCGTTTGACTAAAAAAGGCGCGGAGTATTTAAAGAAGCAAGGCTCGATTAGAGCCAAATATATACGAAAGGATAAATGATTCTCATTCTCGCAGGAAACAAAGGCGAATTTGATGAGTTTTTAGAGAAACATACCCCTAAAAACATTTTTCGTTATATTAGAGATGAAGCGGATTATATGCAACATAAGAATTGCGATTTGGTTCTTGTCGGGTCTTACCGGGATAATCCATTATGGAAAAAAATGAATAGGAGGAAAAAGTTGAGGGAGTATTGCTATTTGTATGGGATAGATATTCTTGATACTTACAAAACGTAAGATTATGTAAGACTGTGGAGAAAGGGTGGAATTTTTCTTGACATCTTGTCAGAAAAAGCATATAGTTTTTCTGACAGGTAAAGGTGATAAATATGTCAGAATCTATTGAGAATAAAATGCTTCACCGGATTGCCGGGAAGAAAAAAGGCTGGGTGTTTGCCCCAACTCATTTTCTTGATCTTGGAAATCGTGCCGCTATAGATCAAGCCTTAAGCCGGTTGGTTAGATCAGGGGATATTCGTCGATTAACGCGTGGGCTTTATGATTACCCCCGGAAGCATCCGGATTTTGGAGATATGCCGCCAAGTGTCGATCGTATTGCCGCCGCGCTTGCCGAAAAAGATAATCTTAAGATTCAGCCTTCCGGAGCATACGCGGCCAACTTGCTGGGCTTGTCTGATCAAGTACCGGCAAAGATCGTTTTCTTAACGGACGGATCTTCCCGGATGGTTCACGTCGGTAATTGGCGTATTAAATTTAAAAAAACAACACCCAAGAATATGGCGACTGCCGGGCGCGTGAGCGGCTTGGTTATTCAAGCCTTGCGTTATATGAAGCAGGAGAATATCGACGACAAGATTATTAATAAACTTAAAAGAAGATTATCGGTCGAGGATAAAAAACAGCTTGTGAGCGATCTTCGTTATGCCCCGGCGTGGATTGAAAAAGTGGTTAGGAAATTACAGGGAGAATAATAGGTAAGTCTCGCACCATTGGCGCGAGGAACCGAATAAAAGAGGTGCGCTTTGAACAAAAAAGAGTTTATTGAGAAATACGCAAAGGAACATCGCTATTTCAGTTTTTCAGATGTCGTGAGCGAGTCAGGGATGAGTCGGCCTCTTACTAAAAAGTATCTTCACGAGTTAAAGGAGACCGGTATCATTTTTCCAGCGGGGAGAGGGGTCTACAGCTCCATTTCAAAAATATTTCCTCTGGAAGAAAAAAGCCGTGTGGTAAAAATCCGTCAGATGATTTCACGGGAATATCCCAATCTTGACTTCATTATTTGGAACACACTTTCTTTTCAGCCCTATTATCATCATCAGCAGACTCATAACATCACGTTTATTGAGGTAGAATATGACGCCATCCATCCAATTTTCGATAGAATATCCCGGGATTATCGCTACGTTCTGATTGAAAAGGCCAGCCGCGTACCTCCGAAGGATTTCGATATTACAAAAGATCCCATCGTTATAAGACTGATGCTTAAAAATTCTCCTCGACAAGGGCATGCCGCAACATTAGAAAAAATGCTTGTGGACTTATTTATTGTCAAAGATAAATATTTCACAATGCCGAACGCGGATTATTGGGAGCTTTGGAGAAGTCTTGATAGTTTTTACCGGGTTAATGTGACAGATATCATCTGGTATGCTAAGGCGCGCAGGTACTTCGGAGAGCTATATTCGCAACTCATTGATAATGTTGGACTTAAAGAGGTAACCTTCTCTGCATATTTGAAAACTGCAGACAAAGTTACCCGCAAAGCAGGAAATGTTTTTTGAGGACTCGCCGTCTTTTGAAAGTATTTTGGAAAAATTGAAGACGGCCGAAGAAGAGATTAACAGGATTAAATAATGAATTACTGGTGGACATCAGATTATCACTTTTCGCATTTCAATATCATTCGATATTGCAAGAGGCCGTTTGAGACGGCCGAGGAAATGAATGAAACGATCATTCGCAAGCATAACGAAAGGGTTAAGCCCGAGGACACTGTTTTCTTTCTAGGTGACTTTATCTTCAAAGGTGGGAAAGAAGGCGGAGTAGAGAAATACCGGCAGTTCGAAAAGCGGCTGAATGGCAAGTTCATTTTCATCAAAGGCAATCATGACCGGCACAATAGCCTTAATACGATCATCTCGAAGATATATATTCATTATGGCTCTAAGGATATCTGCATGACGCACCGGGCCGAGGATACGGATCCCAACGTGCCGTGGAATTTCTGCGGCCATGTTCATGAAAAGTACAAGGTAAAACGATTGAACGAGAAATCATTGATTGTGAATCTCTGCGTCGAAGTTTGGAATTATTATCCGGTTTCATTTGAAGAGATCAGTTCTTCCGTCGTCACGTTTTTGAAAGAAGAAAAGCAATGTGCGGTAAATGCAAAATGAGGTAGATTATGGTGAAAGTAAAGAAAACAAACGGTGATTTAAACTTTGAGGCAAAACTCTGGCAGGCAGCGGATAAAATGCGCAACAACATGGATGCTACCGAGTATAAGCACGTAGTTCTTGAAACTAGGAGACGTTTCAAAACTTTTCCAAAAAAGCAAAACATAGAAGCGTCTCCAGTTTTACTTAGTGTAATGTAAGAGGAATGCCACTATAGAAGACCTTCGTAATTATTTCACTGTCGAAGATGTAGCTAAGAAGTTGGATATAACAGAAGAATGGGTTAGGGATCTCATTGCTCGTAAGGAAGTTAAGGCGGTCAAGGTGGGCAAGTGGCGGATAAAGCCGGAAGATCTGGAAATATTTATTAAGAGTAGAAGTAATTTGTAATTATTGGATTAGATAAAGGGTTTTGGTGGTCTATCAATATGCTAACAGAGTATCATGCGAAATATTTTGCATATGAATTAACTAAAAGATGTGCTTCTGATAGTTTAGAGAAGCTTTCGTCAACGCTTTCCAATGCTCAAGTTGATCTTAACCCACATCAGATTGAAGCGGCTCTTTTTGCATTTCGTTCGCCTCTTTCTAAAGGAGCAATTTTAGCTGATGAAGTTGGTCTCGGTAAAACCATTGAGGCAGGGATAGTTCTTTCTCAGAGATGGGCAGAGCGAAAAAGAAAAATCCTCTTGATTGTGCCATCGAGTTTGCGTAAGCAATGGAACGCGGAATTACAGGAGAAATTCTTCCTACCATCAATTATTCTCGAAACAAAATCTTTTAACCAATATATAAAAGATGGAAATCTTAATCCATTCAACCAAGAAGATGTTATCATCATATGCTCATATCACTTTGCACGATCTAGGGCTTCGTATATCAAGCAGACTAAGTTGGATTTGGTAGTAATTGATGAAGCGCATCATCTTCGTAATGTTTATAAAACTAGTAACAAAATAGCAAAAGAAATAAAGAATGCATTAAGTGATATACCTAAAATATTACTTACAGCAACCCCGTTACAGAATTCTTTGCTGGAGCTGTATGGGCTCGTCAGCGTAATTGATGATCATGTATTTGGTGATCTGACAAGTTTTAAGGTTAATTATTCTAAAGTTTCAAAAGAGCAAGATATATTTGAAAGCGAACTTGGTTTGGTTGAACCCAGACAGGAAATGTTTACAGACTTACGCAATCGTTTAAAGCCGATATGCACGCGCACGCTTCGCCGTCAGGTTCTCGAATATATAAAATACACAAAGCGTATCCCCCTAACACAGGACTATATACCAACAGAACAAGAAATTGAACTTTATAACGGTATGTCCGGGTATCTTCAGAAACCCAGGCTCTTTGCGCTCCCATCAAGTCAGCGACAGTTAATTACTTTAGTCTTACGAAAATTACTAGCATCTTCTTCTTTTGCAATTGCAAGTACGCTCAACAGCATTACTTACAGGCTAACAAAGCTTATCGGAAAAGCCGAGAAGCAGATAGCTGAAAAAGAGTCTGGAATAGAAGGGCTTGGCGAAGATTTTGAAAACTACGATGAACTCTCTGATGAGTGGAGTGATGAAGAAGAAGATGAAGAAGAAGAAGAGACGACCCAGAAGAAAGTAGTTTATACGAAAGAAGATGTCGTTTTGATGAAGCAGGAAAAGGTTGAGCTTGAGAATTATCGCGACTTGGCAAAAAAGATTTGGAAGAATTCAAAGGGAGATGCATTGCTGATTGCCCTAAAAAAAGGTTTTGAAATGGCTGCAGAACTGGGGGCTAAGAAAAAGGCAATTATTTTTACTGAATCACGGATTACTCAGGATTTTCTTTTACGGCTACTTTCAGAGAACGGATATGAAAATAAGATCGTTCTTTTTAACGGCTCAAATAATGATGATAAATCTAAGGTGATATATGAGGTTTGGTTTAAGAAGCATAGAAATACTGATAAAGTTACCGGATCAAAGACTGCTGATAAGCGTGCTGCCATTATAGATTATTTTAAAGACGAAGCAGAGATTATGATTGCTACTGAAGCAGGTGCTGAGGGTATCAATCTTCAATTTTGTTCGCTTATGATAAATTATGATTTGCCATGGAATCCTCAACGTATTGAACAGCGAATAGGTCGCTGCCATCGTTATGGACAAAAGTATGATGTAGTTGTAATTAATTTTGTCAATCGTAAGAATGCTGCTGATCAGAGGGTCTATGAACTTTTGGATGAAAAATTTAACCTCTTTAAGGGTGTTTTTGGGGCAAGCGATGAAGTGCTGGGAAGCATTGAATCTGGCGTTGACTTTGAGAAGCGCATCGCAGCAATTTATCAATCATGCCGCACGGAAGATGAAATTAATACTGCGTTTGATGCCCTTCAAAATGAAATGGAAGAAAGCATCACAAGTAGCTTAAAAGATACTCGTCAAAAACTTTTAGAGAATTTTGATTCTGAAGTTCACGAGAAGCTGAAAGTTAATATCAAGGAAAGTCAATCCTATTTGGATTGTTATGAACGCTGGTTATGGGATATAACTCGTTTCTATCTTGGGGATAATGCTGATTTTGCGGAGCATGGGTATTCTTTTACGCTAAAAAATAACCCTTTTCCCGAAGAAGATATTCATCGCGGGCCATATCGTATAGGCAAAAATATTGAAGATTCTCATATTTATCGTCCTGGCCATCCTTTGGCACAAAATATTCTTAACGAGGTTAAGAAAAAGCATGTAGATGGGGCGGAGTTAATTTTTGATTATTCTAATAACCCGAGCATTATATCGGTGCTGAAGTCGCTTATAGGAAAGAATGGAATCATGAAGGTGAGCAATTATACTATTGAGGCGCTTGAAGCGGAGGATCATGTGTTAATTTCCGCTTTCGATGAAAAAGGGGATGTTATTGAGCATGATATTGTAGGAAAATTGTTTTCTCTTGCGGGGCAGATACAAAACGATAGAATAGTAATTACTAATGATGAAAAAGAGAAACTCCATAATATAGAGCAAGAAACAATTAATTTGATCTCTTCTCGTAGTGCTGAACGCAATAGTGTGTTTTTTGACGATGAGGTTGACAAATTAGACAAATGGGCCGATGATATGAAGAAGGCCCTTGAGCTTGATTTAAAAAAGCTGGATATCGACATAAAGACTGCCAAGACAAACGCTAAGAAAATAGTCGAGCTTGAGGAAAAGATAAAAGTACAGCGTCAGATAAAAGATATGGAAAAGAAGCGCAATGAAATGCGCAAAAAACTCTATGATTCCCAGGATGAGGTTGATGTGCGCAAAGAAAGTTTAATTGCTCGAGTGGAGGCTCAGTTAAAACAAAGGACTAGACTTGATAGCCTATTCTTTATCAAATGGACAGTTAAATGAGTGATTCTTTAGACGGACAAATATTTGATGAATTTCTGAAATTAGTTATGGATAAGAAAATATTATCCGGTGACAGAATAGATGAATTGAAAGCACTTATGAACAAACCCAATGTGTCTGCTGAAGATTGGGATTTACTTGCTGATAAAGAATGTTTTCCTAGGGAGTCAGAGGGTAATGCCAAACAAAATTAATAAATTAAAGCTGAAGAAATTTCGTGGTGCTACAGATGAAACTATTTTTGAGTTTGATCATGGAAAGCGTCTTGTTGTTATTTTTGGAGAAAATGGAACAGGGAAAACAACTGTCTTAGACGCTATCGATTTTGCTTGTAACAAGAACAATGAAGTTTCATTGAAAAATAAGAGTGTTGGCAGCCAAAAGTATAAATATCTAATGTCGCTGTCTTCACAGCTGATTGACCTTGAGGTAGAGATTGAAACAACTGAAAGCAAAAAATGTATTGCTAAATTTGGTAGTAGAGGCGATGTAGCTGTTGATTCGGGTCTTCCTCGGGTAGAGATTCTTCGGCGAGATTCAATTTTGAAAATTATTAATGGTCAACCCAAAGAGAGATTTGAAGAGATACGTGAAATGGTTTCTTACGCTCGAATCAAGCAGGTTGAGAATGCTTTGCGTGAGGCGCAGAAAAATATTAGCAAGACATATGATGATGCTGTCAAAGCGTATCAACAAGAAGAGTCTAGTCTGAAGAGTGTTTGGGATGAAGTTGGGGACAAGCTTAAAGATTTTATGGCGTGGGCGAAAGAGCGTTCGGTAATTGATAAAAATGATTTGGAAGAGCAAAAGAATTATTGGGACAACCTTTGTCGGAAATCGGGAGGACTTCAAACTATAGATGAAAATATTAAAGTTAGTATGAAAAAGGTTTTTGAATTAACAGGAGCGCTTACACAGAAAAATAATGATTTTCAAGAAAAGATTCAGAGCGAAAGTGGGAAAGAAGGATTAACTCATTTGCTTGAGAACGCAAAGAAATATATTGAACGGCAAAAGAGTATATCCGTTTGTCCTGTTTGTAACAATGATATTGAAAAAGATTCCTTAATTAATGATATCGACACTCGACTAACTCAAATGCAAGATTTAAAACAAATACAAGATGAAATTGCGTTAATAGTTTTAGAAAAAGAAAGTTTGGATGGTCAAGTTAATAAGGACAAGAAAAATTTAGATATACTTTATCAAGAGATTATAGCATTACTGAAGAAAAATGATACCTGTCAAACGAAGACAATAGCACTGACTAAAGAAAAAGTCTTGGATAGCTCGGAAATTTTGCAATCGGTTAATGGATGGGCAATGAAGGCTGCTCAAGCACAAAAGGATTTTCATCAAATATCCTTAATTCAGCGATCCTATGTAAACTTTTTAGAAAAAAAGGATGAGGCTGAAAGGTGCGCGAAGAAAACAGAAAAAATCAAAACCTTGCTTCAAGAAATTGAGCAGGTGCGCAAAAAAGCGGTTGATTCTGTTTTGGTTGGTATATCGTCTTTAGTTGAAAAGATGTATTCTCGCATTCATCCTAATGAAGGCATTGGTTCGGTAAAATTTTATCTCGACCCTCAGAAATCAGAATCGTTAGAATTTGAAGGTACATTTCAAGGTGATTTGGTACCACCCCAAGCATATTATAGTGAATCTCACTTGGATACGTTAGGTATATGCGTTTTTCTGGCGTTGTCTCGGTACAATTGTCATGATGGAGTGATTCTTCTTGATGATGTTCTAACGTCGGCTGATCAACAACATATGGGGCGATTTATTGATATGCTTGAAGAAGAAGCAAAAAGTTTTCAGCAGGTTATTATTACAACACATTATCGGCCATGGAGAGATAGGTATAGGTTACCGATTAAACAGAGCCACGAAGTTCAGTTAATTGAATTGTTGCCCTGGACATCTGAGTCGGGTGTTAGACATACTCGCACAAAATTTTATGTTGATGAAATACGTGAGTCAATAAAGGCTTTGAAATTTGATAGACAGAAAGTTGCTTCCAAATCTGGAATTTTATTAGAGCACCTATTAGATGAACTATCTTTAAAATATGAATGTAAAGTACCGAGAAAATTTGATAATAGGTATACATTAGGTGAACTTTTTGACGCGATAGATTCAAAAATGAGAAAAATTATAGTTGTATCAAAAAATTTGGGTGATACAGTAGCCTTACAAAATATTCTCGATGATATTCAAAACACAACATTTGTTCGAAATGAAGTTGGTTGTCATTATAGTGAAACTGGAGCGTTATTGGCGGACGCAGATGTTAGGGATTTTGGGAACAAGATTGTTGATTTTGCCGAACTACTCCTTTGTGAATTCTGTGGGTCATTTCCCAATAAAAATAAATCTGGTACATATTGGGAATGTTATTGTGGCAAATTGAAGCTTTATCCGTTAGCACGTCCTAAATAATGATTTGGAGGTATTGATGGCACAGAAACAAAAACTAGAACTCACTTGGATTGGGAAGAACAATCCTGAGTATGATATTGCCAATATTGAACCTAGGATTTTAGAAGAAAAGCCGGAGTTATCATATGGTGATTCCAATACTGAGAATATGATAATTCACGGTGATAACCTGCTCGCGCTCAAGGCGCTTTTACCTGAATACGAAGGAAAAGTGAAGTGTATTTATATTGATCCACCCTACAATACTGGTAATGCTTTTGAACATTACGACGACAGCGTGGAACACAGTACATGGCTTTCGCTCATGAAGCCAAGGTTGGAGTTGTTCAAGATTCTTTTAAGTGAGGATGGAGTGATTTTTGTTCAGATAGATGATAATGAACAGGCGTATTTAAAAATAATTTGTGATGAAGTTTTTGGAAGAGAAAATTATCTAAATACAATTATTGTAAAAGCGAAAGCTGTTTCTGGAGCAAGTGGTGGTGGAGAGGATAAGCGATTAAAAAAGAATTCTGAATTTATCGTGATGTATGCCAAAAATTATAATATTGCAAAGTATGATTTTGCTACTGAGAAAGTTGATTTAATGGAATATATTGAAGAACACAAACGCAATAAGATTGGATTTTATTATACTCGCGTAATTACGGATTATGGAAATAAGGTAGAGATCGGAAAAATTAAAGATGGCAGTGGTGATGATATAACAATTTTTGAGCATACAGCTTTTGAATTTTCTTCAATTTCTAAATTAATGAAAAATGAAAATTTCACAATGGAAGAAGTATATTTAAAATACTATAAAGATGTTTTTATGGTAACAAACGCTCAAACTTCTATTTTACCTAGAGTAAATTCCTTTGTTGGTAAAAAGGATGCACTTATTTCGTATCAGTATATTCCTAGAACAGGAAGAGCAAAAAACCGATTAGAAACAAAACTTGTATGGAATGAAACACTCGTTGTGTGGCTTAGAGATACAGTTGATAAGGAAAACAATAAACTAATTAAAAAAGAGAAATTAGGAACTCTCTGGAGTAACATAAGTTGGGGTAGAATTGACTTAGAAGGAGGCATCGCATTTAAAAACGGCAAAAAACCAGAAAATCTTTTATGCAAAATTATTGAAATGACAACTAGCGTAGGGGATATTATTTTAGATTCCTTCCTTGGTTCTGGTACTACTGCTGCGGTGGCACACAAGATGGGTAGAAAATATATCGGTATTGAAATGGGTGCCCATGCCTATACACATTGCAAGGTTCGTTTGGATAAAGTGATTGATGGTACGGATCAAGGCGGTATTAGTAAAATGGTTGATTGGAAAGGTGGTGGTGGTTTCAAGTTTTATGAACTGGCACCGAGCTTTTTGATGATTGATGAATTTGGCAATCCCGTGATTGATAGCCATTATAATGACACTAAGCTTATTCGTGCAATGTGTAAACTCATGAATTATACCTTCTCACCTAGTCCAAGTGACTATTGGAAACATGGCAAAGGACAAGGCAATAATAATATTTATGTGACGACACAGATGCTCTCAGTAGCTATGGTTCAGCAGATTGTCAGTCACTTGAACGTAAGCGAAACCTTACTGATTTGTCCTAAAAAATATGAACCCGGGTGTGAAAAAGTTGATGCCCGTATTACCATTAAGAAAATTCCACAGTCCATTTTAAAAGCTTGCCAATTTGGTAAAAAAGAATACCTTTTACCTATTAAAGAACGAGCTATCGAGGAAATAGATGAAGAAGAAATAACGGAGGCTGAGGAATAATATGAATAAAACTCAAGCGTTACAGTACATAATCAACGCCATGAGCCTTAGAACTCCTCAAGAAAAGAGTCTGGTGTTTTTTGCCGATTACCTGGAATCAAATGCAGGCAATAAAGTATTGGGCCGTTTGAAACGAGAAAATCGTGGGAATGTGAATAATATTGAGATTATGACAAAAGAGTATGCTCAAACGGTGCCTGAGCTACATCAATTTCAGGCGTTTGAACGAACTTTTCCGGCCTATACTTTTGCGCTTGCTACCGGAGTTGGAAAGACACGTCTCATGGGCGCTTTTGTGGCATATCTATATCTTGTCTATGAAATACAGCATTTTATGCTAGTCGCTCCAGGCAACACTATTTATCGGAAGTTAGTGGATGATTTTAGCAAGGCCAGTAATCCCAAGTATGTATTTAGAGGGATTAAAGAAATAAATATCAATACCACGCGTATAATCACAAAAGATAACTACCAGCAGAATCAAGCCACTTCAGGCTTGTTCGGTAACCAAATTCAAATCAATATTTTTAATGTGCAGCAGTTTGCGCAAAAAGATATTGAGCAGGAGAAAGGCATCACTAAATTTAGCGAAACGCTTGGTGAATCATACTTTGAATATTTAAAATCGCTTAATGATTTAGTGGTATTGCTAGATGAATCACACCATTATCATGCAGATGCCGCGATGGGGTCACTTGATCGCATAGATCCGTTATTTGGGCTTGAGTTTACTGCTACACCGTATATAGCAACAATGACTACCAGAATTAACACAGAACCGACTCTCAAGAAAAATATTCTGTATACCTATAATCTTGGAGATGCAATTCGTGATGGTTATGTAAAAGATCCGTGGATAGGAACGGAAGCAGACGTTGATTTTAGCCAATGGGATTCTGAATCTATTGAAACGGATGCTAGAAAATTACAACTTGCAGCTTTTTTCCATGAGCGCGCTAAAGTGGCATTAAAAGAATATGCGTTGCAGAATAATAAGCCGGAAGTTAAACCGGTTATGTTGGTTGTTGCAAAGGATACGGCGCATGCCAGTTTGCTTCGGGCATTAATTGACAACGATGATTTTAGAGGCGGTACATATAAAGGTAAAGTGATTGAAGTCCACACAAAGACAAAAGGAGAGGAAGCGGACGAGACTATTGAAAAGCTGATATCTCTTGAACATCCGGATAATATTGTTGAGATTGTTATTCATGTAAATATGCTCAAAGAAGGCTGGGATGTTACAAATATTTATACTATTGCCCCTATTCGTTCTTCAGCTTCGGAAATTTTGACTGAACAAACAATTGGCCGTGGCCTTCGCTTGCCGTATGGTGAGCGTACAGGCAATAAAAATGTTGATCGTGTTATGATAGTTGCTCATGATAATTACGCAAAAGTAATTGAAGGCGCGCGGAAATCAAAACTTATTCAACCGTCAAATATTGAAAGAGTTTCAGCTCAGGATACAAAATTAGTTAAAGAGGTAGTTGAAGTTCAATCGGCGTTTGTAGCTAGTATTCAGGAGAAGATTAAAGCTAATTCTTCGATTATGCAGGAAATTGAAGCGCAGGCAGCAAAGGCAGTAAGCCCAGTAATTTCTGAGGACACTCCTGAAGATGTTAAAGCAGCTACAATACAAAGTAAAACAGATGAAATCGTCGAAAACCTTGCAAAGCAAGAAGCTTCACGATTAAGTTTTGCGGAATATCATCAGCATAAGAAAATTGACCAAGGTTTACCGGAATCATGGCAAGAAGGTACGCTTTTTAGTAATTTAAGCGATCCGACAAAAAAGGAACTTGAAAATATTGGACGGGTTTCCGGGCAAACTATTGAGGTGCAAAATATTCCGATTCCACGATTGATGCTTACACCTCATTATGGGGAGCTTATTATTGAAGATTTTAATCTAGATACAAAGAGATTAAGTAGATATGCGACAGAAACTTCAATACTTGAAGAGCGCCTTCAGGGAAGCTAAGAGAAGGACTTGTTTGGCAATACACAAAAAGGAACTCGGGAAAGCGAAATCACTCGCGTATCAAGTTTTGGTGAGGGGAGAAAACAAAGTCCAGAGAATACCATTATTTCTGCTCTTATTGAACAGCCGCTCCTCGATTATGAAGAGCAGAAAATATTATTGCTTAAGCTTTCAGGGCAGGCGGTTACGCATTATAAGTCATTTGTAACTGATGAAAATGCGCTCAAAATGGTGGTTGAGAATAACTTTCGTCAAATTGCCAAAGAAATTTATGATCAGATATTGGAGCATAAAGAATTTATTTCTGATGGATATCTTGAATCTGGTATTCGAGAGCCAAAGCCATATCTTGAGCAATATAATATTTCGCGAAGTTTTGATGAAAAACCGGTTACTCTAGAATCGCAACTTGACCGTTTTTCGAGAGATAAAATATATACAGGATTTAGTAAGGCGTGTCATTCAATGTACCGCTTTGATTCGTCCGATGAAGCACGCATGGCATATCTTCTTGATAAGGATTCGTCTGTGGAAGATTGGTTACGCCCTGCTCCGAATCAGTTTGAGGGGCTCTATTGGCGTGATGAAGCTGGTAATTCTCAGCATCGCTATGAGCCGGATTTTGTAGTTGAATTTAAGAATGAGATAGTGATGATTGAGGTAAAGCCAAGCATAGAAATTAATATTCCAGATGTACAGGAGAAAAAGAAAACAGCCGATAAATATTGTGAATTAGTTTCGAAGAATATCGGGAGTTTTGGGATAGTAAAACCATGGAGATATGTAATTATCGCTACGGAAAAAATAACGGCAAGTTCGACAATTGCTGGGTTATTGGCAGGTCAAGGGGACTTAAATAATTTTATTATTGGTAAATCGGATTTATTTTTTTCTGACGTAATTCCCAATGAAGAGAAGTATATTAATTATTTGCCTGTTCTCTCAGTTGAGGCTATTGCCACTCATTTTGGAGAGGAAGCATTGACTGATGAAATTATAGGATGGTGGAGAAATACAACCGGGTCAAAGGTAAGTAAAGATATGTATGTAATGAGGGTAAAAGGTCGGTCAATGGAGTCAACAATAAAAGATGGCGATTATTGTATTTTCCACAGAGATCGCGGAGGTACGAGAGAAGGAAAAGTTGTGGTTGTTGCTTTACGTAATGTTTCAGATCCTGAGACAATGGCTCGGTATACAATTAAACGTTATCATAGTGAAAAGAATACCGAAGAAGGGTTGCCTTTACAGAAAAGAATAGTGCTCTCCCCAGATAATCCTGACTTTAAGGATATCATTTTAGAAAATGCGCAGGAATCTGATTATCAGGTTGTTGGAATATTTGTAAGTGTGATTAAATAGAGGTGTTAATTATGAAATCATTTAAAGATATTGCGTATCAGATATTAAAAGAAAAAGGTAAACCGTTACATAGTAAAGAAATCACGAAGATTGCGTTAAGTCGAGAATGGTTAAAAACTACTGGCAAGACTCCCGAAACAACAATGAATGCCAATCTGATTATTGATATAAAAAGCAAAGGTGAACTATCAAATTTTAAAAAAGTTGGTCCAAGTCTTTTTGCCATAAATGATAAAAAGCTGGAAGTCGCTGAAGAGTCAAAGTCAGATCGAATAGTAGAAGAATTAGAGCTTGAAGAAGAGAAGGAAGTTGAGGGTGGCTATATTGGAAAAGCTGGCGAACATTCTGTTTTATCTGAGTTGCTTTTTAGAGGATACAATGCGGCATTGATGTCGGTTGATGTAGGGGTGGATATTATAACAACAAAAGGGAATGAGATTTTTAATATCCAGGTTAAAACAAGGAATATTAGTAAGAAACATGAAGCTTTTTATTTTAATATCAGAATTGCTTCATTTGAACGTCATAATGCAGGTAGAACTTTTTATATTTTTATTTTGCGTAAGAATAAGAATTTAGACTATTTAATTTTACCTCTTCATCAAATTGAAAAATCGATAGAGGAAGAGTTTATTCATATTGTTGGAAAAGGTAAGCTATATCGGATAACAATCAAAAAAAGAGATAATAAGGTATATTTAGGTAGAAAAGAAAATGACGTCTCTTTTTATCTAAATAGATGGGAAACTATAAAATAGGATCTGTTTTTTATTTTCGAAAATTAGATCGTTTTTTAGAAAAGGGAGTTTCTTTTTGAAGATGGTTAAACAAGAATAAATTTAAGTAATTACACGAGTATTTAGTTTTTATACAAATGAAGTGTTTTATTTAGCCCGGAGGTGAATGGTGCCTAGTTATCGTTTGAATTTAAGTTCTTCAACTTCTGCTGTCAAACTAGAAGACTACAAGTATGGGACCGAAGGACGAGATGAGTCCTCGCTTCAAAAAGTTATTTCAAGCAACCCAGATTTTATTACTAGTTTGCCAGAACTTCAATTAACTGAATCTGAGATTCTCTTAATATTTCGGGAGTATCCAACAGCACGTGGAAATATTGATATATTAATTATAACTGAAAATGCGGAAATAATAATTGTAGAAACAAAGTTAATAAAAAATTCTGAGTCTACCAGAACCGTTGTTGCTCAGGCGATTGATTACGTTAAGGCATTTAGCAGCGAAACTATGGATAGCTTTTTAGAAAAGATATCTAAAAAAAAGTTAAACAAAAATACACTCTTAGAAAGAATAAAAAAAGACGAAAGGTTTATGGCGCTTCTTTCTAAGAACATTAAAGCGGGAGTTTTTCGTGTATTAATTCTGGGAGATGAGATACAGCCGAATGTTCTTGGAATGATTGAATCAATTCAGTCAGCTCCGCATCTTTCTTTTACAATCTATTTAGTTGAATTAAACGCCGCTATGTTTGATGAAGAAAATATTATAATTACTCCAAAAATTGTTGCTAATACTTTAGAGATTGAAAGAAGTGTAATAAAAATTGAGATTTTATCTAAAGGAGATTATAAAATAGAATCCGAAATTCCTTCCAAAGAGAGTAAGGGTTCAAAGTTGATATTGACCTGGCAACAGTTCTTGGATAACATTTCCAATAAAGAGTTTAGAAATATTATTGAAGACTTCAGGAAAAAATGGGTATCTGAAATTGATGATAGCATCAATATGGGCCAGGTTGGATTTTCCGCTGGTTTAAATTACGGCAACAAGCGTATTCCGATTCAGATTGTATATAACAATCGGGTTGCAATAATATCAGAAAAGATGAGAGAATCCTATAATATGCCGGAAAAGCTTTATCAGGAGTATAGAGAAGACTTAAGTAAGTCGCCTATGGTATATGATAAATATGTGAGTGGGAATAAAGTTGATGTTGGATTTGATGCGATTGATGCTGAAACGTTTAAACTTATTCTTGATGCTTCTCTCAATTTTGCTAGAAAAATAAAGAATATTTAATAAGGTAATTATAATTCTAAGGAGATAAAAAATGACAGTGCAGGAACGTTATGAAGCATTAAAAAGCAAAGTTACAAAGCGTAAGAATGAATTTGATACCTTTATCAATATGCTCGAAAAAGGCTCATCTTGGTTGACCAGCCCGGCAAGCACAAAGTATCACCTGAATAAAGCAGGTGGTTTATTGGAACATAGCGTAGGCGTTACCGAAACGCTTCTTAAGTTTAGAGAAACATTGGCGCCTGCAATATCTGAAGAATCATGTGTTATTGTTGGATTACTACACGATGTGGGAAAAATCGGCATGCCGGGGAAACCTCGATATCTTAAGAATGATAACCAGTGGGAGATTGAGAAGAGGAACATGACATATAAGATTAACCCGGATGAGGTTTATATGAATCTGGCTACGCGCAGCCTGTATTTAATTGCCAAATATATTTCTTTATCTGATTCCGAGGCACAGGCGATTCTTTATCATGACGGCCAGTATGTAGAGGGCAATAAAGAAGTGGCGCATCATGAAATGCCGATTACTCTATTAGTGCATTTTGCCGATATGTGGACAGCTACGGTTTACGAAGAGGGAAGAAAGATTGTAGAAAGCACGGATTATTACGATAAAAAGGATTAAAGATGAATATTCTTTTAACTAATGATGATGGTATTTTCTCAGAAGGTATTCGCGCACTATACGAATCTTTAAGTCGGATTGGCAAAGTAATAATTGTTGCTCCTGATAGTGAAAGAAGTGCAGTGGGGCACGCCATTACTCTTTCCGATCCTTTAAGAGTCAAAAAAATAAATCGTGGCGGTAAGTTCTTTGGCTATGCTACTACCGGAACGCCTGCTGATTGCGTAAAGCTCGCCATAAGAGCGATTTTAAAGAAAAGGCCGGATATAGTGGTGTCGGGCATCAATCTTGGCCCGAACGTCGGCTATAGCGTTCTTTATTCCGGGACTGTTTCCGGGGCAACAGAAGGAGCGATTTTAGGGATTCCTTCTTTTGCTATTTCTCTCGCTACATTTACTAATCCTAATTATAGTTTTGCAGCAGAGTTTGCTAAGAAGCTTGCCAAACAGATTCTTAAGCACAAGAATTTGCCTAAAGGAACCCTTTTGAATGTCAATATTCCGGCTGTAGAAAAGAAACGTATTAAAGGCGTGCGCATAGTTAAGCAAAGCGGACAGGCAATTGAAGAGCGTTTTGATAAGCGGGAAGATCCGCGTAAACGCATTTATTATTGGCTCACCGGAGAAATTATTAAATCTGATGGCAGGGATGAAGCAGATATTGAGACTGTTCGCAAGAACTACATTTCAATTACTCCTATCCACTGTGATATGACCGATTATGATTTTATGGATAAGCTTAAGCTGTGGAAGTTTTAAAATAGTAAGATCATAAGTTAGGGGACGCCTCGGGTTTTTAAAAAAGATGGGGTAGTGACAAATAGTAACAGTTCATAGTTTTTATAGTTTTAGAGATTATGACCATTTCTTAAAAACAGGTGTACTAGAAGTGGCATAACAGAAAGCACGCTTCTAAATTTCGAAATAAAAACAATTGAAATTAGTATGACTAATTCTAGAGACAAGCTTAACGAAGCCAAGTATTTTTTAGAAGAAATGAGGAGGACATCTTCTGATCCTGATAAATTTAGGTACGAGCTAACCGCTTTATTGGCAGCAAGTCGTAGTATTACGCTGATTATGCAAAAGGAATTTTCTGGAAAAACTGGTTTTGATGATTGGTATATTCATAAGCAGAGCGAGATAAAGAAAAATCCTACCTTGAAATATTTGCATAGGCAAAGAGATATTTCTCATCATGAGCATCCCGTGCTTCAACATAATTTTGATGCGACAGCGCAGATTACGGATAGTAAAAGTACAAATATTATTCTTACTGGTACTGGTAGCAGCATTGGAATTTTATCTAGTCCGTTTGCGAATTATACAAAAATATACCCAGGCATTAGTGTAAAATATTATTTTAGCGATTTTGCCGATAAGGAAAAAGATGTAATAGATTTATGTCAGGAAGCAATAGATACAATAGAAAGTATTGTAAATGAATGCGAAAATAAATTTGATAACCAATAAAACTAGAAAACTCGGGGACGTTTTGGGTTATTAAGAAATGATGAAGTAGTGATAAATAGAAACGGTCCACAGTTTTAAATTGCAGCCGATGCGCTGTGATTTTTATTAATAATTCGGAAAAGAAAGGATCACGATGAAACCAATTCTAATTTCTATAATTAGTGGTGTTTCTCTTCTTATACTAATTAGCATAATCTTTGATCTCATATTTTACCCGCGGGTATTTTTAAAAATAGAACAAAACTTGAAAAATAACTCTTTTATTTTCGTTCTAAGAAACGCTGGTAATCGTGATATATACAATATTGCTTTAGGTGCTAGGGTTGACAAAAATTTAGCTGTTTTAAGGGTTAGTGATACTTCCCTTCACAATGTAGCTCTTGCGGTACACAAGTGTTCTGAGGATATTGGTGGTTTTTACAGTAGCGGGGTGAGATTTGAAACTAATAATTTTCCTCCTTTTGCTAATGCCACTGTAATTGTAGAAGTTGGCGAAATAGATAAAGACAAAGTGGGAGATGTTTTTCCAGCTTCGTATATTGATTTGCCTCCCAAAAGTTATGATTTAGATTATTCCTATAGAGGATCTGGTATTTTAACCCCCTTTCATATTAAGAAGAAGTTTCTTCGTTATTTCAATGGAAAAAAACTAGATATTAAAAAGGATTATGATAAAGATAACTACAAACAGAAATTCCTTAAGGATGGAAAAGAAAACACTATAACTTTTGATAGGATAGAAAAAGTATTAAAAGAAAAAATAAAGTAACTGGAGTATCACATCTAAGATCAACTGTTTTCAGGACTTTGTTAATTTTCAAGGCGTTGGATAAGCCTCTGGGATTTGATTTTTAAGGTTTCAGCGATAGTTTTGTTCTTTGATAAGAGGCAGGTAGAGTCAATGATGATGAGAGCGGCAATAGCCTCTTTACATTGGCCGA
>JAHIKK010000010.1 GCA_018897555.1 Candidatus Omnitrophota bacterium
ATATAAAAGGTAAAAAATATATGCCGAAACGGCTAATAATCGACGATAAAAAAGGAAGGCGGCAGGGTATGGCAAGAAAATTTTGGCGAAAAAGGCATGTCAATACTTTACAAAATTTGCAATTTTTGCTATAATTGACTAATGTACTGTAAATACTACCAGCTAAAAGAACGCCCCTTTAACGTTACCAGCGATCCGGCTTTCTTTTTTTCCAGCAAAAAACATAAAGAAGCCCTTTCCCATTTGCTTTATGGAGTCTCTCAAAGAAAAGGAATTATTGTTTTAACCGGAGAAATCGGCACCGGTAAAACTACTATCTGCCGTTTTTTCTTGAATCAAATCGGCAAAAACGTAAAAACCGCTTTCATCCTAAATCCTACCTTCTCTGAAATCCAATTGTTGGAATCAATCGTTAAAGATTTCGGGATTAACCCTAACCATAGAACAAAATTGGGTATGGTTTTGGAACTAAACAATTTTCTTCTGCGCGAATCCAACGCCGGAAATAATCTGGTGCTGATCATTGATGAAGCGCAGAATTTAAAGCCAAGTTTACTTGAGCAGATCCGGCTGCTTTCCAACTTAGAAACGGAAAAGGATAAACTCTTGCAGGTAATCTTAGTCGGACAACCGGAATTAAATACCCGGCTCAATTTATATGATTTACGGCAACTACGGCAAAGAATTATGGTCAGATATCACATTACTCCGCTAGACAATGATGAAATCAAAAACTACATCAACTACCGCTTAAAGATTGCCAGCTCGGAGCATCCGTTAGAAGGCCAAATTGAATTCAGCGATGAAGCTGTCGATCTGATCAGCCGTTTCTCCGGAGGTACACCCAGATTAATTAATATGATTTGCGATCGGGCGCTTTTAGCCGGATTTATCAGCGAAACTAACCGGATAGATTTTAATATTATTAAAAGATGCATCGAAGAACTGGACAGCTATGCTGTAAGTGAAAACAGATGAGCATTATTAATGAAGCCTTAAAAAAAACCGAAGAGTACCTTCAAAAAAATTCCGCCAAAGATAACCCTTTACCGTCAAAACCCCCTGGCCCAAAACCATACCTTCTCTATATCTTAATTTTACTGGCCGGGCTGGCGCTGGGTAACTTTATATTTAACTTACTCAGTTATAAAATTCAAGCTACTCAAACCCCAAAGAAAAATGCTTTTGCGGTTATCCCAGCTACAAATTTACCCGCTCCGGCTGCCTTGCCAAGCCAACCGGCAAAAGAAACAAAACCTATAGAAACCAGCTTTGTTTTAAACGGAATATTCTTTTCCGATGAGGACGGCTACGCATTAGTAAATAACCAGATTGTCAGGGAGAATGATTACGTTGATGGAGCTAAGGTAGGTTCGATTACTGCCAATACCGTAAAACTAGATAACGCCGGACAAACAATTACTCTCTCCACCCCCAGGTAACGCTAGATTACCCCGCGGACTGCTTCTTTAATTAAATCTAATTTAATATTACGCACGATCCTGGGTTTACCAATACCCTCGATAAGCACAAACTTATTTTCTTTACCCGAAAACTTTTTATCGTGATAATGCGCCCGGATAATCTTGGCTACGGCTACGCCTTTGATCTTGACAGGCAACCCATAAAGCTTAATCAAATTCTTAATACGTGCCGCTGACTTTGCAGCAATTAATCCTAACTTTTTACTTAAATCCACGGCAACGATCATGCCCAAGCTGACTGCCTGGCCGTGGTTATAACCTTTATAACCGCCGGCAGCCTCAATGGCATGGCCAATCGTATGGCCGAAATTAAGAATACTCCTTAAGCCGGAAGTCTCTTTTTCATCCTGAGTAACTATGCCTGCCTTAATCCGGCTGCAGGCATTAATGATTATTTCCAAGGCGGCAGGATTTCGCTGTATTACTTCTTGATATTTATTTTCTAGAAAATTAAAAAGCTTGGGGTCATTTATCACCGCGTATTTAATCACTTCCGCCATCCCGCAGCGAACCTGCGTTATATCCAGGCTTTTTAAAAAATTTACCTCACTAAAAACCAGCCTGGGTTGATAAAATGTTCCCACTAAGTTCTTGCCTAAATCCAGGTCAACGGCGGTTTTGCCGCCAATCGCCGAATCCACCTGAGCCAGCAAAGTCGTAGGAACCTGTATGTAGTTAATACCGCGCTTATAAACCGAAGCCACAAATCCTGCCAGGTCTCCCACCACCCCTCCCCAAAAAGCAATAATAAAAACCTTTCTCTTCTGGTCAAACTTAGCCAACTCTTTAATTACTGCGCTGGCTGTTTGGATAGATTTACTTTTTTCGCTATCCGCGACCAGCTTAAAATAACAATTAAATCCGTTCCCGGACAAAACTTGCGACAACTTCGCGCCGTATTTATTCTTCAAAAAGGCATTACTGATAATGAAGGCATCTGTTCCGATATCAATTTTTTTTAAATACGCGCCAAGTTGATAAAATATGCCCCCTCCTATAATTATGTTGTATGCACGCTTACCTAAATTAACGCTTACCTTATGCATATTAAAAACCTACCCCCAGCATCCTGATTACGGCTCCCACCAGCGGCCAAAGCAGGCGGTCAAATATTCCCAACCAGATAAATACAAAAAGAATAATAAAGCCATAGCGTTCAAATGCCGCATACTGCCCTGCTAAACGCTCCGGCAACAGGCCCATTAATATTTTTGAACCATCCAGCGGCGGGATAGGTATAAGATTAAATATGGCTAAGACCACATTAATCGTCAGCAGATTAAAAAACAAATAAGCGCTAATGCCCTGCGTAGGAATAAATCTCAATATTCCGGCGATAATAAAAGCCAGGATAAAATTAGCCATTGGCCCGGCTAGGCCAATCCAAATCATATCTCTTTTGGGATTCTTCAGGGACCAATAATTTACGGGAACAGGCTTGGCCGCGCCAAAAACAAAATGCCCGGCGGTGGATAAAAAAAGCACTAGCGGTAAAAGAACTGTCCAGAAAGGATCAATATGCGCCAGCGGATTTAAGGTCAATCGGCCGCTTAATCTAGCCGTAGAATCTCCCAGCTTATAAGCGGCTAAGCCATGCGCGAATTCGTGCACGGTCATGGCAATCAATAAAAGCGCAAAAGACACGGCAAAGGAAATAATTAAACTCAATTTAGCGCCTCGATAATATCAATCTGAATAATAGAATATTTACTCGCAGCCGGGCTGATTAATTTTCCCGTGACCTTCACTTTACGGTAATTAAGGCTGTCTAAACTTTTGCGATCGCCTTTAAGAAAATATATTTTATTTTCAGGGGTAATCAGCTTATGCGTGGCCTTGCGCCAAAGGACTATTCCGTAAGGGCTGATCTTGCCCTCAACTACCAATTGATCGCTTAATTTAGCAGTATCTAGAGCCTTAACCGGAACATCCTGTTGCGCGAGCACAACCACCTCTTTATTCACAAATTTTTTATTCACCCAGCCATAACTCTGATAAACAGGATGAATCTTATACCAACCCCCCTCATCTGCAATGACATTAACCACCGTGGCTTTGTCAACTTTCCCCAGAATCCATGCCGATTCAGCCGGCCCCAACCGGATATTTACTCTGTCTTTAATTACCTTAGCGCTAAGGCACTTGCCGGATTGGGAAGCAAAATCAGCATCAACATCATTACATTCAAGAAGATTCTTTTTTATATAAGCAGGTGCTTCTTTGGGCAGGCGGATCTTATACCAATCATAAGCTTCCCAAACAACTTCTACTAATTCGCCTTTAGCCAGAGTGCAAATAACCTCTGCGCCTACCGTAGCATCCACTCGAACATTTACGCCGCGGGTATTGATCTGGCCTGTAAAAACACCAAAAGTATCCGCGAAGACAGTTCCCGACAGGCTAAAACAAACCATAAGAAAAATAAGTGTGCTCTTAATTTTAGGATTTAGCGGCATTTAATTTAACCTCACCTTTATTTTAAGCCTTAGGAGCAGCTTTAGCCGCAGCCTTAGGAGCAGCAGCTTTAGAAGCAGTAGCCTTGGAAGCATCCTTTGCTCCGGCAGCTGCCGGCGCTGCGCCCGCTTCTGTGGCCGTAGCGGCTTTCTCCACCTTCTCCTTTTTAATCTTGATCCTTAAGCTCTTGATCTTGGGTAAACCATAGACCGAATCCCCTTGTTTCCAATTACCTTTTTCCTGCATCTGCCTGATGCGCTCAATACGTTTTAATACTGAACGGGTCTTTTTGTCCTTTTCCGAAATAGTTAATGACGGATGTATTGACATGTTTATAGCCTCCTTATGCGGCAACCCGCGTAGGCTCTCTGCAACTGGATCAGCAAAGGTTGCGCGCTCTCTTGATTAGAAAATTTGCCTACGCACAAAATAATATAATCCCCTTTAGCGAAAGCCATCGGAGTTAATCCTTCTTTTAGTAACAACTGAACTTCGGCTAAAGCAAGTTGCTTATTTTTAAAAGTTGCTACCTGGATAGTGTAATCAGCCTGTCCTGGGGTATTATTTTTAACCCAGCCAATGCGCTTACCCTTTTCTACCCCCAAAGAAAAAGAAATAATGCTGGTTAAAACCAGGCCCATAATTAAAAGCATAACTTTTTCATATCCCCGGATCCGTAAAAAAAAAGGATTTTTGGGCAGACGCGGCTTATATTGCCCGTTATTCTCACCTAGCGAAAAAAGTTCAGATTGTGAATAATCTTGCTTTCCTACCATGAGCTAATATTATTACTGGGAGCCATTCTGCTCCAAATAAACTCTTTTATTGAACTTTTTAATTACTTTTAAGAAGGCCTCAACTATTTTAGGGTCAAATTGCGTGCCGCTCTTTTTCTTGATTTCCTTTATCGCTGAAGCAATATCCATTCTTTGGCGGTACGGCCGGCCATAAACCATAGCC
The DNA here is from genome assembly GCA_018897555.1 of Candidatus Omnitrophota bacterium. Taxonomy (GTDB): domain Bacteria; phylum Omnitrophota; class Gorgyraeia; order Gygaellales; family Profunditerraquicolaceae; genus UBA6249. The sequence continues at coordinate 4,899 of JAHIKK010000010.1, forward strand.
TCAAAGGCATCGGCCACCGACATAATCCGAGCGCCCAAAGGAATTTGGCCGCCTTTGAGCTGTGAAGGATAACCCGTCCCATTATATTTCTCATGATGATACATAATGATCGGAATAACCGGACGTAAAACTTGCAAAGGCCTTAAAATCTGCGCTCCTTTAACCGGATGCTTTTTAATAATATCATACTCCTCATCAGTAAGCTTGGTGGTCTTGGTTAATATTGCCTCCGGAATATCCGCTTTTCCGGCATCATGCAAGAGGCTGGCGTATTTAAGGCTTTGCAGCTGTTTCTCATTTAAATGGATCTCCGCGCCTAACGCGCAAACCAGCTTACTAAAATGCGGTGAATGCGTGTAATCCCGAGAAACATGGGTATCCAAAAACGTGACCAAAGACTTAATACTGCCAAAGACTATGCGTTGCTGTTCCTCGTAAAGTTGCATATTCTTAATCCCGATCACCGCCTGCTCCGCCATAGTCATCAGCATCTCCTGGTCAAACAAATCAAACGGCAAAACGGGCTTAGTGCGTTTTATAATCGTAAACCCCATCAGGTCTTCGGCAATAAGCGGAATACCTAAAAGATTGCCCTTTCTCACGGTCAAGGAACCTTTGACGATTTTTTTTTCAACCCTGCCGCCGATTTTAGTCTTTTTGTAAACTACCAGTTTCTTATTGTCATTAATCGTGCATTTAACAATAGAATATTTTTTACTAGGATCCAATAAAACGATGGAGCAATATTGGGCATTAAAAAATTGGCAGAATAAGCGGCCCATGCGGCTGATTAACTCATTAACCTCATAGGTAGAGTTAAGCAAGCGGTAAATACTATGCACCGCGGAAATTAAAAATCTATACTTTTTCGTAGGGGTTGAATAATTTTTTATACTCATCTAAAGCGTACCGGTCAGTCATGCCGGCGATGTAATCACAAACAACCTGCCTTACTCCTTCCTGAGGAATCTTGCGCTGTATCTCAGAAGGCATCTGTGCGGGGCGTTTGAGGTATTCAGTAAATAATTCCCGGATAAAACGCTTGGCTTTAGTGCTCATGCGCACAACCCGGTAATGGTGATAGAGCTTCTCCATGAGAAACTGCCGAAGCGGTTTTCTTAATTCCTTGATCTCTTGGCTAAAAGTTACAATTTTGCCGCCAAGCTTATGCACATCAGTATATTTTTTAATCTTACGCCGGGAAATCTCTGATTGCGTATGCGCAATTAGATCCGTAACCTGTAAATCAATTAAGCCGCGGATAATCAAATACTTCCGGCTGCTGCGGTTAATTTTAGCATATTTCTGATTGATCAGGTGATTTATTTTTTGCCAAATTTCCAGATTTTCCAAATCACTCTCCTTGATCAGCCCGGAAGTAAGGCCATCATCCAGATCATGATTATCATAAGCAATCTCATCCGCCACATCCACCACTTGGGTCTCCAGCGTCGGCATTTTATGGGGGTAAAATTCCTTGATCGCCACCGCAATATCAAAAACCGAGGAGTGTTTCACGATCCCTTCCCTGACCTCCCAGCTTAAATTCAAGCCCGGGAATTCCGGATAACGCTCCTCCAGGAAATCCACTACCCTTAGGCCCTGGAGGTTATGATTAAACCCCCCGGCTTTAACCATTAATTCATTAAGCACCTCTTCACCGGAGTGCCCAAAAGGCGTATGCCCCAAATCATGAGCCAAGGCAATGGCTTCCGTTAAATCCATATTTAAACTTAAAGCGCAGGCGATAGTCCGGGCAATCTGAGAAACCTCAATACTATGCGTCAGCCGGGTACGGTAATAATCACCTTCGTGATTTACAAACACTTGAGTTTTATATTCTAACCTCCGGAAAGCTGCCGAGTGAATAATGCGATCCCGGTCACGCTGATAACATGACCGATACGCGTGCTCATCTTCTGGATGCGCCCGGCCGCGCGAATCGCAGCTTTTCATCGCATAAGGAGCAAGAAACTTATTTTCAAATTCGTTGATTTTATTTATCGGCATTTTTTAAACCTTTGGACAGTTCCTTCAGTGACTGCGAGATAACCTTGGCATTGCCAATAACCGGCATAAAATTAGTGTCCCCCTCCCAGCGTGGCACAATATGTAAATGCAGATGCCCGGTAATTCCCGCGCCTGCCTGGCGGCTGAGATTAAAACCGATATTATAACCTTGCGGCTTTAAAACTTTTTGTAATAGGAGCTTGGAGCGTTTTAAACATTTAAACATATCCAGAATCTCTTCTTCATCCAAAAGCTCAATATCGGCGACATGCCGTAACGGAGAAATTAAAAGATGTCCATTATTATACGGATAGATATTCAACAAACAAATAGATTTTTTTGTTTTAAAGATCACATAATCCGTAGGCTTGCTTTTCTTCGCCCGGCAAAAAATACAGCCTCCGGCCTTATTACTACTTAGGTAATTGATTCTCCAGGGAGCCCAAAGTTTATCCATATTGAATACACCTAAATTTTTATTATCTTCGCCTCAATCTCACTCTGGCTGTCGGACTCCTGGCCAGGAGGGGTTAGCCTTTTCTTTAATTTAATTATCCCGTAAGAATTATACGCAGCGGAAAAATCAGTGGCGCTTCCGGGGTTAAAAAATAGTACGCCGCCTATTCTTTCATTCATCGGTTTATGCGAATGCCCAAAAATAATCAGATCACAATTATCTTCCCGGAAGGCATCTTTAAGCAGTTCCGGAAGATTTAACGCGGGCCCCGCTCCATGCATCAGGCCCACTCTTACCCCAAGAATCTCCAAAACCTGCTTTACCGGATATTTTTTCCTCACCGCCTCCTGATCCATATTCCCGGCTACCGCCACAACTTTTGCGCATACGGACTTTAATTCCTCGATTACCCCTAAACTTACTATATCTCCGGCATGAATAATTAAATCTACATGCTTAAAAGCATCCAAAACTACCCCGGGAATATGCCCGCCTTTATCCAGAATATGCGTATCCGAAATTACGCCGATTTTCGCGCTATTTACTTGATCCGGTAAATTATCGCTAAAGTTTATAGCCTGGCTCATGCAATTACCCGCGGCTTAGAAAATAAATCTAAAATCTGGTTTAAGCTGTTTAAATCCCAGGTCCAAATCTTCTCTTCCAACGCTCTAAGCCTGGCATTGGGGTCAATTTCTTTCAGCGTCACCATAATCTTACGCTGCGATTTATGATGATATCTTTTACATTCTTTTGAAAACTCCGTAATATCCTGTTCAGTAAGCGCATCAGATTTAATCGCCATAATCCACAGCGCATCACTAGAACGGCCCAATAAACCATCTTTTAAAAGACGCTGGCCAAATACCAGCGGCTTTACCTCGCGAAAATGATGCAGCCGGATCTTTTTACGTTCAATCTGCACAAGGTCATCCTCAAATAGCTGCAATAGTTCCCAAACACGGTTAGTCAACGGTTTAGCCGACTGTTTGGCAAACTCGGCGATAAGCTCACGGATGTTATCACGGAACTTTTCTTTTTGATTCTTAGCGTCAAATGATAATGAACGCATCTTCTCCTGATAAACAAAACGCATCCAATAAGCAAATAAACGGTCGCTGACCTTAAGAAAATCCCCGCTGCGGGTAATCGCATCCAACTCTAAAAGATAATTAATCCTGATCGCCAGATCTTTTTTTTGCTTATGTAAAATGTGGGCGATATCTTTAATGCGATTGCATCCGGAAGCAATCAAATAAAATATGGAGACATAATCATTGCTGGCGCCTACATCTAAAAAACGCTTAATATAATTAGAGAATCTCTGATTGAGAATCCCCGAGGTATTAAATAACAAATCCTCCAGGATATCCGTTAAATCTACCGCAACCACATCCGCGCCATCGCCTCCTGGCTTACAAGACAAGGCATCGGCGATCAACTCCAGGTATAAGGGATAACCTCCGGTAAAGTTAATAATGAAATCTTTTAACTGCGGATTTAATTTTAAACCGGGGACGCGTTGATTCAGATAGCGGCTACTGGTATGAATATCAAATGGCTCAATAGTGATAACCTCAAAATTACCAAACAATAAGGAAAGCTGTTTAGAGAGAATCACCCGGGTTTTAAATATCCTGGAGCTAGCCAGGCAATAGAGCGTATTTTTCTGCACCATGAGCAGTTTACTCCACTCCCGGTATAAATTTTTTACCCCCATATCCTCCAAATTATGAAATTCATCTAAAAATAGGACCGTAAACTTACCGGTTTCCTGATGGATTAACTCCGCCAGATTAAAAAGCTCGGTAATAATATTTATCTTCTTCCTCCGGGAAAGCTCATTAATTATAAAATTTATTCTTTCTGCCGTTTTGGGTATATACCGTGAGGATTTGGCAACTAAATAATCCAGGTCTTCCTTTAAAGGCAACCCGCTATTTAAAAGAAAATTATAGAGTAACGCGCCGATGAATCTCCTGCCAAATCCCTCAAGAGACTCAGGCCGCACCTCTAAAAATACGGTAATAATTCGAAGGTCATAGAAGTTGGCTAAAAATTTAGAAATAATACTGGTTTTGCCGACATTTTCATCACCGATTATAGCAATATTCTGCCGATAACCCTCCTTCAGGCTGCTCACACGCTTCTCTAATATCTGAATATAATTATTCCGGTCAAAAAATTTGTCTTTAATCATGATAAATAAAATAGTGGATTCTGGGGCATGGCGCCTTTACGAATCTCAAAATGCAGATAGCTATTTTTATCTCTTGCGCTGGTACCCACCCGGCCGACCAACCCGCCCCTTTGCACATTTTCTCCCGGTTGCACAAGGATCTCTGAAGCCCTGGAATAAACACTGCACAGGCCGTCTCCATGGTCGATAATTATGGTCTTGCCATAATTACCGAAATTATTGGAGGAGAAAACTACTCTGCCGCCGCGCGTGGCCAGTATATCTGAGCCTGCGGGAGCCTGAATATTAATACCCTTATTGATTAAGTTGTGATAAGTAAAACCAAAACCGGCGATCACCCTGCCTCTTAATGGCCAGATAAAATCATCTCCCCCGGATTTTATCGAAATATTCTGCGGCCTTAAACGGTTAGGAATTAAAAGAACCTGGCCGGCTTCCACAACCGAACTTTTAGAAATATGATTAAGACGAATAATATCATCAATATCTACGTCATAGAGCTTGGAAATCTTCCAGAGTGTTTGGCCTGCTTCTACGCGGTGATGTGCTCCGCCAACCCCTTCAGCCGGAACAGATAAACTTGGCCCGGTATATGGCGGGGCAGTCGCGCAGCCGGCTATACCTATAACCATTAAAATTAAAATTATGTTTTTCATTAACCTTTTAATATATTCTATCTATTTATCTACACACTTATAATAAACTCAATTAACATTTATTAATTACCAATTACAGTAGGGGAGGTTTAAGAGGCTGTGCTTTAATTCGCCAAATTAACCTTCCCCAACCTAAAATTGTTCTTTGACAACTTAAGAATTAGTAAATATAGCTTTTGCTATGCGCTAATCTTTCTTGTATTGTAGATA
>JAHIKK010000043.1 GCA_018897555.1 Candidatus Omnitrophota bacterium
TTGCTCAATATTACCAACAAATCTATTTTCAAGAAGAAACCTCTGGGATTGGCTCAATGCGCCATTTCATGAAAAGAGCGAAGCGCCGCCAGAGATATTACAGCTAAAGTTTAGTTTTTGCTAATTTGGACAGCTATGATACTGAATACTATCCAAAATGAACCGGGGATGGATATTACGATACATGAACAGGATTTTACCGAGACCACGGAGGTTGACGCAAAGCTAGTTTTGTTAGCCAAGTTACTGGAGGCAAAAATTCTTACGGTTGATTTTAATTTAAACCGGGTAGCCAGTATCCAGGGGATCAAGGTTTTAAATATCAATGAATTGGCTAATGCCCTTAAGCCGGTGGTTTTTCCCGGAGAAGAGATGCATCTGAAGCTGATTAAGGAAGGTAAGGAGCATAATCAGGCGGTGGGTTATCTGGATGACGGCACGATGGTGGTGGTTGAGGATGCGCGCCGGTTGATTGGCCAGGATGTTAAAGTCACGGTGACCAGCGTCTTGCAGACCCAGGCCGGCAGAATGATTTTTACCAAAGTTGAGAAATAATGCTGAGCGCGATTATTCTGGCCGCAGGGCAGGGCAGGCGGTTGGGCCTGGCGGTACTTAAACCTTTAGTAAAAATAGCCGGATTGCCGGTAATAATTTATTCTTTACGCACCCTGGACAAACATCCCCGGATTGATGAGATTATTGTGGTGGTAAATGCCGAGAATCAGCGGGTAATAAAGCGGTTAATCAGGAATTATTCTTTTAAGAAAATTAAGAGTTTTGTTTTAGGAGGTAGGAGGCGGCAGGATTCCGTGTATAACGGCCTTAAAATGGTTAGTCCGGAAAGCGATTGGGTATTGATTCATGATTCTGCCCGGCCGTTTATCGATGGGGAAACTATCGCTAAAGTTATTCTGGCGGCGAAAAAAACCGGTTCCGCCATCGTGGCAGTGAAACCCAAGGCAACGATAAAATTTTCCCAAAAAAATAATATCGTTAAGGAAACTTTAGACAGAAACAATCTTTGGGAGGTGCAGACTCCGCAGGTTTTTAAAAAAGAACTGATCCTGCAGGCATATCGAAAATACGGCAAAGAGGAAGTTACCGATGATGCTTCCCTGATTGAAAAATCAGGAGAGGATGTTTTGATTGTTCAGGGAAGTTATCAAAATATTAAAATTACTACCGGCGAAGATTTACTATTTGCAGGGTTAATCGCTAAGGGGCGCAGGCATGCAGTATAGGGTGGGCATGGGTTATGATATTCACCGTTTGGTTGAAGGGAGAAAACTGTTTTTAGGTGCCGTAGAAATTCCTTATACCAAAGGGCTCCTGGGGCATTCTGACGGAGATGTACTGATCCATGCGCTTTGTGATGCCTTGCTGGGAGCTTTAGCACTTGGTGATATCGGAGAGTATTTCCCGGATACGGATCCTCAATATCAGGGCATTGCCAGCAGCCGCCTGCTGAAGATAGTTAAAGAGCTCCTGGATAAGAGCGGTTATAAAATCAATAACCTGGATGTAATTATTATTGCTCAAGAGCCGAAACTTATTCCTTTTAAGGTACACATCAAAGAAAAGATTTGCGCGCTTCTGGGTATTGCTCAGGATGTTTTAAACATCAAGGCAAAAACCAATGAAGGATTGGATGCCGTGGGCCAGCGGGAAGCAATTGCTTGTTACGCGACAGCTTCTTTAACTAGAGGAGAGTAGTATGGATTATCTGATTAATATTTTAATTATATTATTAGTAATTTTTGTAATTAAGCTGGTGCTTATTTGGGTATTTTTTTATGCCGACGTCAGGGCGGCGCAAAAAAGAGATCCGGCGGCCAAGAGTTTCTTGGAGGTAATCTTACTTTATCCCGGGCTGCACGCTTTAATTTATCACCGGGCTGCGCATTTTTTTTACAGGTTAAAGTTATTTTTTCTGGCGCGTTCTCTATCGCAGATTGCCAGATTCTTTACCGGTATTGAGATCCATCCCGGCGCGATTATCGGCAAGCGGTTTTTTATTGACCATGGCTTTGGGGTGGTCATCGGAGAAACTGCCATTATCGGAGACGATGTCTTGCTTTATCAGGGCTCAACCTTAGGCGGTACCGGGATTATCCAGGGAAAGCGCCATCCCACTGTCGGCAATAATGTGGTCATTGGCGCCGGAGCCAAGGTCCTGGGTAATATTGTCATCGGAGATAATTCTTATATCGGAGCAAACGCGGTAGTGGTTAAAGATGTCCCGCCGAATTCTACGGTGATCGGTGTTCCCGGTAGGATTACCAAGCAGGATGGTAAGAAAATGGATATCAGCCTGGATCATGCCCGGATTCTGGATCCGATTATGCAGGCCATTGAAGAGCTGCAGGATAGAATTAAAAATCTAGAAAAGAAGTAAGGTGCTTTTTCATGCCTATTTTTATATATAACTCCCTTTCCAGAAAAAAAGAGCAGTTTATCCCTCTAAACCACCCAAAAGTAAATATCTATACTTGTGGTGTAACCGTATATGACGATAGCCATATCGGCCATGCCCGCAGTCTTTATATTTTTGATGTAATCAGAAGATATTTGAAATACAGGGGCTTTGATGTTACATTTGTGCGCAACATTACCGATGTTGATGATAAAATTATCAACCGCGCAAACGAGCTTAAGGTTGGGTGGCAGGAACTGGTGGAAAAATATATCGGCAGATATTATGAAGACTTAGATGTACTGGGTATTGAAAAAGGCGATTTTGAACCGCGGGCAACCGAAAATATCGCGGATATGGTTAGGTATATACAAACATTAGTTGATAAAGGTTATGCTTATGCGGCAGGCGGCGATGTATATTTTAATGTGAGAAAATTTCCCAGCTACGGTAAGCTATCCGGGCAAAGCATAGATCAAATGGAGACAGGAGTGAGGATAGGCCCTTCGGAGTTAAAGCATGACCCGTTAGATTTCGCGTTATGGAAAAAATCAAAGGAAAATGAGCCTTCCTGGCCTAGTCCTTTTGGACCGGGCCGTCCGGGCTGGCATATCGAATGTTCGGTTATGTCGCAAAAGTTTTTGAAAACTGAAACTTTGGATATTCATGCCGGAGGCAGGGATTTGATTTTTCCGCATCATGAAAATGAAATCGCGCAGGCAGAGGCGTCAACCGGTAAACAATTCGCCAAATACTGGATACATCACGGCCTACTTACAATTAATGGCCAGAAAATGTCTAAGTCTCTGGGGAATTTTATAACCATTAAGGATTTTATAGAGAAATATAAAGATACAGATATTTTAAAATTATTCTTTTTATCTGCACATTATGCACATCCCATAGATTATAATGACAGAAAAATCGAAGAAACAAGACAAGCATTGGATAGGATTTCAAATCTTATCCGGAAAGCCCGGGATGTAGCTTATTCTAAAGCTTCTATTAGTAATGGGATTGAAGAAATTAACGGAATTAAGAATGAGTTTGTGAAAGCTATGGACGATGATTTCAATACTCCACAAGCTTTATCCTGTATATTTAATTTAGTAAATTTGACTTATAAGAATATGAATAACGCTGTTTTTGTTAAAACAGCCGAATACGCCGTAGCAGAATTATCAACAATTCTAGGTCTTTCATTAACAAAATTACAGCTTCCTAACGCAGATTACGAAATTGAATCTAAGATTCTTGAAAGAAACGAGGCGCGTAAAGAAGGGAATTTTGCTTTAGCAGATAAGATGCGAAAAGAATTAGAAGTAAAAGGCGTTATTTTAGAAGATACAAAAGACGGCAATACATTTTGGCGTAAAAAGTTATAGCGGGTGACACGGAGGCGGGTCCCCTACCGCGCGCAACGTAAGTGAGCACGGTAGGGTGCCGCAGTGGCAGGACCCGCTAAGGTATTAATATGAAAAGTAAATTTATTACATTTGAAGGTTCTGAAGGCTGCGGCAAGAGCACGCAGTCAGAGATGCTTTTTAGTTATCTTAAAGCTAGGGGGCATAAGGTAGTTTATCTGCGTGAACCAGGCGGAGTAGGGCTAAGTGAGATGATCAGGATGATATTACTTGATCCTAAAAGCAGGATATCCGCGCAAGCAGAAACTTTGCTTTATATGGCTGCCCGGGCTCAGGTGGTTCAGGAGATAATCAAACCGGCGCTAGAGGCTAAAAAAATAGTTATTTGCGATAGATTTCTGGATTCGACCATTGCTTATCAGGGTTTTGGTTTAGGTATAGACATAAAGTTAATTAAAACTTTGGGCAGTTTTGCTACGCAAGGCATCAAACCGGATTTAACTATTCTTTTAGATTTACCGGTAAAAAGCGGGCTTAAGCATCGGGAGAATTGCCGGGATCGCATTGAGCAGCGTTCAGTAAATTATCATGAAAAGGTTAGGAAGGGGTACTTGCTATTGGCTAAAGAAGAGCCGCAAAGGATTAAGGTGGTTAAAGTGTTGGAAGATAAGTTTAAGACGCAAAATAAAATCAGGGAGATAGTGAATGCGCTTTAGCGATTGTTTGGGCCATGACCGGCCATTAACTATTATTAAGGCGCATTTGGAAAATAACCGTTTTTCCGGGTCATATATTTTTAGCGGCCCGGAGGGGATCGGCAAACGGATGGTTGCTAAAATCGCTGCCCAGGAATTAAACTGCACGGGGCAAACTGATAAACCGTGCGGCCTCTGTGATTCCTGCCGTAAAATTGAAAAGTCAGAGCATCCGGATTTGCATATTATAGAACACGGCGAAGCTCAAATAAAAATTGAAGATATCCGCGGTATTCTGCGGCAGGCAAGTTTCCGGCCATATGAGGGGAGGGTTAAGGTCTTTATTATTGATAACGCCCATGCGCTTAATTCCGAGGCAGCCAACTCTTTGCTCAAAGTATTAGAGGAGCCGCCCAAGGATGTGTTGATTATTCTGATTACGCATAAGCCTCAAAATATTATCAAAACCGTGCTTTCCCGCTGCAAACTGATAAAGTTCTGCCCTTTGATTAGAGCCCGGTTAGAAACTGTTTTGATTAAAAATTACGCTTTAGATAAAGCCACCGCGCATTTTCTGGCTTTTTACGCTGAAGGCAGATTAGGTTTAGCCTTAAGATTAAAGGATACCCCGTTACTTAAGGAGAAGAATAAAATATTTGATTCTTTTATCCTTTCCGGTAAACCGCTGGATCGTGATCTTATGGGCCAAAACAAGGAGCAGCTGCGGGTGAGTTTAAATATCCTGGCTTCCTGGTTCAGGGATATATATTTATTAAAATGCGGCGCAAGCGGCCAAGAGGCAATTCATTTAGACCGGCACAGTGATTTACTAAAATTAATTCCCAGGTTTTCCTTTAAGCAATTGGATGAGATTATGGCTACGCTTTCGGAAAGCTCTCTATATTTAGAGAGGAATATTAATAGTAAGTTAATTTTGCATAATTTAGGAGCGCAACTATGGAAGGCATGATTCTGGTTAAGCTTAATAATTCCGGTATGGTGCAATTTTATCAGGCAGGTAATTTAATTTTAAAAGTCGGTGATCAGGTGATTGTTGAGCATGACCGGGGCCTGGATTGCGGATGCGTAATCCCTACTTGCCAGGCGCATTGCGGCGCCGAGGATATCCCTAAAGAGCCGCCGAAAAAAATAATCCGTTTAGCCAGGGAAAGCGACTTAAAACAAGTTCAAGATAACGCGATGAAAGCCAAAGAAGCATTTGTCGCCTGCGAAAAGAAGATTTTTGAGCATAAATTAGAGATGAAGCTGGTTAAGGCGGAGTATTCTTTTGACCGTTCCAAAATCCTGTTTTATTTTACTTCCGATGGCCGGGTAGATTTTCGTAATCTGGTTAAAGATTTAGCTAAGGTATTTAAGGCGCGGATTGAATTAAGGCAGATCGGGGTCAGGGATGAGGCCAGGCTTTTCGGCGGATATGGTTCATGCGGCCGCGAGCTTTGCTGTAAGAAATTCTTAAAAGATTTTGAGCCGGTAACGATTAAGATGGCCAAAGAAGAGGGGCTACCGTTAAATCCTCCTAAAATTTCCGGCTTATGCGGAAGGTTGATGTGTTGTTTATCTTACGAATATGAAACTTATAAAATACTTTCTAAGGGCCTGCCGCGCGAAGGGGAGCACTTAAACACCGCCGAGGGTAAGGGCAAGGTAATTAATGTGAATGTTTTTAAACGCTTAGTTAGCGTGCAGCTTGACGAGGGTGGTTATATTGAGGTAAGTTATAAGGAAAAAGAGCATGTTCAATAAATTCTATATTACTACTCCTATTTATTATGTGAATGCTTCTCCGCATATCGGACACTCCTATACGAATATTGCCGCAGACGCCCTGGCGCGTTATAACCGTAAGATTTTGGGAAAAGAAAATGTCTGGTTTCTTACCGGAACAGATGAACACGGCCAGAAAATAAAGAAAGCAGCTGATGAGGCTAAGCTTTCACCTGTTGAATTTGTCGATAAAGTAGTGCTGCAATTTAGAGATTTGTGGAAGAAACTTGAGATATCCCATGATGATTTTATCCGCACGACCCAGGATCGGCACATTAAATTCGTGCAAAAGGCGCTGCAGATTGTGTATGCTCAAGGTGATATTTACGAGGGTAAATACGAGGGTTGGTATTGTACCCCTTGTGAAACATTCTGGCCGCTTTCGCAGATTACTGATAATTTATGCCCGGATTGCAAACGCCTGCTTGAAAAGATCAGCGAAACTAATTTTTTCTTTAAATTATCAAAATACCAGGACTGGCTGATTAAATATATTAAAGATACCGAAAAAAATCCGCAGCGGATTCATTATATCCAGCCGGCAAGCAGGAGAAACGAGGTTTTAAGTTTCTTAGAGAATAATAAGCTGGAGGATCTTTGTATATCCAGGCCTATAGAGCGGCTTAGCTGGGGCATACCTTTGCCGTTCAGCTCAAAGCATGTTACTTACGTTTGGTTTGATGCCCTGATTAATTATATTAGTGCGGTTGGGCAGTTTGACGCGCAGAATATTTACCGTTCAGATTGGTGGGCTAAAGATGTGAAAGTAGTGCAACTGGTAGGCAAAGATATTTTAAGGCATCATGCGATTTATTGGCCGATTATGCTGGAGGCCTTAGGCATCAGGCAGCCGGATACTATATTTGCCCATGGCTGGTGGATGATCAATGAAGATAAGATGTCAAAATCGCGCGGTAATGTGGTTAATCCCAGCCAAGTGGCCGATAAATTCGGCATCGATGTATACCGGTATTTTCTACTGCGGGATGTGCCTTTCGGTTTAGATGGTAACTTTTCTGAAGAATCGATTATTAAGAGATTTAACGGAGACCTGGCCAATGATTTAGGGAACCTTATTTACCGCACACTGACCATGGTGGAAAAGTATTACGCCGGGATAATTCCGGAATTGGATATTTATAAGACTAAATATGATGCTAGCGGAGAAAATATTAAAGTCAAGATGCAATCTTTACCGCAAGATTTGCTAGTCTGGTTAAGTGGGAGCAATGATTTTAGTTTAGCGCTCGAGAAAATCTGGGAAGTTATCGGAATCACGAATAAATATGTTGAAGAGACCAAGCCTTGGAATTTGTTAAAAGAGTCTAAGGATCAACAGCTCAAAGCTTTTATCCGTTTGCTGGTTGAGGCGATTAGAACGGTGGGACAGGAGATTGCTCCGTTTATGCCGCAGACAGCTGAAGCGATTATTTTACAGTTAGGCGGCGATAAGATTAAAAAAGGTAACCCCCTGTTCCCGCGTATTGAAACTAAAAAAAGTATTTAATTTCCTCATGTTGATTGATACTCATTGTCATCTTGATTTCTCTGCTTTTGATCCGGATCGCGGCCAGGTTATCCGGCGTGCCCTGGAAGCAGGAATAAATTATTTTATTAATATTGGTGCGACCTTGGAGTCTTCAGCTGCTTCTTATGAGCTGGCTCAGAAACATCCGGAAATTTACGCTACGGTGGGTTTGCATCCGCATGATGCGGATACTTTTGATTCTTCTTCAGCAGACAAGTTAAGGCAAATGGCTTCCGGGAAAAAGGTTGTTGCGATCGGCGAGACGGGCCTGGATTATTACCGTAATTTATCCGGTAAAGAAAATCAAAAGCAGGCATTTCTTAAGCAAATTGCTTTAGCTAAAGAACTTAACTTGCCGGTAGTGGTACACTGTCGCCAGGCCGAAGAAGAAACGCTGCAGATTCTCAAGGCTGCGTTGCCGCTTCAGGCAGTGGTGCATTGTTTTTCCGGAGATGAGAGTTTTTTACAAGAATGTTTAGGGTGTGGATTTTTTATCTCTTTTACCTGCAATATTACTTATCCCGCCAGAGTATCTAATAGTAGGCGGGATCCCGCTAGCGGAAATAAAATGGTTCAGCGGGATAAAAAAGCTTCTACTTTAAGAGATATGGTGAAATTAACTCCGTTGGATAAGTTAATGTTAGAAACCGACGCGCCGTATTTGTCACCGGAAGGTTTCCGGGGAAAACGCAATGAGCCGTTGCAGATAAAATTACTGGCAGAAGAAGTTAGCCGGATTAAAGGGGTTAGTTTTGAAGAGATTGCGGATAGGACAACTCAAAATGCAAAAGAATTCTTTAATTTAAAGGAATAATTGGGACCGTTTCTATTTTTCTCGAGTCCAGTTCTAGAAAAATAGAAACGGTCCCATTATTTAAAATGAAAGCTAAAGTTTCCGTAGTTAAATGCGATACTTATGAGCCTAAAATAGTCGAACAGGCGGTAAGGGATACAGTTGATCTTTTAGGCGGGATCGCTAATTTTATTAAGCCCGGCTCCCGCGTGTTGGTCAAGCCCAATCTTTTAATGTCCAAGGGGCCGGAGTGCGCTATTACCACTCATCCGGAAGTAGTCAGAGCGGTTATTCATTTATTACAGGAAATAAACTGTAAGATTGTTGTCGGTGATGGCCCGAGTGTTTGGGGGCAGTATATTGAAAACGTAGAAGAGGTTTATAAAATTACCGGTATCAGCGGTGTTTGCCGGGATGAGGGTGTGCAGTTGGTAAATTTTGATAAACGCCGGATGCGTAATAAATTTCCCCTTACAGTTTGGCTTGATGAATGCGATTATTTAATCAGCCTGCCTAAATTTAAAACCCACGAGTTTACTTTAATTACTGGGGCAATCAAGAATCTTTTTGGCCTGGTTTCCGGGACCTATAAAACCGAGCTGCATAAGAATTATTTCGCGCCGGCTGAATTTGCTAAGATCCTGGTGGATATCTATCAGGAGGCTAGGCCTGCCCTAACGATTATCGACGGGATATTAGCCATGGAAGGGGATGGGCCGGCTACCGGCGGAATAACCCGCCAGCTTGGCCTTTTGCTTGCCGGTTCTGACTGCGTGGCCTTAGATACGGTGATGGCTAAAATAATGGGTATTGCTAATTATGAAGTATTGACCACCAAAGAAGCAGCTATGCGGGGATTGGGAGAGAATAAAATTGATCGCATCAAAATAGAGGGTGAAGATATTGATAAGTTGAATATTCGTCCGTTTATTTTACCGAAAAATTCAGCTAAAGTAATTAATTTGCCCCCAATAATAAAGAAAATATTTAAATCTTTAGTCAGATATTATCCTTATTCATTGCGTTTGAAATGTACGCGCTGCGGCCATTGTGTAAAGGTTTGCCCGAAGAGTTGTATTATGCTTAGGAAAAGCGGGATTAAAATTGATTATAATAAATGTATTGCTTGTTTTTGCTGCCAAGAGGCTTGTCCGGAGGCAGCGATCAAAGTTAAAAAAAGTATTTTGGCTAAATTTATAGGATTATAAGGATACTAGCGGGTGGCTTGGGTGTTTTTGCAGCGCGTCAGCGCAAAAAAATACCCAAGACAGCCTGCCCGCCAACGCTTTAGTGGCGGGGACCCGTAAAAATTATTACATATGCAAGTATGAATATTCGCACAATTGACTATAAAAATAATAAGATCAGGATAATCGACCAAACGAAATTACCGCATAAATTAGTGTATATTAATATTGAGCGCCTGGAAGATCTTTGGCAGGCAATCAAGATAATGCGGGTGCGGGGGGCTCCGGCTTTAGGAGCAGCTGCGGGCTTAGGGATGTATTTAGGTATCAAAGATTATCGTGGTTCTGATTGGTTGGGGTTTAGCCGCAGATTAAATAAAGCGGCTAAATATATTGCTAGTTCCCGTCCGACAGCCAGAAATTTATTCTGGGGTATTGAAAGGGTTTGCCTGGTTGCTGCAAATAATAAAAAGCAGCCAGTCGCTAAGATTAAAAAAATTATTCTTTCCGAAGGTAAAAAGATTATGCAAGAGGATATGGCCTCTTGCCGCAAAATCGGTGCTTATGGTTCAAAGTTGCTTAAAGATAACAGCACGGTTTTGACAATCTGTAATGCCGGAATTTTAGCAACCATTGATTATGGCACTGCCTTGGGAGTTATTTATCGGGCCAAGGAAGAGGGTAAGAAAATAAAAGTTTTTTCCTGTGAAACGCGGCCTTTACTGCAAGGCGCGCGTTTATCTACCTGGGAGTTGTATAAACAAGACATAGATGTTACCTTAATTGCCGATAATACTGCAGCTAAACTCATGGGTGACGGACAGGTCGATCTGGTAATTACCGGAGCAGACCGGATTGCCGCAAACGGAGATTCCGCTAATAAAATCGGTACTTTTAATCTGGCAGTTTTAGCCAAATATCATAAGATACCTTTTTATGTTTCCGCGCCCCAGAGCACTTTTGATTTAATAATAAAAGATAAAGCCGGTATTAAGATTGAGATGCGTAAGCCTGAGGAAATAACCAGTATTTTATTTAAAAAGGATATTGCTCCGAAAAAGTCCAGGGTGCTTAATCCTGCTTTTGATGTTACTCCGCATCAGTTAATCAGCGGTTTGATTACGGATAAAGGAATTATCCGGCCGCCATATTTTAAGAATATTAGCAAAATTTTTTTAGGTAAATAAATGCGTCTAAAAGACATCGGTGAATTTGGGTTAATTAAGAGATTTCAAAAAAAAATTAAGATTAATTCTTCTGTGGTTAAGGGCAGCGGGGATGATTGCGCGGTTTTAAAATTTAATAAGAGTAGTTATCAATTATTTACCTGCGATATGATCGTTGAGGGGGTGGATTTTTTTAAAACCGCTGATCTTAGGCTTGTGGGCAGGAAGGCATTGGCAGTATCAATTAGCGATATTGCCGCCTGCGGAGGGACACCTCAGCATGCCGTAGTGGCGTTGGGATTATCCGGGAATATGCAGGTTCATCAGATTGACCGTTTGGCTAAAGGTTTATTGGATTTGGCCGGGAAATTTAATATTAATATTGTCGGAGGGGATATTTCCGCCTCCAGTAAGCTGATCATTGACGTGAGCATGCTGGGGGTAGTCCAGAAAAATAAACTTTGCCTGCGTCAGGGAGCAAGAGCCGGTGATTTGATTATGGTTACCGGTGATTTTGGCGGCGCGATTAAAGGTAAGCATCTAAAATTTACTCCGCGCTTAAAAGAAGCGCAATTTTTAGTAAATAATTTTAAAATCAACGCGATGATTGATGTCTCTGACGGCCTGGTTGCCGACTTAGGGCATATTTTAAAGCAGAGTTCGGTGGGGGCGGTTTTATACGCAAGCCTTATTCCATTGAGTAAACAGGCTCAAGGTATAGAGGAAGCGCTTTGTTCGGGTGAGGAGTTTGAACTGCTTTTTACCGCCTCCCGGGACCAGGCTGATAAAATTATTCAGAGCGCCAAGTATCACTTTAAAGTTATCGGTGAGATCCTGCCGGAAGCATTCGGCCTAAGATTAATTAATTCTAAAAATGAATATTCTAAACTTAAGTTCCAGGGCTATAGGCATTTTTGATGGTTCGATTCTGCTCACCATCAATCCTGAGCGATTTGGGAATAACACAGGAGTGTCGAAGGATTGATGGTTCGATTCTGCTCACCATCAATCCTGAGCGATTTGGGAATAACACAGGAGTGTCGAAGGATTGATGGAAAAA
>JAHIKK010000044.1 GCA_018897555.1 Candidatus Omnitrophota bacterium
ATGTAAAGAGGCTATTGCCGCTCTCATCATCATTGACTCTACCTGCCTCTTATCAAAGAACAAAACTATCGCTGAAACCTTAAAAATCAAATCCCAGAGGCTTATCCAACGCCTTGAAAATTAACAAAGTCCTGATTGCTTATTCTCTGGAGCCATATAAAAAGTTGTAAAATTTTACCTAGGTAAAATTTTACCCCTATTGCTTAATAGGGGTAAAATTGCGGGCTAAATCCACGATTAGAGTTATTTTAATCCTAACCCCCAAAACTGTCAACACCAATCTTTAGTTAATCTTTAGTTAAACACCCCGGGTAAAGCTGTCTGGCAAAATACGCACCTATTTTGCGCCAGATTAGATTCTAATATATTGAATCCATCCCGCTTAATCAAAAGCCTCCGGCACCTAGCGCATAAAGTATCCTGCCCCCAGGCGCCAAAATTACCAACATACACATAATGCAATCCCTGGCTTATACCTAAATCATAGGCCAACTTAAGCGTACGTTCAGGAGTAGGCGCATAATCTTTAAACTTATAATCTGCATGAAAGCGCGAGATATGCCAGGGGATATCCTTATTTACCGCGGCAATAAACTTGGCTATTGCCGTCAACTCCCCTGGAGTATCATTCACACCAGGAATAATCAAAGTAGTAATTTCAATCCAAACTCCGGCAGCATTTAATAACTGAATAGAATCAAGCACCGGGCCAAGCTTAGCTGAACATATCCTTTGATAAGAACTCTCCTTAAAAAACTTCAGATCGATATTAGCGGCATCCAGATATGGGCTAAGCAAAGAAACTGTCTTCTGGCTCATATAGCCGTTAGTCACAAATATGTTCCGCAAGGACGCTTCTTTAGCCAGCTTGGCTGTCTCTAAGGCAAACTCAAAATAAATCGTTGGCTCGGTATAAGTATAAGCGATGCTTTTACAATTATTCTGCTGAGCCAATTTTACAACCTTATCTGCGCTGAAATCTTCTGGCGGCGGTTGTTGATGATTAAAATCAACCTGGGAAATCTGCCAATTCTGGCAGAAACCGCAACGAAAATTGCACCCTGCGCTGGCAATGGAAAAAGTTGATGTACCGGGAAGAAAATGATACAGCGGCTTCTTCTCAACCGGGTCGATGTTAGCGGCTACAAGCTTAGCATAATTATGCGTATAAAGGATGCCTGAAATATTCTGCCTTACTCCGCAAAAACCAAATTTACCCTCCGGAATCTTGCAACTATGCGCGCAAAGCTGACAATGCACCTGCAGGTTTTTTAGGCGGGTATAAAGCTGGGCTTCTTTCATATGAATAGATGCGCAAACCTTTCTTTTGGCAAAGGGGATATCTGCTGCACATTATCTTTAACTAAAGGAACCTGCCGGTAAAGTACCTCTATTTTCTCTAGGCCTAAAGTATCAGTATAGGCAGAAGTTATCTGGGAAGATAAAAAAATTAATTCTTGATTAATTAATCCCCTGGCCAACGCGGTAGGGCCGGCGAGATCTTTCTGCGGGCTAAATAAATAGTCACCTGCTTGAGCTAACTGCGCAAGTTGAATATTTTCACCTTCATCCCTGCCCACCACCAATCTGGTATTCTCCCCTAAACGAAAATGCCTGCCGACTTTTAAAAGCTCTATATTTTCCAGATTTAATTCATCATGCGCCAAGAGTTCGACTAACCTTTTAGAAAAATTAGGGTCAGTCAACAAACACCCCCCGGCAGGAGTAGCGTAATGATTAAGGCCTAAATCCCGAGCGAGCCGCATCTGCGGGGTACGCAAGCGGCCGTTAAAATTAAGCAGTTTCTCTCTTTTAACCCAACCCTCTTTTTCCGCTAAACTAGGGAGGAAAAACTGCGCCGAGAGCGGCCGCAATAACAAATCATCCAGGCCGCTTCTCTGCCGGATTAACTTTAGGGCCTGCTTATTTTGGGACATCGGCCGCTGGCCAAGCACCTCGCCGGTAATAATAAACTTAGCTCCCCATACCGGCATTAATTCTTTGGCCCGGCTAAACATAAGGATCTTACAATCAATGCAAGGATTCATGTTTGAACCAAAACCATAATGCGGTTCCTGAATAAGCTTAAGGAACTCCTCCCCCAAATCCTCCTCGATTATTTTTATACCGATCTCCGGAAATCTTTCTCTTATATTTATCTTGCAGAAGGGAATTTTAAAATGTAGGCCAATAACTTCACACCCTTGATCGTGGATAAGCTTGGCGGCTAATAAACTATCCAGGCCTCCGGAAATTAAAGCCAATGCCTTGATTTTCATAGAATTTAATGTGCGGATTAGTCTAATCTCTAACTAAGATGGTAAGAACTTCTTGGCGGCTGCCATGAAAACAATACCCAATAAAAAAGCAACAAAAGCTAAAGTAGCACGTTTCTGATTGCTCTCTTTATGCACTTCCGGGATGAGATCTGACATGGCAATATAGATAAATCCTCCCGCGGTCAAAGGCATAATAAAATTAGAAAAACCCTGCACAAAATCAGAGATAAAATAACCCGTGAGCGCTCCAATTATTGCCATCAGCGCAGAAGCAAAATTAAATAAAAGCGCTTTCTTCTTAGTAAACCCGCCATATACCAGAATGGCAAAATCACTTAACTCTTGAGGAATCTCATGCAAGATAATTGCCAAAGTAGTGACAACACCCAGCTGAAAAGAAGCCATGAAACTAGCAGCAATTACCATGCCATCGATAAAGTTATGGAACCCATCGCCGACTAGAGTTAAGTAAGTAAAGGCATGAGTTTTACAAGCACCTTCTTCATGGCAATGCCGCCAGTGCAAGAACCTTTCCATGATGAAGAAGATTATAATTCCTATGATAAGATAGGAGAATACCGTGGTACTTTTATTATTTTCCAAACATTCCGGAAGGATATGCAAAAAAGCGCTGCCAATAAGTGCCCCGGCAGAAAAACCGATCAGGCAAAAAAGCGCCTTTTGCAGCAGATTTTCCTTGATCGCCAGGGTAAAAATGCCGACCAAGGAAATAAGGCTGACTAAAAATGTGCTGGCTAATATCCAGAATAAAACCATCTGTAGGAATTTAACCTAAATTAGGTTTTCTGCCTTTATTCGCTTTCTTGGAACGCCAATTGAGCTTTCCCCTGCGTTTTCTTTTTCCCACGTTTGTTTACCCCGTTAGAGATAGGAAACGCTTCAGCCGATTATTCAGATAACGTTTACCCATCCCTGTCTTTAAATATCTCTCTCTAGTAAATGCATCTTCTTTATCTGTACAACCTTCATAATATATTAGTTCAAAAGGTCCTCTGTTTTTAGTCGATATTACTTTTCCTTCATTATGCTCTCTGAAGCGTTTCCGTAAATCACTAGTTGTGCCAGTGTAAAACTTATTGTCCTTTTTGCTCTTGATTACGTAGGTATATACCATGAGCCGTAATCTCTAACGGGGTTTACCCCGTTAGAGATAGGAAACGCTTCAGCCGATTATTCAGATAACGTTTACCCATCCCTGTCTTTAAATATCTCTCTCTAGTAAATGCATCTTCTTTATCTGTACAACCTTCATA
>JAHIKK010000011.1 GCA_018897555.1 Candidatus Omnitrophota bacterium
GCAGGGGTTAGGAAGGAAAATCAACAAGAATTTTGACGCAACGCATTGAAATGACGTAAGTTATGTATTTTCAAAAGTTACATAAAGACAGTTTTTAAAAATAATCGGGAAGAAAAATATTTTTTAACAAAGTACTGACTAGTAGAAGGAGGGGATGTCGTATGCCAAGAACAGCGCGGGTGTTGGTTGATCAAGGATATTATCATATTGTTACCCGGGGGATAGATTGTAGGAGGTTATTCCGTTACAAGCAGGATTACGAATTGTTCCTTGGGATTGTAGCGACTTATTTAAATAAATTTAAGGTGCTCGTGATGAACTATTGCCTAATGCCTAATCATGTGCACCTGCTGATGAAGGCTGAAATAGCTTCAGACTTACCTGTGTTTATGAAAGCAATCCTACAGGTTTATGCCGCCAAGTTTCGCAGGAAATACAAGTCAGCGGGTTTTGTTTTTCAGAACCGCTATAAGAGTCGTTTGATTGATAACGATGCGTATCTTTTAGAGTGCGCTCGCTACATTGAGCGTAACCCGGTTCGCGCTAAGATAGTAGTGGATGTAACAGAATATCCCTGGAGTAGCTATCATTATTATGCTAAATGTGCCGCTGATAAGATTATTGCGCTGTCAAATCCACTCTATCTAGATATGGCGGATACCGATATTAAGCGCAGGGAGGCGTATGCCTCGTTTATTCACTTGCAACGCGCGTACGATCCCATTGTAGATAAAGCACTTAGAATCGCCTAAGGTGTCCCCTTTGGACGCGTCCCCATTATATTATAATTAAGAAAATTTGTTGACAAATTATTATTGAGTGTTAAGGTAAAAGAAGTAAGATTAGTAATATAGGTTAAGGGAAATCCGTATAATCGGATGCGGTCCCGCCGCTGTAAGAGTTGACGAAAGCTGCAAAAGCCACTGTGCTGACAGATGTCAGGATGGGAAGGCGCGGCAAGTAGAATGAGACTCAAGCCAGAAGACCTGCCTATATTAAGAATGTATTGCCTCGCGGAATGGGCCAAAGTATTATTAGGGTGCAGCCCGATCCAAGTACAAAACGTACTAGGTCGGGTTTTTATTTTTTGAGGGAGAAATAATGACGACAAAACTTATTTTAATCCGTCACGGTATAACCGAATGGAATAAAGAGGGGCGTTATTGCGGATATAAAGATGTGAGCTTAAGTAGTCAGGGTAAGTTTGATGTTATTAAATTGCGCAAGAGCCTTAATAAGATCAGTTTTGATAGAATTTATTGCAGTGATAGGAAACGTGCGCTTCAGACTAGAGCCATACTTTTCGGAAGAAGTGATTTTACTAGAGCAAAAGGTTTAAGGGAGATTAATTTTGGGGTGTTTGAGGGGTTAAAACATGATGAGATTGTGGAAAAATACCCTGAGATTTATAAAAAGTGGTTGATTGATCCCTATAAGGGTCGAATCCCGAATGCTGAATCTATTCAAGTTTTTAAAAAAAGGGTTGGGAGCGCTATAAATAAAATACTTCGTTTTAATCGCGGCAAAACCATTGCTGTGGTCTGTCACGGCGGGGTAATTGGCATATTTGTGAGCAGCATACTGAAGAGCAGGAATTTCTGGAGACATGTTCCTTCCGCGGCAAGCGTAACCGTTGTTGAACACAAAAACAACAAGCTTATGCTGAAGGACTTTAATTTGATCCAGGGACGGTTCTCAAAACAAAGGAAAACTGTCCCCTAAAAGGGGGACAGTTCTGTTTTGAGTTGAGAACCGTCCCTAAGGAGTATGATGAAGAAAATAACATTGATCCTTGGCGGGGCGCGCAGCGGAAAAAGTTCTCATGCTTTGAGCCTGGCTAAGAGATACAAAAAAGTCGCTTTTATCGCTACTTGCCAGGGCCTAGATAAAGAAATGCGCCAGCGTATTAAGTTGCATAAGGAAACAAGACCAAAACATTGGGAGACTTTTGAGGAGCCCAGGGAGTTGGCAACATTAATCGGGAAGTTAAGTAATAGCTTTGATTGTATCCTTATTGACTGCTTAACTCTTCTAGTTTCAAATCTTATTCTTTCCAAGAATACTCAGAAGCAGATTTTTGAAAAGATTGAAGAGCTATTGCTTGTTTTAATCAAGAAGAAAGTAAGGGTAATTTTGGTTTCTAATGAAGTAGGCCTAGGATTGGTTCCTGCGAATAAGCTGGGTAGAGAGTTCCGTGATATCGCGGGTAGAGTAAATCAGATAGCAGCTCAACAAGCGGGCCAGGTTTTGTTTATGGTGGCGGGGCTGCCATTGAATATTAAAGGGAAACTGAAGTAAAAAAAGGAGGATGCCGTGGATACAAAAAAGAAAAAGGGTGTTTCAAAAAGCAACCGTAATAATAACCAATCACAGCCAGGTAGCATTGCATATCGGCTTAAATGTGCTAAAACTGCTAATGGCCTTTCGCACTTTGTGATGTATGGAGATGTGCGTAAAGATAAGGCGCTGCTTTAAAACATAAGGAAATCTATGGCTAAAGGTTTAGATATTTGGGAAAACAACGACCGGTCTGTTATTGTGGACGCGGACAGCCTTTTCTGGGCGCAGGTAAAAAAGTCATCTAAGGATTCAATTTTTATTCCTGAGGATGTCTTGGCTTTATATCAGAGGCATAAAAATGGCCTTTTGAAGCGGATGAATGATTTTCGTTTAAGCCAAGAGCTTACCGCTATTTATATTGACCCTACGGATAAGTGTAACGCCAGCTGCACTTATTGTTATCTTTCGGTTAAGTCTAGAAAAAGCGGCCGTTCGATGACTTATGTTGAGCTTGATTTCATCCTTAATAAACTAGCGCGGTATTTTAAGGGCAGTGTGAAAAAACAGGTTATTATTTTTCACGCCAGTGAGCCGCTTTTAGTAAAAGATATAATTTTTCAGGCAATAAAAAAATACAAGAATACTTTTAAGTTTGGCCTGCAGACAAACGCGCTTCTTCTGGAAAAGAAAGATGTGGATTTCTTAAAAGAAAATCTTGTCGGGGTAGGAATTTCTCTTGATTCTCATCGGCCTTCGGTTAATCAGCGCCAGAGGCCTTCTGAGCTGCAAGGGAGTAATTTTGCTCAAGCGGTTAAGGCGCTAGATTGGTTTAACGGATATAATGGCCTTAATGTTATTGCCACGGTAACTAAGTATAATGTAAAAGATCTGCCGGGGTTAGTGCGTTTTTTACATAAAAAGAAAGTTCCCTGCGTTCTTCTGAATCCGGTGAGGTTTACGCGTGTTCCGGTTTCTCTTCTGAAGCCCAATGAGAATGATTTTGCTAAATACTTTATTCAAGCCGTAGAAACGGCAGTTAAATTAACCTCTAATACCGGCCATAAGATTATCGTTGGTAATTTCGCCAACACTATCCTGGCTATAGTCGCCCCCCAAGCCCGCAGGTTGATGTGTGATCTTTCGCCTTGCGGCGGAGGAAGATGTTTTTTTACCATCACGGCGAAAGGTGAGATGGTTCCCTGCGGTGAATTTTCCGGTATTAAGGGATTTTCCGGAGGCAATATCTTTAGGGACAGTATAGATAAGGCAATGCGGTCGCCTGCTTTTGTTTCTGTGCGCTCACGGACAGTAGAAAAGATAACTGAATGCGCGCAATGCGTATTAAGAAATATCTGTGGCGCCCCGTGCCCGGCGGAGCTTCATTCCTTGGGCAATATGTATCAGAAATCGGTATTCTGCGATTTTTACAAGCAGGTTATTCAATACGCTTTTAAAATGATCGCGCAGGGAAAGTTGGAATATCTCTTGCGTGATGAGCCGTTGAATAATCTCAAATACGAATATAATTTACAGAAGCAGGGTAGAGTAGAGGGAAAAGAAAATGGATAGAATTAATGCTATAAGAAAGCAGATTACGTCTGTGGATATAAGCAAAATGAAAAGAGCTCAAGAGAGGTTGGATGCTCTTACTAAGCCGCCCGGAAGCCTGGGGAAGTTGGAAGAAATAGCAAGGCTGATCGTGGGTATTACCGGTAAAGAAAACCCTGTGCTTGAAAAAAAGATAATTTTTACTTTTGCTGCTGATCATGGCGTAGTTATAGAAGGGGTAAGTGCTTTCCCTCAGGCAGTAACCGGACAGATGGTCTATAATTTTTTAAGCGGCGGGGCGGGGATCAATGTGTTGGCGCGCCATGCTGGCGCACGTGTGGTGGTCGCGGACTTAGGGGTGGCCAGCGACCTTAAGCCTGATCGGCGGCTTATAATTAGGAAAATAAATTATGGCACAAAAAATATGGCAGAAGGCCCGGCAATGACGCGCGATGAGGCATTACGTTCAATTGAGGCGGGGATTGAGATTTTTGAAGAGGAGTTTAAGCAGGGTGTTGATATAGTTGGCATCGGTGAGATGGGTATTGGTAATACAACCGCGGCAAGCGCGATCACTGCCACTTTTA
>JAHIKK010000045.1 GCA_018897555.1 Candidatus Omnitrophota bacterium
ACGCATTGAAATGACGTAAGTTATGTATTTACAAAAGTTATATAAAGACAGTTTTTGAAAATAATCTGAAATAAAAATACTTTTTAACAAAGTAATGCTATTAGGCAAAAAGACGCAAATTCCGCATTATTTGTTTAAACAGAATAGTTTTAACAAGTTTGAATATGCCGGGCGAAAATACCGCACGGTATTAGCATCTGGTTTCGGAAGTAATTTTGATTTAGACAAACGCCTCTACAGTGAAATTTGGAATAAGGGTTTATATTGGAAATAAAATATGCATAAACAAGAAATCCCTATTATACATATTATCGGTCTCCCTGGTGCCGGAAAGACGACTTTGGCGCGAAGATTGAGTAAGGTATTCAAGGAAATTAATTCCATAGAGGAGATGCTATCAGATGAGCAGAAAAGGTAGGGGTGAACGTGGCCGTTTACGCATAGGCGATGATTGGAACGCTATAACCATTATTGCTCTTTCTCAGACCAATCCTTTAAAAGCAATTGCCGAGTTTGTGGAGAATAGTATTGATGCCCAGGCGCGCCATGTTACCATTATCAGGGGCAAAGAGCGAGACCTACAGTATTTGAAGGTCATTGACGACGGGCAAGGAATTCCATGTACTGAAGATGGTATCCCTGATTTTAAGTACGTTGCTACTCATATATGCGATTCTCTAAAACGAAGGTTAAAAGAGAATGGCGTGCAAAATATTCAAGGGGAATTTGGCATAGGTCTTTTGAGTTTCTGGACAGTAGGGCACAAATTAATGATGGTATCATCAGGTAAAGCCGGAAAAGCGTATCAGATGGAAATGAAAAAAGGCGAGCCTGGTTACGTTGTTATTCCCCGGCCCCGGCTCGTGTCTCTAAAAGGCACTCAATTAACAATCTCTCATTTACTTTCCGGGATACGCACTCTTAACGGCGAGAAAATTCAGCGTTATCTGGCCTCTGAGCTTAGAGACAGAATCAGACATTCAGGTGTTAAAATTAGAATAATTGACCGGACCAGCCGGCTTGAGTTTGATGTTGAGCCTCGCCAGTATGAGGGCCGGCTTATCCATGATTTGCCTCAGATAACTACTCCTTTTGGTGATATTTACGAGGAGTTATATCTTTACGAGAAAAAACCGGAGAACTGTATTAGTCTTTTTCGTTCCGGGACGCGCGTATTACCCGACATTACTGTTCTGGACCTATTCCAATGCGAGCCGTGGACAAGCAGATATTTTCAAGGGGTGATTGATGTTCCTTTTTTACATCTTACTCCAGGCACGCGGGACGGGATTATTCACGATGAGCGTTTTGCAGGATTCTGCGATTCATTGATCAACCTTAAAGAACGGCTGAATCTGATAGCAGCGGAACAAAGCAAGGCCGAAGAAGAACGCGTGAGCAAGAGTACACTTCGTTCTGTACAAAAAGCGATTTTAGACGCCATGCTTATTTTGCCTCAGGAAGAATATGATTGGTTTGATGTTCCCGGAAAAATCAAATCTCCAGGTTTATCCGTAAACAATACTGAAGATTATGCTTTAACTATTGAAGTGGCAAAAAATAGCGGGAAAAAACAGGCAGCGCAAAAGGAATTTTTTGAAGTCGCAGGGCCGTTGTTTTCTGTTAGGATTCAACCTGGTTCGGCCATTGTGCCTATAAATTCAACTAAAACTTTCCGGGCTGTCGGGCTAGACCGAAGCAGGCGCCAGATAGAGCAAAACCTTTCATATGAATGGTCAATCATTGAAGGAAACGGACAACTTGATAAAAAAGAAGGAGAGTTTGTTGTCTTTAATGCCCCATCTGAACCCGGCCTATGTAAATTGAAACTTACTGCTCGGCAGCAAGAAACAATATGCGAAATCGAAAGTATAATTACGACAGTTGACTCTTTAATGAAAATGCCTGTTGAAAGCGGTGAATTCTCAAAAAAAGGCTTACCGACTTATACATTGGAAAGCGCAGCCGGACAGGTTTGGCGTTCTCGTTACGATGAAAAACGAAATATTATCATAATAAATAGCGGCCATCGCGACTTTATTTATGCCGGTAGAGAGCGAATGCGAAAGCTGCGTTACATATTGCGTCTTTTTGCGAAAGAACTCGTGCTTCAGAATTTTATTGGCGAACCTCCAGAGAAGCTTTTAGAGCATCTTTTGGAGTTGTCTATGTATACAGAAGATAATCTGAAATAGTGAAACATCCTGAATTTTGGGAAAATTTAGAATGTGTAAAAAAGACTTTATCCGGACTTTCGGATGGCCGTTGTCCAATTAACAGTAGCACGATGGTTCGACGCGCTTCGCTTGCTCACCATCGTCCTGAGCAGTGTCGAAGGACGATGCGCAGTCTTGCCGAGGGGCAGTGGGGGCGGATTAACACATGAGTCATCCTGAGCCCCGCAGGGCGAAGGATCTAAGCCAGCGACGGATTAAATCCCTATGACTGTGCCGGACGGCATAGGAATAGGGTTTTTTGTTTACCCCGTTAGAGCACATAGGTCTCTAACGGGGCTTACGGGTCCTTGGAAGCGGGTGTCGGGTAGGGGTCGGGCGAGGCGCGGGTTGTCAGTGATTATGGTCAAAAAAATCGATGTCAATGTCAATTCAACGGGGGCTTTGGGCATCAATGGTCAGAATGGCGAAAACAATCGTTCCTAGACGGTAAACAGGCGGTTTTAAGGGTGTCCTGCAGGTGTCAGGGATGGTCAAAAAGGCCGTTTTTGAGTGACATAGGTTGACACGTAAATGTCCACTA
Organism: Candidatus Omnitrophota bacterium; assembly: GCA_018897555.1. Taxonomy (GTDB): domain Bacteria; phylum Omnitrophota; class Gorgyraeia; order Gygaellales; family Profunditerraquicolaceae; genus UBA6249. The sequence continues at coordinate 2,758 of JAHIKK010000045.1, forward strand.
AATTGAAATGTCTACTGGCGAGTGGACATTTAATGGCCCCATCTGCTAATGCACGGATGTTACAAATAATGTAATAAATATGCATACGAGGACGCGTGTCGCAAAAAGTATATAGTTATCGCGACAGCAGAAATGTGTCTTGAGCGTCTTGAGCTGAATATTCCAATTGACAGGAAAAAAATGTATGGTAAACTTGATATGTATAAAAAGGGTATGAAAGTTATGCCGGAGATAACCTATGACACCGAATAATACATCTAAAACTTTTGGGCCAATTGAGACCAATATCGTTGCTCGTCTAACATACGAGAAGAAAACGATTGTCACAGTAGAATATCTTGATCGTCTGTTTAATCTTTCTCCTGCGGATAGGAAACAGATTGTTTTCCGGCTTAAGAAGAAGAAAATACTTACTGCTATTAAACGCGGCACCTATGCATTCTCACCGCTTGAGGCTGGCCCGGAAGGAACCGGTATTGATGAATTGCTTATCCCGCCGCTTTTTTTTCCAAAAAAGAATTATTACGTTGGCTATTCAACTCTGTTCAATTATTACGGCTTTACCGAACAACTCTTCCAGACGGTCTATGTCCTTAATACTACTATCCGTACAGAGAAGATTGTCTGCGGTATTTCCTACAAATTCATAAGGATCCCTGAAAGTCGTTTTTATGGTTTGGAAGCGATCAAGGTCAAGGACACTGATGTCATTATCAGTTCTAAAGAACGGACATTGATCGACTTGATTTATTTTAATAAGCCCGTTGGCGGGATCAAGACTGCTGGGGCAGTATTAAAGAAAATTGTAATGGAGAAAAAGTGCGACATAAAAAAGCTGGTGGAATATGCTGTGCGATTCCCTAACATAAAAACGAGGAAACGTATTGGGCTGATTCTTGAGGAATCAAACCTTGCGGATGCTATGCTAAAACCTCTTGTCAATAGCGTTAAAAAAACCGCGGTTACTACGTTTACTGGATCACGTAAAGGTACACTCAATAAGAAGTGGAGAGTTATCATCAATGATTCACAAGAATAAAGATGAATTTGTAAAAACATTGGAACGGGCGGCAAAGAAAAAAGGTTTTCTGGTGCCCCTATTGGAAAAAGATTACTATCTGACCTTGATTCTTTCCCGGGTGCATGAGCTTAGTGAAGACCTTATTTTTAAGGGCGGGACCTGCCTGAATAAGGTTTATTATGCATATTATCGTTTGAGCGAGGACCTTGATTTTAGCATGAAGCTTCCGCGGTATGAGGCAACCCGTGGAGAGCGGAGAAAATGCATCCAGCCCGTGAAGGATAAGATCTCAAAGTTTGTGGAACAGTTCGACATGAAGATTGTTGATTCTGGAAATCCCGGGAGGAACGAGTCAAAGCAATATGTGTATTATTTTTCCTATCAGTCAGCTTTGCGTCCGAACGAAGGACAAGTTAAGTTTGAAATTGGCTTAAGATTTAACCCGATCGATCTGGTAGAAAAACGGCAAGTTCATCACACGTATACGCATCCATTTACAGGGGAGCCTCTTTTTGACGGAGGAAAGGTCGCCTGCTTGTCACTTAATGAAATTGTAAGCGAGAAACTTCGTGCCGCGGCTTTAAGAGAGACGATCGCCCCGCGCGATTTTTACGATCTTGATTTTATCATTCGCAACAAGTTCAATATTACGGATGGGGAGGTAGTTAAACTTTTTAAGAAAAAAATAGAGGAAGATGGCGGAGATACGGATTTAACGAAATATTACGTCAATATGGGGCGTAAGAATGTAGAAATTGAAGATATGCGCTTTCGTATCAAAGCTGAGTTATTCGACGTCTTGTCTCCGGTTGAGCGCGACAATTTCGATCTTGATAATGCGCTTGAACGGATCAATAAAGCGATGGAAGGCATTAAATAATTGGTGAGTGGCGATGAATAGCGCCAAAAAGAAACATGGAATGGAGTTAGGGGGCAATGCGGATAGTCGCTATAGGAGATACTCATACCAAGCACCGGAAACTTCAGGTTCCTGATGGCGATGTTTTGCTCTTTGCGGGCGATGGGGAATTTCGTACGGCGTTAGATTTGATTGACTTTAATAACTGGCTTTCAGAATTAAAGGTAGTATGAAAATTACAATCTCGCCTTAACTAATTCTGTAATTTTGGGGACAGCTACCATAATTCGGATTGACAATGTCTATATGTTTGTTAAACTAACCCTATGGCACGAATGGCTAGGGTAGTCATACCTGGTATCCCACATCATATAATACAAAGAGGTAATCGTCGTCAACCGGTATTTTTTTCTGATGACGACCGCAAGGCTTATTTAGATTACCTTTATTTACATGCTAAACCAGCAGGAATTAGTATTTGGGCGTATTGCCTTATGGATAATCACGTTCATCTTATCGCTGTTCCTAAACAAGAAACCAGCTTTGCGGATGGTTTTAGCGAATCTCAGAAGCGATACAGCCGCAGGATAAATTTCAGAGAGAACTGGCGTGGACACCTATGGGAGGGAAGGTTTAAATCCTATCCTTTAAGTGAACCCCATTTGTACTCAGCGATAAGATATGTTGAACGAAACCCCGTGCGTGCTAAAATAGTAAAACACGCTTGGGATTATCCCTGGTCAAGCGCTAAAATCCACGCAGAAAAAGGAAATGATAAGATTGTGGATAGGAATTTTGTTTCCGATGAAATAAAAAATTGGGCGGATTATCTTAGCGAGGAAGACGACGAAAAAGATTTAACATTATTACGGAATCATTGTAATACCGGAAGGCCGTTAGGGGATAAGAGCTTTATTGATTTACTAGAAGCAATAAGCGGCCGAAAGTTGCATCGACAGAAACCCGGCCCCAAGACACATGATGATTAATAATTATGGTAGCTGTCCCTTGAATTGCGAGTCAGATTTCGTAGTTGAAACGGCGAGCTGTATTTACCTCGTAGAAACCAAGATGCGTAAAGACTTGGATGATATTGAGGTTAAGTCAAAGGCACGGGCTGCGTTGCATTATTGTCAGAACGCTACACGCTTTACGACGCAGAATGGTGGTAAGCCTTGGAAATACGTTCTCATTCCGCACGATGCCGTTCTTTTGAATGCTAGCTTCGATGCACTGATGGGGAGGTATGAGTATCAAGAATAGACAATAAAAAACAATTAATAGTTGTTTGGGAGGATGACAATGTCATCCTCGGCATCCGTTGTATTTGAAAAAGGATTCTATCTTTTTTTCTTTTAACATTGAGAAATATATCGGAAGATTATAACGAGTTTCGTTGGTAGTGAAATTTGTATTCATCGTGTTTTGAGACATAATTTTTATGTAAAGAACGAGGAATGTTCCTTAAAGGGGCACCCTAGGCAAGGAGAACGAATCCGTTAGGGTGGCACTTTGGGGAATGTCCTCATCCAAAGATACATAGTAATGAATAATTATGGTAGCTGTCCCCCGAATTTTCGAATTTCTAGGGAGAAATTTGTTTATCTGGTTGGGAGAATTCCGGGGACAGCTACAATTCCGCAATTCCAGGGACAGCTACCATGATGCAAAGTTGTGATGTTTGATTATGGATTCTTCGGCGCTTCGCGCCTCAGAATGACGAGAGGATTAAGCTATGAAGAATATTAAAAATACAATAGCTAAAAGTTTCTAATTTAATATGAGCAAAAAGGTATTTGTGAAAACTTTTGGTTGACCGCTGGTTTCGTTACCACAGGACTATCCTACCTTTTCTTCAAGAAGTATATCAAGACAAATTAGCTGAGTTAACAAGTTACGCGCCAAAGGGTTAAAGGCAGTTTAATATTAGACTGTCTTTTTTATTTACTTGGATTTACTAGGCTTTTTACGCGTTAGCGTGCCTAGTTTATTTAAAAGGGGTATAGAAAATGATTCCAACAGGTATATCACCTACAGAAGCAGCTTTTGAAGTTATTGGTTTGGTTAACGCCAAGTCAATAATAGATTTTCTGTTTTTTGAAACCCAGATAGGAGCAGTTGTTTTTCTTATTGGAATGTTGACCGCTTTGTGGAGATCAGTTAAAGAAACAGATTTTTCAGTTTTATGGAGTTATTTAATGATGTTTTGCATTTTTTTATTTATTTTTATTAAACCTATGGGCAGTCTTGAAGATGCAACTTCTACTATGGAAGTAGCTGGCTGGAAAGGCACCAGTACCCAGGAGGCCTTAAAAGACGCCTTTATTGATACCGGTAAAGCTCGAGCCGGGTCCTTAGGGCTTGTTGTAATAAGCCAGGGTTATAATGCCATTGTCTATGGCACGATAAGCGCTATTACCAAGGTTACTCAGCAGAAAGATTTTAACTATCTAAACAACCCTTTTATCGTAAATAAGGTGTCGTTATATTTAAAGCATTTTAGCAGCGAAGGAATCAAGAAAGACAATGCCTTAAGAAAAGACTTGGAGGATTTCCTTAAAAACGACTATCCGCAAACTTTAGGAAGGATGATTAATAACGGTAAGACTCAAGCAAATATAACCAAGAAATGGTGGCCCGGGGATGAAGAGGTAATCACGAACTATGATTTGGATCAGAGGAAACGCTGGGAAGTTCTTGATTCAAGGCTAACCGCCTATATCAAGACAGAAATAGGCAACTTAGGCGCTAAGGGCCCATTTACTGACCTTTTTATAGACTATAAGGCAATAAAGATAAAGCTTCTTGCCGGACACGCTGAGAAGGTAGCTACAGATATAGCCTCGAATATGACCGCCTATGGTATAGAGCCTAAGGCTATTGGCTTGAGCTGGATGATGAGGCAGCCTGCCAGTTGGCTGGCCTATGCTTCATCATTTGTAGGGCAGTTCTTTTCAACTACCTTGTCTGAGTTTATGATTAAGGCTTTGCCATACTTACAGGGTTACGCGGTAATGATTATCTATAGCTTATTTCCATTTACTTTATTATTATGCCTTTTATTCGGAACTTTTGAGATCTTAAAGGAGTATTTTATCTATCTATTTTGGGTTAAGTCTTGGGTCATTGTTTGGGCACTGATTCATTATGCAGCTATCTATATGTCAACCTTGCAGGCAAAACTGGGTTCCGGGACCAGCTCCTGGTTTTTTGAGAAGCCTTATTTTAATACGGTTACCGGAGTGCTTCTGGTTATGTCTCCAGGGATAGCTTGGTTTATGACTAAAGGGGTATTATCTGGCATAGGAGAAGCAGCTACTGCCTTAACTCTTCATGCGGACAAGGGAATGGGCAAAATAGGTTCTAAAATAGGAGTTTAGATGGATAAATTAATTCTCAAATTAATTTTAACAAAATTAGCAATTGGATGCGAATTTCCTAAATTTGATTACGCTAATTATTTTGCGAATTATTTTTTAAGTATGTTCTTTACCCCCAAGCACTTAAAGCTAATAGCGGGCGGTATGCCTTCGGGTGATTTCGTCAACAACCCTCTCGAAGGCTACCGCACGCTCGTTACAAACAAAATCACCCAAACCCAAACCCAACCCACAACCAAAAACCCAC
>JAHIKK010000046.1 GCA_018897555.1 Candidatus Omnitrophota bacterium
AGGAGACTCTATGCGAAAAAAAGCAGAAAATCTTGATTAATAACAGTAGGTTGTGGTATTCTATTTATAAAGCAGTTTTTCAAGGGTGATTAGGGTGGCTGGCATCACCGGAATTACTGGCTGGCTTCAGCGGAATTTACAACCAGAAAGACACTGTTTATTGATTTCTTTAATTGGATCCTTATAATACCTCTTAAAAGCATTTAATTGGGGAAAAGAATTGTCTATGCGGACTCCACTTTTTTTCATACGTATTAAATTGTTTATCGCTTCTTCTGTTTCTGTGAAATTCTTTGGCCAAAATTCGTTATTTTTAAACCAATCACTGCGATATTTAGCGCTGAAATTTTGATCAAGAGCTTGAAAGCTGATATTATTAATACCCCACTCTTTAGTCAAATTTACAACTTCTGGTAATTGCTTAAGATTGTATTTGGTAATGACTGTAGTGAGGCTGATATAGGGCATATCTTGTTTGCGATATTTCAATAAGTTTTGTGCCGCTTTATGGACTTTAAGAAAAATGCCTGAATTATTCCGAGTATAGCAATGACTGTCTTGGAGGCCATCTAACGAGAGATTTATACAGTATAATCCGCAGTTAGTAATCTTTTCTGCCATCGCCTCATCTATTAACGTTGAATTTGTAGTTAGGTTTACTGTTATATCTTTACTCGCACAATATTTGATTAAAGGAATCGTTCCATTATACAAAAGCACCTCTCCGCCGGCAAGGTCAAGCTTAAAACCTCCTAACCAATTATGCAGCTTATCTATATTTTTCATCCACTCTTCAACAGAAATTTCACATTTCTGAAATTTATCGATTTTCCAAATATCGCAGTGACGACAAGTTAAGTTGCATCTACTTGTAAATCTCATATGCACGTGGGTGGGCTTTCTTATAGCTGTCTCTCTTATCTTAATTCCAGGAGTGATATTTCCTTCATTTGTTTTCTCTACTGGGAGCAAAAAATCTATACCGGCTATTTTTGGCAAATCAACAATCGAAGGATTGAAACAATCCTGGCAACCTTTTTTAAAAATAGAAACCCTGGCTTTATGAAATTGGGGAGAATGCCATAATTCATCAATGTTTTCTTTAAGGGAATTGCCTAAATTGTTAAGCTCTGGTTTCCTGTTTTCCCATACACAACATGGAGAGATGTTTGCATCCGTGTCTATTCCTAATTCAAAATTTAATCCCAAACAACGTGTATAAATATTATTTTTTTTAAGTTGAGCTTCAATCGCTGTCTTAAGGTATTTATATTCATAAATGGAAATGTGTCTTTGGTGTAATAATTTTTTTGTAAATCTTGCATAAACTATTCTTTCCTCTTTCTTTGAAGGAAATAAATCAGGTTTGTTTATAACCGGTAGAAACGACACCTTGATGCCGAGATCGCGAAAATATTTATAAACCTCCTCTAATTCATAGATATTCATATTTGTAACGACAAAATTCACAGAAGTATTAATTTTATTACCTTTAAGGATCTGAATCGCTTCAATAGCCTGTCTATAAGCGCCCTTACGATTTCTTAATAAATCATGGGTGTTTTCTTTTCCGTCTATAGACACACTGATACAATCAATATTCGAATTTGCAATTTTTTCTATATTTTGTTTTATAAAAAGACCATTGGTTGTTATGATTATTTTTATTTTTCTTAAATTTATGAAGTCTATTATTTCAAAAATGTCCGGGTGCAGAAAAGGCTCTCCGCCGGTTAATATTATCTCTTTTATGCCTAATTTGTTAGTTTCATCAATTATCCTGAAGGCATCTTCTTTCGGTAATATCTCTTTTCTGTGATCCACGTCTGCAATATCGCAAAATCTGCATTTAAGATTACATCTTCTGATTATCATTAACGTTAATCTTTTAGGTAGAAGAGGAAAGGTTTTATATTTAATGTGATTGAGATAAACACCTGCGGCTTCTTTTCGGAATGACAAGCTATAATAAATCTCAGTAAGCTTGGGGATTATTTTTAGAAGTTTATTTTTTATGATTATTTTATTCTTAAACTCAAATTTTAATCTATCTGGGAAATTTTTAATTTTCATATAAAGTTGTCTGAACCTTTGTTTTTTTGGCCAAAGAAAATCCCATAATGGCTTTAAAAGATATCTATAGCCGGTAGAGGAATATATTTCATTTAATTCTTTTCTTGTTAGTTGCAAGTTTAACTTGTAAGCACCTAACTCTGATTCTTTTTGCTGTATTAGAGAGACTATTTCCTGGTCTTTTTGTTGCTGCAAAGAGTCCAATTCTTGGTTCTTCTGTTGCTCAAGCGAAGCTAACTCTGATTCTTTTTGCTGTATTAGAGAGACTATTTCCTGGTCTTTTTGTTGCTGCAAAGAG